>CAJXWR010000011.1 GCA_913062675.1 uncultured Trueperaceae bacterium
AGCGTGCCGATCGGCTTGGCCTTGCGCAGCTCTACCAGTTGCGGGGGCGCGTCGGACGAAGGAACACCGAAGCGTGGGCGTACCTCCTCTATCCCGGCCGCTTGACCGAACAGGCGCAACGCCGCCTGTACGCCATCGCGGAACTCAACGACCTTGGGTCTGGACACCTGCTCGCCGAGAAGGACATGGAGATTCGCGGGGTCGGCAACCTGCTCGGACCCGAGCAGCACGGCCACGTGAGCGCCGTGTCGCTCGAGGTGTACACCGAACTCCTCGCCGAGGAGGTCGCCAAGCTCAAGGGTGAGGACGCCCCCAGCGACGCCCAGGCGGCACCGTCGATCGACCTGAACGTCGATGCGCGCCTGACCGCCACCTACCTCCCCGACGACGAGGAGCGCATCGCGGCGTACGGAGCGCTGGCCGAGGCGACCGGCCTCGCGCAGGTGAGTCGCATCGCCAAGGAACTCCGCGAACGCAGGGGTCCCTTCCCACCCGAGGTGAACGCCTTCTTCGAACTCGTGAAACTACGGCTCCTCGCGCAAGGCAAGGGCGTCGCGTCGATCGTCGAGCACATGACCGACGTGCAAGTCTCGTTCCACGCCACGTTCGACGATCTGGATTACGACCCCCGCAAGTTGCGGGAACTTCCGTTCACGGTGGAAGCCACCCGTTACCCACCCGGCTTCAGCATGCCCAAGCGCGGCATCGCTTCCGATGCGCTCCCCGGTCACCTGCAACGCCTGCTGTACCTCGTGGGTTGAACGCGACCCGGAGGCTCGATGCCCTTCGCACGGTCGATCAGTCGAGCGGAACGTTCACGCCTAACCGCACGCCCCCCACCGTCACCCCGAGAGGACCCAGGAAGTACGTGTTCGCCTGGAACTCCGCGAAGCCGGTCAGGCTTGGCGTGAAGGGAAACGCCGCGCCTGCCAACAGGCCGAGCCCGGCCAGGCCGTCGCTTTCCACCAGAAAGGCGCGCGGACCCACACCTAGGTACACGTCGGGTCCATCCACGCTCGGCAGGGTGTACAGCGCATCGACGTGCACCTCGGCGCCGTCACCACTCCCCACGTAGTACGTGCCGCCCACGCGCACGTCGACCTGGCCGAACAGCACGTCCTCGAAACCCACGTGCGCGCTGACGGGAAGGCCGACGTACCCAAGCAGCGAAACGGCACCGGTCGAGGCGCCAAGGTACGAATCTCGGTCTTGAGCGTGGGCCAACGCCAGGAACGACACGGCGGTGAGAAGCAAGATGCGAAGGATGCGTGGCTGCATGGCGGTACCTCCAGGGGTCACGTCGGTCCGGTTGGTTCGGTCCGATCTCGCGAAACGCTACCCCATGGGCGTACCTGAGAGAAAACGTGCCGGTCTCCACGAGGGAGACCGGCACGCGGTCGTTCGATCCGTAACGAGGTTTAGAAGTCGAAGTGGTAGTTCACGCCTGCGCGGGCAAGGAAGCCAACCCCGGTCGCGCCTTCGTCGCCATCCTCGGTGTCGTACACGTCAATGCCGTAGTTCACGCCGCCTTCGGCGAACAGGCTGAAGTCGGCAAGGTCGAGACCGAGATCCATGAGGGCAACCTCCACACCGGCAATCCCGTGCACGGTGAACGAGGTCGAGGGGATGGTCATTCCACCCACGCCGAGGTACAGGGCGCCAGGAATGTCACCCGTGTCGACGGGAAGCCCGTAGAGAAGATCCGCGCCGAGCGCGAGGCCGGTCGGTTCGACGTAGTCGTAGCCCAGGTTGACGCGGACGGAGAGGCCTTCGAGGCCCACGTCGGCAATCCCCACGTGCGCAGAGACGCCGGGGTAGCCGGCGCTTACGCCTGCCCAACCGGAATCCTGTGCCAGGGCGGCACCGCCAAGAACGAGCGAAGCGAGGAGCGTAACGAAGATGGTGCGCATGATGTCCCTCCAAAGAATGAGCGTTCTGGCGCGACGATTCGCGCCACATCCACCCAAAACCCTAGCACGCGACTTCAGGCGACCATGTGCAAAACACGGCATGACATAGGACTTACGATTCGCTTGCGAAGCGTTCGCGCAACCGTCGTTCGTTCGACCGCACCAGCGGCGTGGCGCGGTTGCACGGCGGCAGGTCGCCATGCTGCTCGCGGTAGCGAGCGAGCAGGTCCGCCTCCTCCGTCTTGGGCACCCGGCTGTACGACCAGCGCCAGTACGACGCCACGCTCGCGACGCACGCCCCCTCGCTCAAATGCTGCCGGATGCGGCGCGGCACGTCGCTGCCCGACTGTCCGATGTACACGAGGCGCTTCTCCGCATCGGCAATCTCGTACACGCCCGGCATGGGATCCCTCCCACGGGGTCCGGGCAGTGTGTCGATGCGGCGCCAACGCGCGAAGATCGGCACTACGATCCGTACCCCAACTCCCTGAGCGCTTCTGGGTCCATGCGCCAATCACGGCGCACGACCACCTCGAGGTCCAGGAAGATCTGCTGACTGAGGAATACCTCGAGTTGCTTGCGGGCCGTGCGCCCAATCTCCTTGATCATGCGGCCCCCGTGGCCAATCGCGATGCGGCGATGCTGCGGCTTCTCGACCCACAGGTCGGCTTGAATGATCAACGGTTGGCCGCGCGCCTCGTCCGCCTCCTCCCACCCGGTCACTTGAACCGCCACGCTGTACGGGAGTTCCTGGCGCAGGTGCATCATGGCGCTCTCGCGAATCAACTCGGCCGCCCATTGTTCGCGCGACTGGTCGCTGCGCAGGTCCTCGGGAAAGTAGAAGGGCGCCTCGGGAAGCAGTGCGAGCAGGTCCTCCCGCAGGTCGTACACGGCCTCGGGATCGTCGAGCGCGGAGAGCATGTAGCGACGCGCGATGGTCGGACCGAGGTCGCCATACAGGTCCATGGCTTCCTCGGGGTACTTCGCGACGTCGAGCTTGTTGCCAATCAGGTAGATGGGCGTCGTCGGGTCGATGCCCGTCAGCAGCCGCGCCACGTCCTTGTCCTCGTCGCCTGGGGGGCGGCGCAGGTCGACGACCCACAAGATGACTTCGACGTCGGCGATCGCCCCGCGAATCTCGCGGGTCATGAAGGTGTCGAGTTCGGTGCGGCCACGGTGAAGGCCCGGCGTGTCGACGAACACGAGTTGCCGGCGGTCCTCCCGGTCCGTCCAAATGCCGCGCACTCCCTTGCGGGTCGTTTGCGGCTTGGGGGTGATGGGCGCCACCTTCACGCCGAGAAGCGTGTTCAGGAGCGTGGATTTGCCCACGTTGGGCTTGCCGAGGATGGCCACGAACCCGCTGCGCATGGGTTCATCGCTTGCCTCGGGCGTGTTCATCAACAGGTGATCAGTGTCGTCGTTCATGACGACCTCCTCGTCTGCACCGTCACGAGGAAGGGCCCCTTTCGGGGCCCCTCTCGGCGTTTGGTTGCGGGGACAGGATTTGAACCTGTGACCTTCGGGTTATGAGCCCGACGAGCTACCAGACTGCTCCACCCCGCGGCGGTGCAAACCGAAGTATACGAGATTGCTTGTCGTCAGGTCAAGGTCATGTATTGGTTCAGGGCGTGGGGGACTTGCGCAAAACGTCGGTCGTCGCGGGTAGGCGAGGGTCGTTGCTTCAAGTTCCCGGAAAGGGATCGCCCGACAGGCAGGCCGCCTCGTCGAGAACGAGACGATCGATCGTGGGGGCGTCACCGCAGGCAGCGCAGCTTGGCCTCCGGTCGACCGCCACGCGCTGCGTCATCCACGTCCCCAAGTCCAGGTGCAGCAACCCCAATGGGGTTGCGGGCAGGGTGCCGGTCACGACCCGCATGGCCTCGAGCGCCATCCAGGCACCCATCACGCCCGCGGCGGGTCCAATTATGCCCGCCTCCGCGCAGGACGGAATCGAGCCTGCGGGTGGTGATTCGGGGTGCAGGCAGCGGTAGCACGGGGCGCGCCGCCAGGCGCCATCCTCCCCGCGGTCGCGCACCAGTCGCGCCACTTGCCCCTCGACCCGCGAAACCGAGCCGAAGACGAGCGGGACGTCTTCCAGCACGCAGGCGTCGGACACCAGGTAACGGGTGGCGGGATTGTCGGTCGCATCGATTACCACGTCGTGGCCCCGAACCAGTTCACGCCCGTTGTCGGGTGAGAAGACCGTGGCCTGCGCCAACACGTGCAACTCGGGATCCACCTCCCGCGCGCGGGCGGCGGCGACCTCCACCTTCGGCCAACCGACGTCCTCCTCCCGGTAGAGGATCTGCCGGTGCAGGTCGGACCGGCGCACCTCGCCCGGTTCCACGAGCGTGAGGCGCCCCAATCCCGCACCGGCCAGGTACGCCACGGCCGGCGCGCCCAGGCCTCCGACCCCGACCACCAACACCGACGCCTTGGAAAGGGCGGCCTGGCCCTCCGGTCCCACTTCGGGCAGCACCAAGTGCCGCGCGAACCGTTCACGCCGCTCGGGCGGCAGGTTCGCGTGCAGCGCAGCGCGACGCTCGCTCACGCGCCCGGCTCCCCAAGGGCGGGCAGAACCTCGAAGATCAACGGTGCCGGGGTCGCATCGTCCGCCACGCGAACGGCGCACGCCAGTGCCTCCCTCGCCTCTTCCAGTCCACGGCCGTCGCGGTGATGCACCGTGACGAGCGGGTCGCCTGCAGCGACGGCGTCCCCCACCTTGGCGTGCAGGGACACGCCGACCCCAAGGTCGACGGCATCCTCCTTCTTCGTGCGCCCCCCACCCAGGGCACGCACGACCTCACCCACCGCAAGGGCGTCGAGATCGGCAACGACGCCATCCCGGTCGCTCTCGAGTATCCACGTGTCGGGCGCAACGGCGAGCGCATCAGGGTGATCCAGGTCGCCGCCTTGCGCTTCGATCCACGCATCGAACCGTTGGCGTGCCGAACCGTCGTCGAGCGCGCCCTCCACGACCGAGCGGTCGGTCGTGCGGCCCGACGCGGTCAGCACTTCGGTTGCCAGGGTGACGACCAGCTCGCGCAAGTCGTCCGGCCCTCGCCCTTCCAGCGTTTCGATCGCTTCCTGCACCTCGAGCGCATTCCCGACGGTGCGTCCGAGCGGCTGCTCCATGCTCGACAAGACCACCGCCACGTTGCGGCCCGCATGCGCACCAATGGCGCGCATCCTGCGGGCCAGGTCCCGCCCCGCCTCGAGGTCCTTCATGAACGCGCCCCGCCCCACCTTCACGTCGAGAACGATCGACTTCGCTCCCCCCGCCAGTTTCTTGCTCATCACGCTCGCCGCGATCAACGGGGGAGACCCCACCGTCGCCGTTGCGTCCCGCAGGGCGTAGAGCACGCCATCGGCGGGCGCCATGGCCTTCGACTGTCCCGCCACCACGACGCCCACCTCGCGCGCCTGCCGGAGGAACGCTGCCTCGTCGAGTGCCACGCGGAAACCCGGGATGGACTCGAGCTTGTCGATCGTCCCGCCCGTATGGCCCAAGCCACGACCCGACGCCTTCGCGACCGTTGCACCCAACGTGGCGAGTAGCGGGGCGAGCACGAGCGTCGTCTTGTCCCCCACACCGCCCGTCGAGTGCTTGTCGACGGTGTACGGCAAGTCGCCTAGGTCGAGCCGGGCACCGCTATCGGCCATCGCCTCGGTCAGGACGCCCGTCTCGTGGTCATCGAGACCCCGGAACATCACTGCCATCAGCCAGGCGGCCGCCTGGTAGTCCGGGACGTCCCCCGACGCCACGCTCATCACGAACGCCTGGAGGGACGCATCGTCGTGGCGTTCACCATCACGCTTCGCAGCAAGGAACGCGGGCAGGTTCATGCCGTCACTCTAGCGAAGGCGACGCAGGCAGCGTGTGCGTCGCGGACCCCTCGAGCCGCTCGCTCAGCGCCCGTTGGAGTTCCTCGCGCTCGCTCCACGGCAAGGTTTCCCCCGAGCGTTCGAGGGTCGATTCGTGACCTTTGCCGGCCAGAAGCAGCACGTCCCCCGGCTCCGCGAGACCTACGGCAACGCGAATCGCTTCCCGCCGGTCCGGAATCACGAAGAAGGTCGAACCCTCCACGCCCCCGGCCGCCACCGCCCCCTCCCGCATTTGCGAGAGGATGGCCGTCACGTCCTCACTGCGCGAATCCTCCTCGGTGAGAACCGCAACGTCCGCGTGCCTTACCGCGACCTCGCCGAGCGGTGCGCGCTTCGCGGGGTCGCGCTCCCCCGCGGCGCCCACCAGCACGATGCGACGTCCTGTTGGATTGAGCGCGTCGAGCGCCTTCGTCAACGCGGCGGGCGTGTGCGCGAAATCCACGAGCGCGACGAACGGCTCCGCCTGGATGCGTTCCATGCGACCGGGAACGCCTGGGAAGGTGGCGAGGCGCGCGGTGGCCAGCTCGACCGGGACGCCCTCATGCACGGCCGCAGCGATGGCAGCCGCCGCATTCCACGCGTTGAAACGGCCCGGCAACGGGAGGTCGAAGACGTGTTCGTCGCCCTCCGGTGAACGCAACCGCGCGCGTAAGCCCGCAGGCTGCGATTCGACGTCGAGGAGGCGCCAATCCGCGTCGGCCCGTTCGCCGTAGGACGTGACGCTCGCCGCCTTCGCAGCGAACGTGTCGAAGGAGGCGTCGTCGCGGTTCAACACCGCGTGCGGCGCGCGCTCCACGAGGGTCGCCTTCGCCGCTCGGTACGCTTCGAACGTCCCATGGAAATCGAGGTGTTCGGGCGTCAGGTTCGTCACCACGGCCAGGTCGTACGCCACCGCCTCGAGTCGCTGCAACGCCAACCCATGCGAACTCGACTCGAGCACGACGTGACCCGAACCGTCGTCCACCGCCGTCGCCAGGAAATCTTGCACCACGTCCGCTTCCGGGGTCGTGAAGTGTCCAACCGGCGCACCCGGTGCGTCACCGAGACGCACCATCGCGGTCGAGAACAGCGCCGACGGGGCGTGACCCTGCAAGGTCCACCAGAGCAGCGCCGAGGTGGTCGTCTTCCCGTCGGTGCCCGTCACGCCGATCACGCGGAGCTTGCGCGAGGGCCAACCGTGCAACGCCGCGGCGAGTCGCGCCACGGCTGCGAGATCGTCCTCCACGGTCAGGTACGGCACGCCAGCCAGTGACGCGAGGGGCGGTTCGTTGCGCGACCCGACCACAAGGACGGCACCTGCCTCCACCACGGCCGGCAGGAAGTCATGCCCATCGAAGCGGGCGCCACGCCGCGCGACGAAAACCGACCCTGGCGTCACGCGTGACGCATCCTGCGTCACGCCCGTCACGACCGTGTCCGGCACGTCGAGACGCGTCGCCTGCTCCGGATACGCGGCGAGGATCAGCGCGCGAAGTCGCATGCCACGCTCCTCACTTCCGCACCACCGGTGGCGTCACGCCATGCCGCTCCAAGTGCGCGCAGACCGCCTCGAAATCGGCTTCGCGCGCCACGAAGTCCAAACTGTCTGCATCGACCGTCACGACGCGCGCCGCGTCGAACGACTCGGCGAACGCGTCGTACAGCACGTTCAAGCTCTCGAGGTACGCCACGTCGATGCCGCTCTCGTAGCCACGCCCACGTGACGCGATGCGGGTCTGCAGCGTCGGGATTGACGCGCGCAGGTACACCATCAAGTCGGGCGGTCGGAGCGTCGAGGCGATCGCCTCGTACATGCGGCGGTACGAACCGAAATCCCGGTCGTCCATCACCCCCCGCGTCCACAACGCCCGCGCGAACACCTCGGCATCCTCGTAGATCGTGCGGTCCTGAATGATGCGATCGCCCGGGTTCACCTGCCGCAAGTGTTGCCGCAAGCGCTCGGCCAGGAAGAACAACTGCGAGTGGAACGCCCAACGCTCCATGTCGCGATAGAAATCGGGAAGGTACGGGTTCTCGTCCACCGCTTCGAACACCGGTTCGAGACCGTACCGGTCCGCGAGCCGTCGCGTGAGCGTCGACTTGCCGACGCCAATGTTGCCCGCGACCGCGAGGAACACGTCAAGCCGCCTTCACAGGGGCGAGGACGCGACGCAGAACCTCCGCGCGATCCTCGGCCGAGGCGACGAAATCCACGTCGGCTGCGTCGATCACCACGAACGGGTTCGCGTACGTCTCGAAGAACGCGTCGTACGCCTCACCCAGGCGCGCGAGGTAGGTCGGGTCGATGGCCTCCTCGAACGACCGGCCACGCTTCGCGATGCGGGGAAGCAACAACTCCGGGTCGGCACGCAGGTACACCACCTGATCGGGAGGCGTGAGTTTCGGTTGCAGCGTCGCGTAGAGCGAGCGGTACAAGTCCCACTCGTCCCCCGTCAGGTTCAGCGACGCGAAGATCCAGTCCTTCTCGAACAGGTAATCGGCGACCGTGTGGCGGGCGAACAGGTCCCCCTGCTCCTGCTCCTGCGACTGTTTGAACCGCGACAGCAGGAAGAAGGTCTGCACGTCGAACGCCCAACGCTCCGGATCCTCGTAGAAGCGAGGCAGGAATGGGTTTTCCTCGACCACCTCGAGGACGACGCGCGCGTCGAGCTCCTTGGCGAGCAGGTGCGTCAAACTCGTCTTGCCCACGCCGATGGGACCCTCGATTGCAATCGTCGCCATGACGCACCTCCCTTCGCGAATGCCGAGAATACCCCAGCCCCAGAGGCGGAACCGGCCTCCTGGCGAGGCACTGTGCTATGCTTCGCGGCAAGACATGGACGATGACGCCCCTCCGAGTCGATCGCGGCTGACGCCGCCGCATCCACCCTCCCCCCCAAGTTCCAACCCTGCGCCGCTGAAGGCTGCCGCGCCCCGCTTCCGTGTGGGGCCCCTCCTCCTTGCTGCCGTGCTCCTCGCACCCGTCCTGGCGTTCGCGCAAACGCCCGTTCAGGAAGCCACCGGCATTGGTCTGTGGCAGGTGGCGCTCCTCGTCGTGCTCCTCATCCTGTCGGGCCTCATGTCCGGATCGGAAACGGCACTCACCGCGCTCGGGGAGTGGAAGATCCGCCAGATGCGCGAGGAGGGTCTCGACCCGACCGGCGTGTTCGGCCTGCTCGAGCGGCAACCCACCCGCTTCATCACCACCCTGCTCATCGGCAACAACCTCGTCAACATCGCCGCCACGGCGCTCGTCACGCAAATGTCGATCCAGCTCTCACGCGACCTGGGCTTCGCCGAGTCGCTCGCCGTCGGGTACGCGACGGGGATCATGACGCTCCTCGTCCTCATCTTCGGGGAGATCACCCCCAAGTCCATCGCCGTGCACAACGCCGTCGGGTTCAGCCGACTCGTGATTCGGCCGGTCTACGTCCTCTCCGTCGTCCTGTTCCCCATTGGTCGCTTCTTCACGTGGATCACCACGCTGCTGCTACGCACCGTGCGTCTCGAACCCGCCTCGTCCCCCCTCATCACCGAGAACGAGCTTCGCCTCATGCTGCGTAGCGCGGAGGAGTCCGGCGTCATCGAAGCGCAGGAACAACAAATGATCAAGGGCATCATCGATCTCGAGGAGACGGTCGTGCGGGAGGTGATGACGCCCCGCGTGGACGTGATCGCCGTGCCGAGCGACGCGACGCTCGAGGAGATGCTCGCCCTCGTCACGGAGCACGGGTTCAGTCGCCTTCCCGTCTTCGAGGAGAGCATCGACGACGTGCGCGGCATTGCGTACGCACGCGACCTGCTGCCCTACCTCGGGAAACCCGATGCGCTGGCCACGACCCGCGTCGCCGACCTCATGGGGGCGGCGCAGTACGTGCCGGAAACGCTTTCGGTGCTCAACCTGTTGCGCGACATGCGCCTCCGCAAGTTGCACCTCGCCGTTGTGGTCGACGAGTTCGGTGGCACGGCGGGCCTCATCACGCTCGAGGACATCATCGAGGAGATCACCGGCGAGATCTACGACGAGACCGACGAGGAAGAGGTCGACGACATCGTCTCGTCGGGCGACGGGGTGTACCTCGTGCAAGGCAGCACCAACCTCGAGGAGGTCGGTGAGACGCTGCACCTCACCTTCGAGGACGAAGGGGAGTACGACACGCTCGCCGGGTTCCTCATCGCCCGGTTCGGTTCCATTCCCCAGGTCGGGGAGGGACTCGAGCATGACGGCGCAAGTTTCGAGGTGATCGAAGGGGACGAGCGGCGCGTGAGTCGCGTGCGCGTCACGCTGCACCGCACGCCCTTCCCCGAGCAGGCCAGCGAAGACGAGAACGGCGAGGCGGTTCCACCCCCCGAAACGCAAGACTGAGGCTCAGTGCCGTTCAGTCGCCGACGTAGCGACGCTCGACGCGAGGCGAGATGCGCGTGAGCAGTTCGTACGCGATGCTGTCCACGCGGGCGGCCAGAGCATCCGCACCCGGTGCATCGCCCCCCAGGAGCGACACGCGGTCCCCCACGCGGACGGTCACATCCCCCACGTCCAACAGGAGTTGATCCATGCACACCGTGCCGACCACGCGGACGCGCTGCCCCTTCACGCTGCCATCCCCGAGGTTCGTCAGGGCGCGCGGGTACCCATCGGCATACCCGAAGCGCACCGTCACGAGGTTCGTGTCGACCGGTGCGGTCCAGCGATGCCCGTAACTCACCGGCGTGCCCGCCCGCACCGCCTGCGTGAAGACGACCGGCGCGTGTACGTGCATCACGGGCGCGAGACCAGACGCCACGTCATCGAGATCGGCGCTGGGCGGGTAGCCGTACACGGAGATGCCGGGACGCACCAAATCGAAATGGGCGTCGGGTCGCGTCAACGTCGCGGCACTATTCGCCGCGTGGCGCAGGGTGGGCGTCACGCCCTCCGCCTCCAGCATGCCCAGGAACGTCTCGAACGCAGCGAGTTGCGTATCCGTCGTTTCCACCCCCACCTCGTCGGCACGCGCGAAGTGCGTCCACACCCCCTCCAACCGTAGACCGTCCCGCCGCGCCACCTCACGCGCGACGGGTAACGCCTCGGCGGGGGAGAGGCCCAACCGCGCCATCCCCGTGTTCACCTTCACGTGCACGCGCAGGGGATCGCCCGAACGCGCCGAGATGCGCTCCTCGAGCGCCGCAACGTCCTCCAAGGTCGTCACCGTCACGTCCACGCTTGCGTCTGCCAGGGCGTCGATCGCATCCCCCCGCTGCGGGCCGAACACGAGAATGCGTCCCGGAATGCCCGCCTTGCGTATTTGGAGTGCCTCGTGGGGCGTCGCCACCCCGAACCACGGGACGCCAAGATCTGCGAGTGCACGCGCCGTGGGCAGCAACCCGTGCCCATACGCGTCCGCCTTGACCGCGACGAGCATCGCCGCGTCCCCCTTCACGTGGGCGCGAAGCACCTCCACGTTGTTCGCGAGGGCGGAGAGGTTCACCTCCGCCACGGCGGTCATGGCATCGAGAGCGGACGCTTGCATGCCCAACGCTACCGCGCGGCGAGCGTCAACGACCGGCGTTCGTGCGGCGCTCGAAGAACCGCAGGAGGCTCGAAGCGCTCAACGTCAACACGACGTACACCACCGCTGCCGAGTTGTACGGCGGGAACAGGTTCAACGTCGCCGCCCCAAACTCACGCGCCTTCTGCGTCACGTCCCCCACGCCAATCACGCTCAGCAACGCCGTGTCCTTCAGCATCGCGATGAACTCGTTACCAAGCGGCGGCAACACGATGCGAATCGCTTGCGGCAGCACCACGAACCGCGCCGTTTGCCAACCCGTCAACCCCAAGCTGCGTGACGCTTCGATCTGCCCACGAGGAATCGCCTCGATGCCCGCCCGGAAGATCTCCGCCATGTACGCCGCGTAGCCAATCGCGATGGCCAGCACACCCCGCACCAGGTCGTTACGGATGCTGATGCGACCGCCCGTCAAGTCGCGGATGGCGCCCGGCAGGACGAAGCCGATGAAGAGGATCACCACCAGCATCGGAATCCCGCGAATCAGGTCCACGTACAACTCCGCGAAGATTGCGAGGGGATGCTCGCGACTCTGCTGCGCCGCGAAACCCAACAACCCGAACAGGGCAGCGAACGCAAGCAGGAAGGTTGAAGGGTTCCGCGCCGAGTTCGGCAGGAACGTCACGCGCCACAATTCCGGCAACCCTGCGGGCACCAACTCCGGCGGCAGGAACACCGCCGTGACACGCTCCTCCTCCAGGAATTGCAGGGCGGTCGCCTCATCCACCGCCGCCAGGAACCGACGCTCGAGCGCACCGTCGGCGTACGCCCCGTCCTGAATCACGTCGGTCAACCCGTCGGGCGTCCCCCGCACGATCGCCACGCGACCCTCCGGCGCGCCCGCCAGGACCAGTTCATCGCCCGGCGTGAGCAGCAAGCCACCGCCCGCCAGCCCAAGCAGCGCAGCCAGCGCCAGGAATCCCCTCACCGTCCGTCGACCCAGCGAGAGGAGCATCATGCCCGCCAACGCCAGGCCCAACACGGCCGCCAGGAGGTACCCCAGCACGGTCACCGACAAGGTGAACTGCAAGCCCGGCAGCAGGAAGCGCAGCGCCGCCTGGTAATCCGGATTGCGCACGAACAGCACCACCACGAGCGGCAAGAGCGCCAGCAGCACCAGGTAACTCGGTTTGATGCGTCCCAGCACCCCTACCTTGCGAGGGCCGGATGGATTGGGGCGAGACACGACGACCTCCAGGCGAACGGTTACGGGGGTCGGGCAAACCCGACCCCCGAAGGAAGACTACGCTTGTGGCTTACGCCTCACTCGTCGGAGGCGAACCACTTGGTGATCAGCTCAGCGAGCGTGCCGTCCGCCTCGATGGCGGCGAGACCCTCGTTGAAGGCATCCTGGATGGGGTCACCCTCCTGGAACACGAGGCCGAGCGGATCGCTCGTCAAACCGCGCACCTCGACCACGAGTTCACCCGCGTACTGCTGCACGAACGCATCGGCAGCCGTATCGTCGATGATCACGCCGTCCACGTCCCCGTTCAGGAGCGCGAGCACCGCAGCGTTGAACGTGTCGTACAGGCGCAGGCGGTCCGCACCCACGAGCTCCTCACCGAGTTGCGCGTTCGTCGTGCCCAGCTGCGCACCCAGCGTCAGGCTCGAACCCATGCCCGTGAAATCGTCTTGCGTCAGGTTGGCGTCCTCGACGCGCGTCGTGATGGACTGACCCACCACGAGGTACGGCGCACTGAAATCGACGATCTCGTCGCGTTCCGCCGTGATGGAGACGCCCGACGCGACCATGTCGAATTCACCTTCCGCCAGGGCGGGGAAGATGCCGTCCCACGCGGTCGTGACGAACTCCGGCTCGCAGTTGATCACGTCACAAATCGCGTTGACGACGTCCACGTCGAAGCCGACGGTCTCGCCCGCCTCGTTCACGAATTCGAAGGGGGGGTAGGTCGTATCGCTGCCCACACGCAACACGCGACCGTCGAGGTCGGCTTGCGCGAAGGCGGGAACGGCGATGAGGAGAGCGACGAGGGTGACGAGCAGTCGTTTCATGGTGGAGCCTCACTTTCCGCGGGTGACGTCCGCGCGGCACGGCGCCACGCGTCTTGCACGAACATACACGCTCTTGCAACCAATAACAAGATGGGGGCTTCACGCACGCGTGGTGCGCCTACGACGCAAATCCCACACGGCCAACACGATCGACGTCACCACCAGACCTTGCACGACGAGCATCATGTCGTGCAGCGCGCCCACCTCCGCCACGGTCGCGAGGACCGTTCCACCCCCCGCATCGATGCGCTGCCCCATCCGCGCCGCCCAGAATGTCCCCAGCACCGCGATGCCCGCCGACTGGCCAAACGCCCGCGTCAACCCCAGCAGGCTGCCCGTCACGCCCGTCGCACCATCCGGCGCGGAGTTCATGATCGCCGTGTTGTTCGCCGACTGGAACGTCGCCATGCCAAGCCCCACGAACACGAACCGCATCACGTACCCCAGCGGCGTCGTATCCACCGAAAGGGTCGCCACCAGGCTGAACCCGATGAACGCCAATCCCAACCCAACGAGCGTCACCAACCGGTCCCCAAACCGGTCCGCCATGCTCCCCGCAATGGGGGAGACGAACACCAGCAGCAGCGGCGTGATGGACATGAGCAACCCGACGCTGCGAGGTTCGAGCCCCAGCACGTCCTCCAGGTAGAACGGCATCACGAAGATCGTGCCCGCAATCGAAATGAACACCCCGAGGGCAATGACGAGCCCCACGCTCAACGGTGCGTAGCGGAACAAAGCCAGATCGAGAACCGGCTCGTCACTCCGCCGCTCCCACGCGAAGAACGTGGGCACCCCAAGCACCACGACGGCAATCAGCAGCCACAGCGTCACGCTCGACGCGCCCACCTCCGGTGCGAGCGTGAGCGCCAGCGAACCGGACGCAAGCAGCACCATGAGCAGTGCAGCACCCACCAGGTCGAACCGTTGTCGCACCCCCGCCGGGTACTGCGGCACGAACGCCGCGGCGAGGACCAGCCCCACGAGGGCGAGTGGAACGCCCGACAGGAACACCCAGCGCCAGCCAATCTGCACCAGCAAGCCCCCCAACGTGGGGCCCAGCACGATGCCGATCGATAACAGCGATCCGGTAATGCCAATCGCACGCCCCCGCTCATTCGGGGGGAACACGTCGGTCACGATGGCCAACCCAAGACCCGTCAAGATGGCCGAGCCCACCCCGTGAATCAAGCGGAAGGTGATCAACGCCCCCAAGCTCGGGGCGAGCCCCGTCGCCAACGAACCCAACGCGTAAATCGCGAAACCCGTGAGGAAGATGGCGCGCTTGCCCACCATGTCCGCCAGCCGGCCAACGACCGGCAGCAGCGCAGCCGTCGTCACCAGGTAGCCCAACACCACCCACTGCACCGCAGCGAACGGCACGTCGAACGTCCGCGCCAGCGAAGGAAGTGCAACGTTCACCGCCGTCGCCATCATCGCCGCCACGAACGTCCCGAGGGAGGCAGCCGCGAGAATCCACCAGCGTCTCGAGGGATCCTGAGCGACCGATTCGAACGTCACGCGCGCTAGCGTACCAGCGCGCTCAACCCTTCACCGAACCCGCCAACAATCCACGAATGAAGTAGCGGCCCAACACGATGTAAATGATCAACGTCGGCAAGGCCGCGAGGATGCTGCCCGCCATCGGAAGGTTCCAGTTCACCGCCTCCCCACCCGCCAACTGCGCAAGCGCCACGGTGATGGGTTGCGACTCCTGCCGCGTCAACGTCACGGCAAACAGGAACTCGTTCCAAATTTGCGTGAACTGCCAAATCACGACCACCACGAACCCGGAGATGCTGAGTGGGAAGAGGATGCGCGTGTAGATGCCGAAGAAGCCCGCCCCATCGATCTTCGCCGCGTCCAGCATCGAGTCGGGAATCTCCGCGTAGAAGTTGCGGAAGATCAGCGTCGTGATCGGCAAGCCGTACACCACGTGCGCCACAATCAACCCAAGCAAATCGCCGTACAGCCCGATGTCCCGCAGGAATTGGAACAACGGAATGAGGATCGCCTGGTACGGAATGAACATGCCGAACAGCATCAGCGGGAACACGACGTTCGCGCCCGGGAACCGCCACTTCGACAGGACGTAGCCGTTCATCGACCCCATCAAGGCCGACGCCACCGTCGCGCTCACGGCCAGCACCATGCTGTTGCGCAACTTCGGCGCGAACGCCTCCCACGCCGTCACGAAACTCCCCCAGTTCCACGTCTCGGGAAGGCGCCACGTGTCCGCCAGCGTGATGGCCGCGGGTTCCTTCAATGCCGTGACGACCACGAGGTACACCGGAAGCAGGTAGAAGAGTGCGGCGAGAGTGAGCAGCAGGTAGATCACCCACCGCCAGCGACCCCGCCGGCCAGGTTGCGGGCGCCGCCCCAGCGTCAAGGAATCGGTCGACGTGGTCACCGCCGCACCTCCCCACGCAAACTGCTCCGCAGGTACGGCACGATCACCGTCGCCACCATGATCAACAACACCATGGCAATCGCCGCGCCCTCCGCGAAGGCGTTGGCACGGAAACTTCGCAGGTACATCAGCAACGCCGGTACGTCGGTCGTCGCATTGTCCGAACCCGCCATCGCCCAAATCAAATCGAAGATCTTCAAACTGATGTGCCCCAGGATGATCATCGCCGAAAGCGTGATGGGCCCGAGCAGGGGCAGCACCACGTGCCGGTACACCCCGAACTCCGACGCGCCATCCACCCGCGCCGCCTCGCGCAGCTCCTCCGGTACGCCCCGAAGCCCCGCGAGGTACAGCGCCATCGTGTACCCCGACATTTGCCACACCGCGGCGATCACGATGCCGACGAACGCCACGTTGAACCCATGCATCTCCGGGTAGGGAAGCAGCGTCACGCCCGGCGTACCCGCCACCGCCCAACCGCCCAGTCCAACCGTCCATGCAGCCTGCACGCCCGCTCGCACGCGCGTGCCCCGTCGCCACGCCCGCCAAGCCATGAACGCCAACGTCACGGCCGCTGCGCCAGCCAGGAAAGCGGGCACCGAATTCCAATCGAACTGCCAAATCTGTTGCCGCGTCGTCAACCAACGAAACTCCAGCGGCGGAAGCCCCACGAGCTCAGGAAGGACGTTCACGCCTCCCTGCGGTTGCAGCATCCAACGCCACACGGTGCCCGTGACGATGAACGCCAGCGCGAACGGGAAGAGAAAGATCGTGCGGAACAGGCCTTCCATCCGCACCTTTTGATCCAGCAAGATGGCCAACCCGAGCCCCAGCCCGAGCGTGCCCACGAGAAAAAATAGGGTGAAGAAGAACGTGTTCACCAAGTCTTGACGGAACCGCACGTCGATGATGCCGGTGAACAACTTGCGGTAGTTCGCCAGGCCCGCGAAGGCGATTTGTGGGTCCAATGCCAACGCCTGCGTCGGATCCGACCCCCAGTTCGAGAGCGACACCCACGCGGTGCGCCCAATGAAGCCGTACACGAAGATCGCGAGCAGCACGAGGGAAGGCAGCAGCATGAGGAAAGCGACGAGGCGATCGTTCGAACGCATGAAGCCCCCTAGGGCAAGGTGACGTGCAAGACGCCGTGGAAGGGACGCTTGGGGAGCCGGGAGGCTCCCCAAGCGCGTCGGTCAAGGATCGCTTACTGACCGAGACCGGTCTGATTCGCGATGGCTTGCGCAGCGTTCGCAGCAGCGTCCGCCGAGCCGGTGGAGAGGAAAATCTCCATCACCGTCGCGAATTCACTCATGAAGGTCTCCTTCGCCACGGTGCCGTGCGCGAGGCTCCCCACGAGCTCGTTCTCACTCCAATCCGCCGCGGCGGACTGCAGGTACGCGTTGTACAGCGACAGGTCGCTGTCGAGACGCGGGCTGATCGAACCCTTCAACGTGTTGAAGGCATCCTGACCCGGTTGCGAGCCCACGAGGCGGAGCCAATCGACGGCGCCATCACGGTTGGGTGCGCCCACGGGAAGCCCGAACGAGTCGGACAGCCACATGAACACGCCATCGGTGCCAGGGCTTGCCGCCCAGCCGAAGCCTTCACCCGGATCGAGGTTGAGCGTGGTGACCATGTAGCCGGCCGCCCAGTCGCCCATCACGTTGAACGCCGCTTCGCCGCCCACCACGCGGTCGGTGGCCTGCTGCCAGCTGAGGCCGGCCGCATCGTCGTTCGCGCAGTCGAGGATCGCGCCGAAGGTCTCCCATACGGCAACCGCTTCCGGGTCAGTGAAGGCAACCGTGCCATCCCACAGGCCGTTGTACGCCTCGACGCCGAGTTCGGCGAGCGCGACGGATTCCCACAGGTGGTTGTGCGTCCAGTTCTCACCCAACACGAGCGGGGTGACGTCCTGCATCTGCAGGGCGGGGCACGTCACGTCGATGAACTCGCTCCAGTCGGCCGGAACGGTGACGCCCCACGCGTCGAGGTTCCCCGGGACGAACCACAGGACGTTCGAACGGTGAATGTTCACCGGAACGCTCCAAATCCCGTCCTCGGTGCTGATCTGTTCGATCAGCGTGCTGGGGAAGACGTCCATGAAGCCTTCCTCTTCGAACAGACCGGTGAGGTCCTCCATGCGGTTCGCCGCCACCCACGTGCCGATGAGTTCCTGGCCGGCGTGCACCTGGAACGAGTCGGGCGGATCGCCGCCGAGCATGCGGGTCTTGAGCACGGCGCGCGCATTCACGCCCGAGCCGCCCGTCACGGTGGCGTTGATCACGTCCGTGTCCGCATGTTGCGCTTCGTACAGTTCGATGAGGGCTTCGAGTGCGGGACCTTCGTCGCCCGCCCACCAGGAGAAGATCTCGATTTCGCCCTGTGCCATCGCGCCGCTCAGCAACAGGGCCGCCATCCAAACGATCAACCGTTGAACCATGAAACTCCTTTCCCCGGGCCTTGAGAGGATCCCGAGACGGTCGGCGTGGTCATCGATGCGGGCGAGCTGCGGTGGACGCCGCCCCCTCGTTTGCGCACGATGACGCCTCGTCGACGCGCTTTTCCTACGCTACGGCGCCTCTCGCTTTGCATGCAGGTCAAATTCACGCCGTGTATTGAAGCCCATCGGGTACCGGGTAGCATGCCGCGTGGCGACGGTGCAGGATCTCCGCGATCGGCTGCGTGGCCCGCTCCGCCAGGAACTGCGGAACGGGTGTCGTGACGACGTGGTGGTGGGCGGCATCGAGAAGCTCGTCGCCACCCTCGGCGCGCCCCTCCGCGACGTGCACGCGTACCTCGCGGGGTATGCGGACCTCGATGCTCAAGCCCGCGAGGCGGCGATCCATGCGGCGCTCGAGGAACTCGATCGGGGCGAGTCGGCTGACCGGGCACGCGCCGCGACCCGCGAGGCGGAGCGCGCCACGAAAGAGGCGGAAGCAAAACGAGCCGCCATGCCAGGCGCCCACGCGCTCCTCGATGCCGCGCTCGGCGAGCACGACGTCGCCCTCGCCGCGCAGGCGCCCCGCAAACTCGCCGAGGTGGGCGCGAGCACCTACCGTGACCTGCTCTACACCTGGCCGCGCCGCTACGAGGACCGGCGTGCCCTCCCCAGTTTCGGTGCGCTCGAAGGCCTTGAGCAGGCCACCGTGAGCGGCACGCTGCTCGGCCGCAAGGGCATGCGCTCCCGCCGGGGACTGCACGTGCTACGCGGTTTCCTCGAGGACGCGCAGGGGGAACGCCTGACCGCCGTGTGGTTCAACCAACCCTGGCTCGAAGGCAGCCTGTTCCCCGGTCGCACCGTCATCGTCACCGGCCGCATCAAGACGCGCGGCAGCAACCGTGAACTCCACGTGGCGCACCACGAAGTGCTCGAGGGGGATGCGAGCCTGTCGACCAACCGCATCGTCGGGCTGTACCGAACGCCCCGCGGCCTGTCCCAGGATTACCTCCGGCGCGCCGTTCATGCGCTCCTCGATGCCCTCCCGACCGTGCCCGATCACCTCCCCAAGCGGGTGCTCGAGCAGGAGGCCATCGTGCCGCTCGACCAGGCGGTCCGGCAGGTGCACCTCCCCGACGACGAGGCGGCGCTCGCCCAAGCGCTCGAACGCCTCCGTTTCGACGAGTTCCTCTTCCTCGAGTTGCGCGTCCTCCGCACGCGCCTCTCGAGTGCCGATGGGCGCGCCACGAGCGTCGACCCGGCCGACCTCGAGGCGTTCGACGCCGCCCTCCCGTTCGAGCTCACCGGTGCGCAGCTGCGCGTCCGCCAGGAAATCCTCACCGACATGGCCTCGCCCCGGCAAATGGCGCGCCTGCTGCAAGGCGACGTGGGAAGCGGGAAGACGGCGGTTGCCGCCGCGGCCGCCTGGGCCGCCATTCGTGCAGGCCGTCAAGTGGCGCTTATGGCGCCCACCGAGATTCTCGCGCGGCAACACTTCGAGAACCTGCGCGGGTACCTGCATCCCCTCGGCGTGCGAAGCGACCTGCTGCTCGGCTCGCACGGCGCGAAGGAGCGCCGCGAGGCGCGTGCGCGCATCGCATCGGGTGGCGTGGATCTCGTCGTCGGGACGCACGCGCTCATCCAGGACGGCGTGCAGTTCGTCGACCTCGGTCTCGCCGTGATCGACGAGGAGCACCGGTTCGGCGTGGAGCAGCGACGTGCCCTGATTCGCGACCTGCCGGACGTGCTCGTCATGTCCGCCACCCCCATTCCACGCTCGCTTGCGCTCACCGTGTACGGCGACCTCGACCTGTCGATCCTCGACGAGTTGCCACCCGGTCGCACGCCGATCGTCACGACGTTGGTCAACGCCTCCAAGCGACGCGAGGTGTACCGCGAGGTGTGGCAGGAAATCGAGCAGGGTCGACAAGCTTTCGTGGTGGCCCCCCTCATCGAACGAAGCGAGGCGGAGGGCATGGAGGAGATCGTTTCCGCCACGGAAATGGCGGAGGACCTCAAGGCCATCCTGCCCGCCGCCTGCCGCATCGAACTCCTGCACGGCCGCATGTCGACCGAGGAGAAGGACGCCGTCATGGACCGCTTCCGTAAGCGAGAGGCGGACCTGCTCGTTGCCACCACCGTGGTGGAGGTGGGTGTCGACGTTCCCAACGCCAGCGTGATGGTCATCGAGAACGCCGAGCGGTTCGGCCTCGCGCAACTCCACCAGTTGCGGGGGCGTGTGGGCCGTGGCGCCGCCCAGTCGCGATGCATCCTCGTGGCAGGCGACCGCTCACGCGCCACGCAGCGGCGACTCGACGTGATCGTCAAGAACACCGACGGGTTCGTCATTGCCGAGAAGGACCTCGAGTTGCGCGGGCCGGGCGAACTGCGGGGCACCCGCCAGTCCGGCTTGCCGGACTTGCAGCTCGGCGACCTCGCGCGTGACGGGGAGATCATCGAGCGGGCGCGCACCCTCGCGCAGCGCATTCTCGAGGCGGATCCCGAACTGGAGGCCCCGTGGGCCACGCGGTTGCGGGAGGAGTTGCAGCGACGCAGCGCAGCCGTGGGTCTCCGGCACGTCATTTGAGCGTCTGGCGACGCGGCCCGCAGGCAGCGGTACACTCCGCCCATGGCGAAGATCCTTGTCACCGACAAGATTCAACTGGGTGAGGTTCCAGACGGCGCGGTCGAGGTGCACGATCGTGCGGGCATTGAACGTTCCGAACTCCTGCAAATCGTGGGGACGTACGACGCGATCATCACCCGCTCCCGCACCTTCGTCGACGAGGAACTCCTCGCCGCCGCCACGAGCCTGAAGGTCATAGGCCGCGGGGGCGTCGGGGTGGACAACATCGATCTCGACGCCGCAAGTCGTCGCGGCGTGGTGGTGTTGAACGCACCCGAAGCGAACAACGTCTCGGCCGCCGAACTCGCCATCACCCTCATGCTTTCCGCCGCGCGGGGCGTGGCGCGCAGCGACCGGCAAATCCGTGGGGGCACGTGGGACCGCGGGTTCCTTGGGCGCGAGGTGAAGGGCGCACGCCTTGGCATCGTCGGTTTGGGGCGCATCGGTTCGCTCGTGGCGCGGCGCGCCCAGGCGCTCGGCATGGAGGTCGGTGCGTACGACCCGTACATCTCCGCGCAGCGCGCCGAGGATCTTCACGTCACCCTGTTCGATGTGCTCAATGACCTGCTGGCCCGCAGTGACGTTCTCACCGTCCACACGCCGCTCACCGACGAGACGGACGGCATGATTGGCGCCGAGCAGCTCGCCAAGCTGCCGGAGGGTGCGGTGGTCGTGAACGCCGCGCGTGGCGGCATCATCGACGAGCAGGCGCTCGCCGACGCCCTCGATTCGGGTCACGTGTTCGCCGCCGGCCTCGACGTGTTCCGCAACGAACCGCCCGCCGCCGACCATCCGCTCGTCGGGCGCGACGACGTGGTCCTCACCGCGCACCTGGGCGCCAACACGCGTGAGGCGCAACAGCGGGTGGGTGCGGAGATTCTCGAGCGGACGATTGCCGCCCTCGAGGGCGATTACCAGCGGGGGGTGGTGAACGCGCCCGCCCTTGCGAGCGACGTGCTGCGCGATCTCGGTCCGCACCTTCAACTCGGTGAGATGCTCGGCTCCATGGCGGTGCAACTCGCGAGCGGCCGCATTCGCGAGTTGAGCGTCGAGTTCGCCGGCGATTTCCCCCGCGATCCCGATCCCGTCGCCACCGCCGTGACGAAGGGGTTCCTGGAACCCATCCTCACCGAGCCCCCCAACTACGTGAATGCCGCCGCCATCGCGCGGGACCGGGACATTCGCGTCGCCAAGACGATTGCGTCACGGAGTCGTGGCTACACGACGCACGTGCAGGTCACCGTGCGCAGCGATGAGGGTGAAGCGTCCGTCGCGGGAACGGTACTCGAGGGGAAGCCCCGCATCGTGGAGATCGACGGCTTCCCGATCGAGATCTCACCCGAGAGCGCCATGCTGGTGTGCACCAACGTCGACCGGCCCGGCGCGATTGGGAAGGTCGGCACGATCCTCGGGGACGCGGGCGTGAACATCATCGGCATGCAACTCAGTCGCGTCGGGCAGGACGGTCTCGCCATGTTCGTCCTCACGCTCGATACGCTTCCACCCGACGACGTGACCGACCTGCTGCGGCAACAGACTGACGTGATTCGCAGCCTGCGGGCGGTTCGCTTGTGACGACGCCCATCAAGGAGCATCTCGCGGCACCTGGCCCGGTGGCGGTACCGCCCGCCGTACTCGAGGCGATCGCCCGGCCCGTGGTGCACCACCGAACCGACACGTTCGCCCAAACGCTGAACGAGGCACGCGCCGTCCTGGCCGAATTGCTGGGCGTGCAGGACGAGGGTGTCGCAATTCTCACGGGCAACGGCACGGCAGCCTTCGAGGCCGCCTTCCTCGCGAGCGTGCCCAGCGGCGCGACGGTCTTGAGCGTGCATGCCGGCAAGTTCGGGGCTCGCTGGGCGAAACTCGCGCGGGTGCATGGCCATGAGGTGATCGACGTGACGGCGCCCTGGGGTCGCGTCGTCCCACCCGAAGCGATCGCCGATGCGCTCGCGGCGAACCCCGGCGTGCAGGCCGTCACGCTCGTGCACAGCGAGACGAGCACCGGGGTGCTGCACGACCTCGAGGCGCAAGCGGCTGCCGTGCATGCGGCTGCGCCCGACGCGATCCTCCTCGTGGACGCCGTGACGAGTCTCGCGGTCAGTGAACTGCGTCCCGAAGCGTGGCACCTCGACGCGGTCGTCGCCGGGTCGCAAAAAGGCGTCATGCTCCCCCCGGGCCTCGGGTTCGCGTGGCTGTCGGAGCGCGTGCGCGCCAAGCCCGTCAGCCCGCGTCGCACGCTCGCGTTCGACGTGCACGCCGAGCTCACCGCCCAGGCCAAGGGGGCGACCGCGACGACGCCCGCCGTGGGTCTCGTCGCCGGTCTCGTGGCCGCGCGCCCCTACCTGCTCGAGGGGGGCGTCGAAGCGTTGTGGCGTCGGCGCGCGACACTCAACGAAGCGCTTCTCGCGGCGGGTACCGCAGCGGGTTGCACGCCCTTCGCGGAGCGGCCCAGCCCCGCCGTCGCCGCCCTCCGCGTCCCCGATTCGATCGCGGCGCCCGACGTGGTGCACGCCCTCGCTGCACGCGGCGTGCGCATTGCGGGAGGCCAGGACGACGCGAAACCGTTCCTGATTCGCCCCTCCCTCCTGGGGCACGCCGATGCGTACGACGCACTGGGTCTCGTCGGGATGCTCGAGCTTGCGCTGCGGGATGCCGGTCTCGACGTGCCGGCAGGCGTGGCCGTCGCCGCGGCCATGACGGTCCTCGAATCCTGATCGACTTCCACCCGGGTGGGGTTACGGGTGGGCGAGCACCACGAAGTGTCGGGGTGACGCACCCACGGGTGCACGACCGAAATCCTCGAACGTCTGCACCCGACTGAAGCCTGCTTGCAGGACGGCGCGCTCGAGTTCGAAACGGTGCAGGTACCGCACCGTCAATTCGACGTGGCGACGCGACACGCGTCCCTCCCCGTCGAGCGTCTCCACCTCGAAATCGTTGCGCAGCACCTGACGGACCGGGTCGTGCCACTGCACCCGCGTCACCTTCACCTCACCCCCGTCCATCCGGTCGTCCCGCAGTTCGAGGCGCGGCACGCCCTCCAACACACCCACGGGAGGTGCCATCATGTCGAAGGCGAAGAGGCCACCCGGCTTCGTGCATTGGTGGGCCGCCTGCAGGAAGGCGTCCTGTGCCTCCAGGCTCGCCGCGTGGAGCAGCACGTTGAAGGGTGCCACCACCAGGTCGCACGCTGCATTGGGCTCCGCTTGGGCGTACGCCTCGATCGTGTCGCCCCGCACCTCGACGCGCGTCGCACCCTCCCACGCCTCCTCCGTGAGCGCCTCCTGCAAGGCGAACCGCATGGCATCCGCCGGTTCGAGTGCCACGACCGCCTCCGCGAGACGCGCGAACTCGCGCGTCAAGCGTCCCGTCCCCGCACCAATCTCGAGCAGTCGACCGGGATGGTCGAGCGCCAGTGACCGGTAGAACGCCACGTCATCGCGGTACGAGCCGTGCAGCAACTCGTAGAACGCCACGTCGCCATACGGATCGCGCGCGTGGCTCACGGGGTCATCTCCACGATCTCGCCTTCCACGACGTGCCACACCCGGTGCGCCGCCCGCGGCAACGCTTCACGGTGCGCCACGGCAATCACCAGGCGGCGTTCCGCCTCCCGCATCAACGTCTCCACC
Organism: uncultured Trueperaceae bacterium; assembly: GCA_913062675.1. Classification (GTDB taxonomy): domain Bacteria; phylum Deinococcota; class Deinococci; order Deinococcales; family Trueperaceae; genus SLSQ01. Next base: position 24,448 of record CAJXWR010000011.1, read on the forward strand.
AGGGCCGCCTCGGCCTCCGCATCGAGGTTCGCCGTCGGTTCATCGAGCAGCAACACGGCCGGGTCGCGCAGCAAGGCGCGCGCCACGAGCAGGCGCTGCCGCTGCCCTCCCGACAAGCCAGCCCCATCCTCGTCGAGGGTCGCATCGAGGTGGCCAGGCAAGCGCCGCACCGCGTCCGTCATGCCGACGTCCTGCACCGCCTCCCACACCCGCTCGTCCGGGACGGGACGTCCGAGCGTCAACGTGTCGCGCAGCGAGCCGCGCAACAGGTCGAGCGATTGCGGTACCCACGCCACCCGCGAGCGGTCGAGCGGCACGCCGTCAAGATGCACCGAACCGCGCTCCGCGGTGAGGAACCCGAGAAGGACCGACAAAAGGGTGGACTTCCCGACGCCACTCTCGCCCGTCACCACGACCAAACCCTGCGCCGGCGCGTGGGCGGACGCGCCGCGCAGCACCCAGTCCCCCTCGCCATGCCGCGCCCACAACTCTTGAAGCGTCAAACCCGATTCGCCACCCTCCAGGGTGCCCTCGACCACCGGTGGCTCGACCGTGGAAGCGTGTGCCGTGGGGGCGAGGAGGTCGTCCATGCGGTCGAGCGCAGCTTCCGCTTGCCGCAACAGTGCGTAGCCGCGCGGCAACAACTGTGCGGGCGTGGAGAGCAGCGCGACGAGCGTCAAGTACTCGACGACCTGCCCCACCGACATGACGCCCGCAGCGGCACGTCCTGCAAGCAACGCCACCAACCCAGCCAGGGCAGTGAACACAGCAATTTGCGTCACGGGCACCTGCAAGGCGGCAAGCACCGACCGCCGAGAGGCCGCGCGCCGCGTCGCCACGTTCGCCGCTTGGAACCGGTCCAACATGAATCCTTCGGCATCGAATGCGCGCACGACCGCATGGTGCTTGAGGCCTTCCTGCAGGTCGGCCGCCACCGCCTCCGTGCCTGCCTGCGCCCGGTCGGCAGACGCGCGCAACCGCGCACCCAACCGTTCGAGCAGCCAGACGGCAGGCACGCCCAACGCGAGGAGGAGGAGCGTCGCGAGGGGAGCGCGCCACACCAGCACTGCAACGATGCCCAGCACCGCCACGCTTTCTGCCAGCAGCGTTCCCATGCCGTACTGGTGGAACGTTTCGACCTCCCGCACGTCGCTCACCACGCGGCCCGCCAGCCCACCCGACGTACCCGGCAGTCGACCCGGCGTGCGCGCCAACAGCGCGCGGTACGCCCGTTCCCGCAGCTGCGCCACGCGCACGGCCCCCCCATGCGCCAGCGCCGCGTCCTGCACCGCAAGGGTGAGCGCCATGCCCACCACCGCGGCGCCCGCCGTCAACAGAACGCCCGGCAGGGCAGCCAAGTCTCCCGCACCGATCACACGGTCGATGATGGGGGTCACGAAGAGAGGGACCACCGCCACGCGCAACGCAGCGGAGGTGATGGCGGCCACCACGCCCACGGCGCCCGGCCAGCCTGCAGGACGCAAGGCGGGTCTCACGCCACGCCCTCGAGTCGGGCAAGCACGCGGTCGGCAATCCGACCCGCCGCGCCAGGCTCCGGCATGGTGGCCGCCAATCGGTCGCGGCGGTGCTGCAACCCCGCCTCGTCCCGCAGCATCGCCTCGAGGCGGTCCGCGAGATCCTCGGCGTTCACGATGCCGGTGACCTCCTCGAACACACGCTCCCCGGCAATGCGGTTCGGCAGCGAGACGGGTTGCTTCATGCCCTCCACGAACGCGCGAACGGCCGCACGCTTCAACGGTTTGCCGACCACGGGCAGGAGACCCAGCCAGTGACCGATCCCTTCGAGAGGAATGCGTTCGGGCGCGTTCATCGGCAGCACCACCAGCGACGGCACGCCCGCAATGCCCAGTTCCAACGTGTTCGTCCCCGGGATGGTGAGGGCTGCATGCGCGCTTCGTACGTGCGCCGTGCGAGCCTCCTCCTGCACCATCTCCACCTGCGCGCCGCCTGGCGTGACGACGCGGGCCTCATCACGCTGACCCGCCACGCCGCCGAGTACCTCCCGCTCCACCCCGTCGATTCCGGCCTGAATGGCGTCCTCGCTCAACATGCGACTCACGGGCCAGATGAAGCGTGCGCCGGGCATGCGGGGCGCGAGTCGGTCGACCACCTCGAGGAACAACGGGATCAACACGCGAGCGAACGCATCTCGACTCCCGGGCAGGACGAGGACGTGCGGAGACCCGGCGTCTGCGAGCGGTTCGGCCGCACCGAGCGCGTCCGCCACCAGGTTGCCCACCACCTCGATCCGGTCGTTGGGGGTACCCAACCGCCGGGCGCGGCGCGCGGTTCGTTCGTCGGGTAGGTACAACCGGTCGAGTGCCCGGTGCCCACCGGCGGTGAAGGCGTACCGCTGCAAGGGGTGCCCAAGCCGCCCCGCCAACGCTGCCGCCAGGTTCGCTGCCCCCCCGAGCTGCAGCACCACCCCACGCGTTGCGCCCAGGCCCTCGGGCGCACGCCCAGCCGGCACGGTGCGGAGGAACTGCGCGGGGGTCGTCACCCGCTCGGCACCCAACGTCGCGGCGATGTCCGCCTCGCGGCCCGACGCGAATTGGCAGGGCACCACGGCGATGCGAACGGGCAGGTCCGCGTCACGATCCCTCAAGGCATCGAGCACGGGGCGAAGCCACGTCAACAGTTCGCCAGGACCGTTGCTGATGAGGACGACCTCGCGGTCGCCTCGCGTCACGCGCGCCCCCGAAAGGCGGAAATGCCGCGACGGCTGGCCGCGATGAATTCACGCACGAACGCCACGTCATGGGAGGCATCCGCCAGCGCTTCGAAACCGCTGTCATCCCGCTTCCGCAGGGCGCGGAAGGCACGCTCGAGATCGCGGTACCGGTCCCCATCGATGCCGTGCCGCTTGAGGCCCACCCCGTTCAAGCGGTAGTGCTCCGCCATCGTGCCGCGCGCCAGGGCGAAGGGCAGCACGTCGCGGTTCACGGCGCTTGCCGCACCCACCATGGCGTACGCACCCACGCGCGTGAACTGGTGCACCATCGCCCCTGCACCCAGGGTGGCGTAGTCATGCACCTCGGCATGCCCACCGAGCTGCACGGTCGTGGTGAGCACCACGCCCCGGCCCACCTGCGCGTTGTGCGACACGTGCGCGTAGCTCATGACGAGGGCGCCGCTCCCCACGCGCGTGGCGTTCCCGGTACCGGTGGCGCGGTGGATCGTCGCGAAGTCGCGTACCTCCACGTCATCGCCCACGATCACCTCGCTCGCCTCCCCGGCATGATCGTTGTCCATGGGGGCGCCCCCCAGCACGGCGTACGGCCCAAGCGTGCAGCGGGCGCCGACGCGCGTCCCGTTCAGCAGGACGGTTCCTGGGAGCAAGCGCGTGCCGGACGCCACCTCCACGTCCGCCTCGATGACGCACAACGGCCCGACCTGCACCCCGTCCGCCAAGCGGGCGGCGGGGTCCACGACGGCGCTCGCGTGCACGTCGGCCACGCTTACACCCGGTACATGAACGACAGCGACGCTTCGGCCGCCACGTCCCCATCGACCCGCGCTTCCGCCGACACCTTGCACAAGCCGCGACGGAAGGTGAGGATCTCCCCGTGCAGGTGCAGCACGTCACCGGGCACGACGGGCCTGCGGAAGCGTGCCCCATCCACCCCGGCGAGGTAGCCCACCTCGCCTCCCTCGAACCCCTCACGCGCCGCGAGGCCCAACCCCGCCGCTTGCGCCAAGGCTTCGAGAATCAACACGCCTGGCATGACGGGTTCGCCCGGGAAGTGTCCCTGAAAGAACGGCTCGTTGTACGACACGTTCTTCACGGCGTGGAAGGCGTCCCCCTCGAGACCGAGGAAGCGGTCGACGAGCAGGAAAGGATAGCGGTGCGGCAGGACCGTCTGGGGCGTGTTCTCCATGCCGGTCAGTCTACCTGAGGGGTTAGGACCTTCTCCGCCCAGGCACCCACCTCGACGTCGGCGCGGGTGGGGACGACGCTGGGCGTGATGCGGCGCCGCAAATCGCTCGCCACTTGCAGGGAACGCAAATCGTCGTCGAGCGTCCCGATGGGAGGCGCACCGTTCAAGATGCGGTCCAGGAAGTGCGCCAACTCCTCCCGAAGCGGATTGTCCTCCGCCACGACGTGCCGATCGGTGCGGACGTGGGTGTCCCCCTGGGCGTCGCGGTGCGATTGGTACACCGCCACTTCGGTGTGCGGCTCGCGTAGAAAGTCGACGCGGAAGGTGCGGTCCTGCTCCGCCACCACGAGGCTCCGCTCCGCGTCGGGGGAGACGCGGGAGGCGAGGAAGCGGGCAATGCAGCCGTTCTCGAAGGTGAGTTGCGCGGCGGCCACGTCCTCACCCCCATGGTCGGGATGCACGACGTGACCCGAGACGCTCACCTCGGCAATCTCGGAGGGAACGAGGCTCAACACGATGTCGATGTCGTGAATCATCAGGTCGAGGATCACCCCGACGTCGGTGATGCGTGCGTGGGGCGTGAGGCGGCGCGCCTCGATGAGGTAGGGAGCCTCCACCCGCTCGGTCAGGAGTCGAACGGCGCGGAAGAAGCGCGTGATGTGACCCACCTGCAGGACCAAACCGAGTTCGCGGGAGCGGGCGGCAAGCTCGCGCGCGGCGTCCACCTCCACCGTGACCGGCTTCTCGACGAGCAGGTGCACCCCGGCGTTCATGAGTTCATGCGCGAGGGCGTGGTGCTTGGTGGTGGGCGCGACGATGCTGGCCGCCTGGATCGAGGTGGCCGCGAGCAGGCTGGCCACGTCGGGATAGGCGGGGCACCCGAAGCTCGCCTCGGCACGCGCTCGCGCCGTGGGGTCGGGATCGACGATGGCGACGAGTTTCGCGTTGGGGAGCGAGAGGTAGTTCTGCGCGTGGTGGCGACCCATGACGCCCGCGCCGATCACGGCGACGGGGACGCGGTCACGGCGGTTCACGCGCTTACGCCTTGACCCTCGAGGTCGAGCACGTGGCGGGCGAGCCGTACGTGGAGGTCGTGCCCCCCGCGCGCGACGCGGAGACGCCCGTCGAAGGGTTGGCCGAGGAGGTACGCATCTCCGAGCGCATCGAGCGCTTTGTGGCGAACGGGTTCGTCGGGGAAGCGGAGAATCGGGGGCACATCGTCACCGAAGACGATAGCATTCGCGTCGCTCGCCCCTCGCGCAAATCCGGCTGCCCGCAGCGCTTCGGCGTCGCGTGCGAACCCGAACGTGCGGGCCTTCAGCAGGTCGGCCCAGGCTTCGGGCCCGCCGGTCCAGCGTTGCGTCCCCACGTGCGGATGGTCGAACGCGATGCTCACGTCGAGCTGGCGCGCCCCAGCGTCGAGACTGGCCATGCGGCCGTCCCCGTCGTCGATGCGCCCCCGCCAGGACCGTGGAGGGGGCGCGGCGGGGAAGGGGTCGAGCGTGGCGAGGGCCTCGTCCCAAGGGGCGGCGGAGCCGTCGAGGATGGGGAGTTCCTCCCCGTCGATTTCGATCAGCAGGCCCTCCCAAATGCCGCGGACGTGCAGGGCGGCGAGCAGGTGCTCCACCATGCCGATGCGGACGCCGTCTTGGGCGAGGGTCGTGGCCCCGCGCGTGTCCACCACGTGACGTACGTGAGGGGTGAGCGTGACGCCGGAGGCGAGGAAGCGGACGGCGCCGTCGACGCGGTGCAGGGTGACGCGCGTCGTGACGCCCGAGTGCACGCCCACGCCTTGCAGGTGGGCGGCCGCTTCGCTCACGCGTCGGGAGTCTCTGAACGCTTTGCGTCGCGCGTCGCGGTGCACACGAATTGCCAGATTCGTTCGAGGTTGCCAATTAGGTAGCGTTCGCGCACCCACTGCCGCATGGGGGTGGCGGGAAGCCCGCCCCAGGTTTCCCCGGCGGGGATGTCCTTGGAGAGTCCCGATCCACCGGCGAGGGATGCCCCGTCGTGCACGGTGAGGTGGTCGCTGATGCGTGCACCCCCTCCGATGCGGACGCCGTCGCCGATGCGGGTCGACCCGCCAATGGCGACCGTGCCGGCGATGAGGGTGTGACGACCCACCTCCACGTTGTGACCAATCTGGCAGAGGTTGTCGACCTTCGTGCCGGCGCCAATGCGCGTGGCGCCGAGCGTGCCGCGGTCGATCGTGGTGTTCGCCCCGATTTCGACGTCGTCCTCGATGACGACCGTGCCCAGGTGGTGCACCTTCTCGGCGCCATCTGGACCTGCGGCGTACCCGAAACCGTCGGCGCCAATCACCGCGCCGGCGTGCACGCGGACTCGTGCACCGAGCCGAACCCCGGGATACAGCGTGACGTGGGGGAAGAGTCGCGTACCGGCACCGACGTGAACGTTCGGGCCGATGATGCAGCCCGCGTCGATGATGCAGCCCGCCTCGACGGTGGCGCCGGAGCCGATGACGACGTGCGGGGCGAGCGTCACGTCGGCCTCCACGTGGGCATCGTCGGCGACGATGGCGCTTGCCGCACGCCCCGGAGCGGGGCGCGCTTCGGCGTCGAAGAGGGCGGTGAGTTTCGCGAACGCAAGGCGAGGCGCGTCGTGGCGAAGGACGGGAGGCGCACCTTGGGGCACCTCGAGGTTCGCTGGCACGACGAGGGCGGCCAGTTCGTTGCCGTTGGAGGCGTTCAGCGTGGCGTGCAGTTGCTCGGCATCGTCGATCGTGACGACGTGTCCCGCTTGCGGCATCGTGTGGGTCGACAAGCCGGTCACGGTGACACCCTCGAGCGTGGTGGGATCGTCGGGCGTGGCGCCGATGCGTCGAGCAAGCTCGGTGAGGGGAAGGGGGTGTGGCTTCATGGGGTGTTCACCTCCGCATCGGTCGTCGTGTCACTCGCCGAGGGGGTCTCGCTGGCGACGACCGTGACCGTGACGTGCTGCACGCCGGTCACGATGGCGCCGTCGTCTCCTCCAAGGTCGAGGCGGGTGAGGCGACGGGGCCGATCCTCGCCGGGCGCTTCGACGAGCAGGTCGCGCGCCTTGGGTCGATTCTGCAGCGCGGCGAGCAGTTCGCCCCACGATACGATGGGCGGCAGGTCACTGATCGCCTGTTCGAGAGGGTCCCGATCCTCGTTGGCGACGAGGTTCTCGCGCTCCGGATCGGGAATCGTCGCGCCGCGGAGGGTGAGGCGGAGCGGTCCCTCCTTCACGTCGTCGGGCACCTTGATCGACAACGTCCGGACTTCGGCTTCCGCGCGGTACGGCTGCAACCGGATGAACGCCTGCACCGTGCCGCCGGGCGTGACGGTGGGCGTTTCGAGCGCAACCTCGACGAGTTCCACTTCCCTCGGCGCGTCGAACGTGCGGACGTGCACGTCGATGCCTGCAAGCCGTGGATCCTGGAACGGGTTGCGGGTCAGCACGGCGATGGGCGCTCCGGCAAGGCGCGCAGTGGCGGTGGCGAGGTCGACGTTGGAGCTTCGGTCCTCCTGCAGGGTGATGTCCCGTTCGTTCTCGAAACCGATGCGCCACGCCACCGTGGCACTCCCACCACGAATGGCGTCCCGCACGTCATCGATGGCGGTGTGGACCACGGTGGCCACGACGGAGGGAAGCAGATCGGGGTCGCGCGTGACCTGCACGTCGACCGTCTCGCTGCCCATGGGCCCCTCGATCGTCACGCGGAGGGGCACGTCGCTGGGCGACACCGCGCGCGTCGCGGCGAGACCGGCTGCCGCGTCGCGGTGCACGGTGGCGAGGGCGGTCCTTCCGACGTTGGCGAGTTTGTAGGGAATGCGTCGACTGGGCACGATGGCTGTGACGTTGGCCGGAACGACGGCGAGGGCGCTCGCACCGCGCCCGAGCAGCGGGTGCCCGAGGAGGAGCAGCTCGTCGCCCGCTACGTCGGTCAGGGTTCCGACGACGGCGATGGTGACGTCCCCGCGGGCCAGGGCGATGCCGATGGCGTCGCCGGGTTGGAGCGTGGTGGGGTCTTGTGTGACGTCCGCCGTACCGCCCACTTGCAGGGGAAGCAGCGTTTGCCCCGCCGCCTCGACGAGCGGCGCGAGGTGCGTTTGCGCCCGGATGCTGAGGCCACTCACGAGGAGGGGCGCTTGCAGCGCCACGGCGGTGCCGACGTCGAGTTCGACGCGTGGGGGTTGCGGTTTCGTGAGGTTCCGCATCGCTTCGATGGGGGTGAGCAGCGCGAGCGTGTGGTCGGTGTCGGGGAACCCGTAGGCGAGGGCGCCCGCGAGGCGGGGTACGCCGTCACGCTCGAGGTAGACGGGACTTCCACTCATGCCGGCGGCCACCCCGCCGACCGATTCGAGGAACGCGCCGGAGGTGCGCACGAGAATCGTGGGGAAGGTCGGGCCGTCGGGTCGTTGCACGCCGAGGACCTCCACGTCGAAGCGCGCAAGCCCGTTGGGACCCGCGGTCACGCCGTAGCCGACGTCCCCAACGCGGATTTCGTCGAGGGGAAGGTCTTGGGCGACGCTCCACGCGAGGAGTGTGCACGCGAGGAGAAGCAGCAGCGTGGCGAGCGGGCGCGCCACGAACGCCTCAGCGCCGCAGGAAGTTGTCGGAGATCAACGCGTCTTGCAGGACGTGCAGCATGTCGAGTGCCTGCCCCGTCCCGAGTGCCACGGCGTCCGTCGCGTTCTCCGCGACGATGACGGGAATGCCGGTCGTGCGGCGCAGCAACTCGTCGAAGTTCGCGAGCAGGCTGCCACCTCCGGTCATAATGATACCGCGGTCGATCACGTCGCTGACGAGTTCCGGGGGCGCCTTCTCGAGCACGCGGCGCACACCGTCGGCAATCTTCTGGATGGGTTCCTCGAGCGCTTCGACCGTGTCGCTGGTGCGGACGGTGATCGTCTTGGGAAGGCCGTTGATGAGGTCGCGACCGCGCACTTCGAGGGTGCGGTCCTCCTCGTCCTCACGCAGCATGGCGGCGCCAATCTTCGTCTTGATCTCCTCGGCGGTACGTTCCCCGATGAGGAGGTTCTCCTTGTGGCGGATGTAGCGGATGATGGACTCGTCGAACTCGTTGCCGGCAATGCGGAGGCTTTCGCTGACGACGATGCCGCCGAGGCTGATGACGGCCACGTCGGTCGTGCCGCCGCCAATGTCGACGATCATCGAACCGCTCGGCTCGGCGATGTTCACGCCCGATCCAATGGCGGCTGCGAGCGGTTCCTCGATGAGGAAGGCCTTGCGGGCCCCCACCTCGCGGGTGGCTTGCAGCACGGCGCGGCGCTCCACCTCGGTCACGCCGGAGGGGACGCACACCATGACGTGGGGCCTGAAGAAGCGTCCGGGGCCGGTCACGACCTTGCGGACGAACGCTTGCAGCATCTTCTCCGTCAGGTCGTAATCGGCGATGACGCCGTCCCGCATGGGACGCACCGCGGTGATGTTGCCGGGCGTGCGGCCGAGCATGTTGTACGCGTCTGCGCCCACGGCCTTCACCTCGCCGGTATCGCGCACCATGGCGATGACTGAGGGTTCACGCAGCAGGATGCCCTGCCCTTTCACGTAGATGAGAACCGTGGCGGTTCCCAAGTCCACGCCGATTTCCTGCCATGGTTTGAATCCGAACATCACCACTCCAAGCCCCGTCGAGGAACGCGATGGTTCCCGCGTGTAGGTTCGTTTGGGTCGAGCGTCACCGACCGCGGGTAGGTGGGCAACGCAACGATGCTACGACTATACCGCGCGCGTTCACCAGTAGCGCGGCGTCACGGGGGTCGAGGGGGTTGCGTGCGAGGTCAACCACGTGGCGTCCGGTGGCGCGTCCTCGATCCAATGGGCATCCGGCCAGGCGGCTTGCACGTCCTCGCGCGGACGTTTGGCGGCCTCCTCGAGGACGTGCAGCGTTCCTTCGCGGCGTTCGAACGTCGCGGCGTACACGTTTCCGCGGCGCGCGTCCATCACGGCGACACCGGTTGCGCCCTCGGGTAGGGAGCCCCAGGCGAGCGTGGCGAGGGAACAGCCACCGTTCAATTCGCAGCGCCAGGCGGAGGCGAGCCCCTGCGCAGCGGCGATGCCGACGCGCAGGCCGGTGTACGACCCAGGACCGATACCGACGGTGACGCGGCCAATGCGAAGGCCGTCGACCTGCCCCTCCTCGAGCAGGGCTTCGAGGTGGGGGACGATCAGGGCGGCGTGTTGACGATCGACGCGTGGAGCGCCTCGCGCAAGGATCTCGCCTTCGCGGGTGGTGAGGGCGAGGGCGAGGTGCGCGCCTGCAGTGTCGATGCCGAGCTGGATGTCCCTTTTCATGGGGCCGTCGCGTCGCTTGCGCGTGGGGCTTGGAGGGTGGCGTGTCGTTCTCCGGTCGCTCCGTGGGGCCGGGAGAGCGTGAGGTGCCACGCCTCGGGGTGACGGTCGGCGAGGCGGCCTCCCCATTCGATGACGACGAGGCGCGCCCGGTCGAGGTACTCGTCGAGGGCGAGTGCGTCGAGCGCTTCGTCGCTTTCGAGCCGGTACGCATCGACGTGAATCACGTCGCCGTTGGGTGTCGGGTACTCGTGAATCAGGGTGTAGGTGGGACTCGATGCGCGGTCGGGGCCGTCGAGGGCGGCGACGAGCGCGGCGGTGAGCGTCGTCTTGCCTGCGCCGAGGGGGCCGTCGAGAAGGAGGAGGGCGCCGTGGGGGAGACGCGTTGCAAGCGAGGCGGCGTACGCACGCGTCGCGGTTTCGTCGCTGAGGATGGTGGTACCCGGCGTGTCGGCAAGCACGTTAGGACCTCCTGCGCGCTCCCGACACGAGCCCCCCACCCGGTCGAAGCGCGGGGGTGTGCATGGCGCGCAGGCCGGAGAGGAGGACGAGGAGCCCCGCGGTGATGGCAATCCAGGCGATCGCCTCGCTCGCCGGGTGCTCCGAGGGCGCCCAGGCGGGCAGTGCGCCGCCGAGGGTGAGGCCGACGGAGGCGAGCAAGGCTGGGCCGGCCGACATGGCGAACTCGGTCATGAGGGGGAGCAAGACGAGGGCGAGTCCAATCGTGACGCGGGTCCGTCCCGCGCTTGCCATGCGGGCGGTCGTCACGAGCAGGGTCACCATGAGGAGCAGAAGCAGGGTCAAGGCGACGGCGTCGACCGGTCCGCTGCGCAAGGCGTTCACCTCGGCCCGCCAGGCGAGGTGGGCTGGGCGGGGGGTGCCGTCGAGGGTGGTGGGCAGCGCGGCGAACTCGCGTTGCAGGCCCAGCGCGTCACCGCGTTGGGGCGTCGCCGCGGTGAGTCGCGTGAGGTACCCGCGGATGGCGCGGTCGCTGCTCGGGTCGATGGCGACGACCAGTGGCGCGAGCGTCGTTTCGAAGGTGCGGGCGAGCGTTCGCGCCGCCTCGAGCGCTTCGCTTGCTTCCCCGTGGAGGGTGACGTGCGCGAGTAGTGCGGCGTCCGCGAGGAGCGAGCGCGTGGCCTCATCGATGCTCGTCACGCCACGACCTTCAAGCAGCGTGGCGAGGCGTTCACGTTCACCATTCGTGAGCGGGTAGCCCGCGAGCTCACGGGTCAGCGCGTCGCTGGCGGCCGGGGCCGGTGGCGTCGTTGGATTGACCCCATCGTCCGTTTCGGGTGCAGCCTGAACGGTGGTGGGCGTGGCGTCGACGGGTGCGCTTGCCTCGTCGGCAGCGTCACGCAGGGTGGTGAGGTCCATGACGACGTCGCCCACGTGCGCGAGGTAGGTGTCCACCTCACCAGCGAGGAGGGCAGTGATGGCGGAGGCGAAGCGTTCGGTCGTGCCGGCTGGAAGGTCGGGTGCGTCTTGCACGAGGAGGTAATCGGCGTAACTGCGCGACAGCGCGAGGTACTGCTCGGCGACCGTGCCGGTGCCGCCGGCGATCAGGAGGGCGTCGAGGTTGCCGATGATGCGTTCTGCACTGGCGGCCTCCAGGGCGCGCCGCATTTGCGGGACGTCGCTCGCGCTTCGCAGCGCGGTCCGGCGAGCGCTGGGGAGGGCCAGGTCACGTGCAAGCGCATCGATGCGCGCACGCGCCGTCGCGGCGTCGCCTTCGCCTTGAGCGCGGAGGGCGGCTTCGTACAGGAGGCGTCGCGTGGCGCCTTCGAGGGTGGCGAGCTGCACCTCGACGTCGCTTTGGCTTCCCCGCGTGATCGCCGCCTCGGCCCGTTCGCGGGTGGCGTCGATGGAGTCGAGGAGGGGGCGGGACACGTCGGGCGTGAGCGTGCGCAGCGCGCGGATTCCTCGGTCGAGACGCGTGACGGCTTCGGTGGGGTCTTCTCCGAGGGAGGGAAGCACGAGATCGAACTCTTCGAGCGTGCGTTCGTAGCGGATGAGGAGTTCATCCTCGCTGACCGTGTTCTGCGCCAGCGCGTGGTTCACGAGGAGGGGAAGCGTGAGGGCGAGGAGGCTAAGCGCCCGCGCGAGCGTGCGCGTTTGGAGCGGGGAGGGGAACGAAACGTTCGTCACGATGACTCCTCTTTCGGCGCCGGTGGGTGCCCGTCGAGCATGGCGCAATGCTGCCGATGATAGGCCACGCAGGTCACGGCGCGCGGTGACGGACTTCGCGCCGGTCAACCCCCCGAGACGGGGGGCAGGAAGGCGACGGTCTCGCCTCCCTCGAGCGTGGCGTCCGGTTCGGCGTACGCTTCGTTGACGGCGCACATGGATCCGCGGAGCGTGAGGCCCTCGTAGCGGCCTTCGAGAACGTCGGCGAGGTTACGGACGCTGCTGCCGGCGGGCAGCGTGACGTTCGTTTCGCTGGTTCCGACGGCGGTGCGGAGCTGCGCGAAGAAGCGGACGGTGACGTCGATCGTCATGCGAGACCCCCGTAGGCCTCGTCCGACCCGTCGAGTTGCCGTGCCACGCCATTCGCCACGCTGAACACGCGGTCGTAGCGCATGCGGGAGGGACCCACCAGCGTGAGGCGTCCGGCGCCAAACGCACTGGAGAGGGGCGCCGCGATCAGGGCGACGTCCTCATCGTAGGCGAGGTCGACGGGTGCATCGTGCACGGTGGCCCAGGGGTGCGTCCCGCGCTCGAGGTGCAGCGCGACGCGGCGCAGGAACGACGGGTCGTTCGATTCCGGTTCGTCGAACAGCAGGCTCAACCCGTGCGAGAAGAGTTCGGCGGGGTGCAGCGCCGGCCAGGCGTCGGCAAGCGCGTGCAGCGTGCGGCGAATCTCCTCCCCCAGGGTTCGGGCGCGTTCACGCATGGCGTTCGGCATGTCGGTGAGGGGGACGGCGAGATCGCGAATTGCGCGTTCCGCGTCGCTGAGGACCTCCTCGTCCGGCGTTGGATCGAGGTCGATCGACAGGTCGCGCGTCAAACCGTTCTCGAGGACGGCGACGGCAAGCACCCGCCGTTCGGTGAGCGGGGAGAGGTGCACCTCGAGTGCGCGGACCGAACCATCACCCGGCACTTCGAGCACCACGGCGTACCCCGCGAGGTTCGCGGTGGAGGCGGCGAGGCTGCGCAGGAGCGCACTGCCGTGTTGAGCGGCGAGCGTGGCGTGCAACCGTTCGCGCGCCGCGTAGGGGAGGGGGCGTGGCGGGAGCAGGTCGCGTGCGTAGCGTCCGAAGCCAAGGGGCGTGGGGATGCGACCCGCAGACGTGTGGGGTTGCATGAGGAGTCCCTGTTCTTCGAGCGCAGCGAATTCGTTGCGGACCGTTGCACTGGAGCAGGCAAGGTGACGCGCCACGTGGGAGGACGGAACCGGCTTGGCGGTATCGATGTAGGTCTCGGCCACGAGGTGCAAGACGCGGGTCTGGCGCTCCAGCAGCATGCGAGACCCTACCACCCGTCGGGTGGTCGTTGCGTGGCTCGCGCACGTGAGGCGCGCCGTTCGAGATGGCTGCTAGGCGTCGGGTGCGGGTTGGTCGGCCATGGCGATGATGCGGTCGGCATCGGCGTTCTCGACCGGCATGATGCTCAGGCGGTTGCCCTTGCGGAGGAGGGGAAGGTCGGCGAGGCGAGCTTCTTCACGCATCTCGGCGAGACTGACGAGTCGCGGGAGGGCGCGGACGGGCGTGACGTCCACGAGCATCCAGCGGGGGTTCTCCTCGCTCGACTTCTCGTCGAAGTACTTGCTCTTGGGGTCGAACTGGGTGGGGTCGGGGTACGGTTCGCTCGCCACTTCGGCGATGCCAGCCACGCCGGGGGGTTCGCAGTTCGAGTGGTAGAAGAGCACGCGGTCACCCACGCGCATCTCGTCGCGCATGAAGTTGCGTGCCTGGTAGTTTCGGATGCCGTCCCAGAGGGTGCGGCCTTCGCGTTCGAGGTCTTCGTAGCTGTACACGTCGGGTTCGCTTTTCATCAGCCAGGTGCGTGCCATGAGCGAACGGTATCGCGAACCCGGGGTCGACTCTGCGGGCCAAGCCAAGGTCCGCGGGGTGGCTCGCTATTCCTTCTTGCGGAGCGCTCCGAACAGGGCGACACCGAGCGCGATGGCGACGGCCGTGCCCGCCCCCGCGCCTGCAGACCCACCGATGGCCAGGCCGACACCTACGCTGAGCGCGAGCGGAACGGCAACACGTCGTACGTTCATGGCATCACTCCCATTCAATCGTCCCGGGCGGTTTGCTCGTCACGTCGTACACCACGCGACTCACCTCGGGCACCTGCCCGACGATGCGATTGCTGATCTCGGCGAGCACGTCGTGCGGGATGCGCGCCCAGTCGGCGGTCATACCGTCCACGCTCGTCACCGCCCTGAGCGCCACCGTATGGAGGTACGTGCGGCCGTCGCCCATCACGCCAACCGAGCGGAGGGGGGTGAGGACGGCGAGCGCTTGCCAAATCTCGTCGTACAACCCGAACTCGCGGAGCGAGCGGATGAACACGTCGTCGACGCGGCGCAGCACGTCGAGTTTTTCCTCGGTCACGTCACCGAGCACGCGAATGGCAAGGCCGGGACCCGGGAAGGGGTGCCGGTCGCGGAGTTCCTTGGGGAGGCCGAGGGTGGCGGCCACCTCGCGCACCTCGTCCTTGAACAGGGTGCGGAACGGTTCGATCAGTTCGAACTGCAGGTCTTCGGGGAGACCGCCGACGTTGTGGTGGCTCTTGATGTTGGCGGCGCCTTGCCCTCCGGCCGATTCGATGACGTCGGGGTAGAGGGTGCCTTGCGCGAGGAAGCGGATGGGCCCGTGTTCGCGTTGCAGGCGGCGGGCCTCGGCGTCGAACACGTCGATGAACGTCTTGCCGATGGCCTTGCGTTTGCCTTCAGGGTCGTCGATGCCGGCAAGTGCCGTGAGGAACTGGTCGCGTGCGTCCACGACGGTGAGGTTCACGCCGAGCCCTTCGAGGGCGCGGGTGACCTCCTCTGCTTCACCGAGGCGAAGCAGACCGGTATCGACGAACACGGCTTCGAGTCGCTCGCCGATGGCCTCGTTGAGGAGGAGGCCCAGCGTGCTGGAGTCGACGCCGCCGGAGATACCGAGGAGGACGCGGTCGCCGTTCGTGCGTTCGCGGACGTCGTCGATGGCGGCGTCGACGATGTTGCGGGGCGTCCAGTCGCGGGGCACGCCGGTCTGCTCGACGAACCGTTCGAGGAGCGTGAGGCCCTTGGGGGTGTGGCGGACCTCGGGGTGGAACTGCAGGGCGTAAATGTGGCGGGTGGGGTCCTCCATCGCGGCGACTTCCGTGCCGGTGGTGGAGGCGGTCACGGTGAACCCGGCGGGTGGACGGACGACGCTGTCACCGTGACTCATCCACGCGGTGAAGGTGCCGGCCACGCCTTCGAAGAGCGTCCCGTCGTAGTTCGTGAGGTCGGCCTTTCCGTACTCGCGGACCGTGCCGGGACGCACCTCGCCCCCCAGGTCGCGGGCGACGAGTTGCATGCCATAGCAGATGGCGAGGATGGGGAGTCCCGCATCGAGCAGGCCTTCGGGGAGGCCAGGCGCATGGGCGTCGGTCACGCTTTGCGGGCCGCCGGAGAGCACCACGCCGGCCGGATCGTGGCTGCGGACCTCGTCGACGGTGACGTCGGGGGCGACGATGACGCTGAACACGTCGAGTTCGCGGAGGCGGCGGGTGATGAGGCGCGTGTACTGCGAGCCGTAATC
>CAJXWR010000012.1 GCA_913062675.1 uncultured Trueperaceae bacterium
GGCAAAGTCGAGCGGGAAGGGAAGAGGACCGTCGAGGAGCGTGGCGAGCACCCATCCCGAAAGGAGCGCCAGGCCACCACCAATCGCGTTGCGCAAGGCCCAGAAGGTGCCCAGGCGATAGTGGGGTACCACCTTGGCGGTCACGTCGGCGAAGGGAACGCCGCCCACGCCGCCCGCGATGGCGCTCACGCCGAGCGAGGTGAGGACGATGGCGATGACGAGTCCCGGGGAGGCGCCGAGCGTGAAGACGGCCACCGTCATCAACACGTACGCAAGGACGCGTACCGTCGAGGCGCGTCGGTACACCGGCAACTTGAACGGTTGATGCGCCAGGCGGCTCGCGACGAATAGTTGGGGGACGTACCAGCCGCCCGTCCGCACCGCGGGAATCAGCCCAATCGCCCAAGCGGGGGCGCCGAGCACGGCGAGGAACGGTGCGAGCACCAAGGAATTGTGGAAGAACGCCTCCCCGCCGTTGACGAGAACGCCGTTGTACACCCCGAGCCAGAAGTTTCGGTTGGGTTCCCCGAGCCCCTTCGCGCGCATTCGAACATGCTACGCCCAACCCGGAAATTTTGCGCCCGGTGCGCGCCGGTTCGGTAGCCTGACGCCATGAACCTGCGCGACCAACTCGGTGACATCATCTTCGAGACGAACACGCCACTGGCGCGAGGGTTCGACGTGGCCCTTCTCGTCGCCATCCTCGCGAGCGTGAGCCTGGTGCTGCTCGAGAGCGTCGCCTCGGTTCGCGCGCAGTACGTGGAGGTGCTCCGCGCCGCCGAGTGGGGGTTCACGATCCTCTTCACCGTCGAGTACGGCCTGCGCCTCTGGACGGCAAGGAAACCGTGGGCGTACGCCCGGAGTTTCTACGGCGTGATTGACCTTCTCGCCATCCTCCCGACGTACGCCAGCCTTTTCATCGCCGGGTCGCAGTACCTGCTCGTCGTCCGCGCCTTGAGGTTGCTTCGCGTCTTCCGCGTGTTCAAGGCCGTCCGGTACCTCGGGGAGGCCAACGTGCTGGGGCGGGCGTTGCGGGCGAGTCGCGAGAAGATCACCGTCTTCTTGTTCACCGTCCTCACGCTGGTGCTCGTCATCGGTTCGATCATGTACCTCGTCGAGGGTCCCGAGAATGGGTTCGACAGCATCCCCATCGCCATCTACTGGGCCATCGTCACGCTCACGACCGTTGGCTATGGGGACGTGGCGCCCGGCACGGCGCTCGGCAAGGCACTCGCGTCGGTCGTGATGATCCTCGGGTACGGCATCATCGCCGTCCCCACCGGCATCGTGACGACCGAAATCTCGCGGGCGTCGCGGCCCCCGAGAGATCTGCGCGCCTGCTCGCAATGCGGCGCGACGGGGCATGAACCCGATGCGCGCTACTGCCGCAAGTGCGGCGCGGAGCTCGAGGAGGAGGTGGAGAAGACGTGAAGGAAGCGCAATCCTGGTTCCTGCAAGCGCAAGGGTTCGATGACGCGCTGATCGCGCGCGACGGCAGCAACTTTCTCACGGGGAATGGGTACCTCGGGGTGCGGGGCACGCTCGACCCGTGGCGCGCTGACCGGTACCCCGCCATCACCGTGTCGGATACGTACGACATGGCGGATGGCCGCTGGCGGGAGTTGTGCACCGTTCCCAATGGCCTCTACGCATCGCTCCATGACGAGGCGGGCAGAGCGTTGCTCGATGCCGTTTCGCCCGACGTGCTCACCCGCACGCTCGACCTCCGCGATGGCGTGCTTCGGCACGACTACGCACCACCGGCGGAGGATGCGCCGCGCATCACGGTGCAGCGATTCGCGAGCCTGGGTGACCTGCACCTCGTCGTGACCCACCTGTCGTTGCACGCGCCCGAAGGTGGACGCTTCACCCTCGACGCGGGCATCGACACGCACGTGTGGAGCCTGAACGGGAATCACTTCGCCCGCATGGAACCCCTCGCGCACGACGCGGACGGCACGGCGCTCGATGGACCGCTTCTCGGCGTCGCGTGCCGCACGGTGGAGCGTGGAACGCAGATCGAAGTGCGCGAGGGCCTCCGTATCGATGCGGAGAACGGCGCCACGTTCGAGACCCAAGCCCTTCCCTTCGAGGGCGACGACGGTCGTCTTCTGCGACGCGTCACCCTCGACTTTCCCGCGGGAGCCACGGTGCACGTGACGCGCGCCTTCGCGGTCACGACTTCCAACGACGTCGACCCCGCCACCGACGTGGTGGGCGACCCGGCCGCCGCGGCAGAAGCGAGCGTGACGCGCGCCCTCGAGGCAGGCTGGGATGCTCTTCACGGTGCGCAGCGGGCCGCTTGGGATGCCTTCTGGGCGGTGTCGGACGTGCAGATCGAAGGGGAGGACGACGCCCAGTGTGCACTGCGGTTCGGCATCTACCAGAATCGGCTTGCCACTCCGGCGCACAGTGACCGACTCCCCATCGGCGCGCGTGGCCTGTCGTGCCAGGCGTACCAGGGTGCCGCCTTCTGGGACCAGGAGACGTACAACCTCGACGTGTTCCTCCACACGCACCCCGAGGTGGCGCGCAACCTCCTGACGTACCGCTGGCGCACCCTCAACGGCGCGCGGGAGAAGGCGAAGCGACTCGGCTACGAGGGCGCCTACTACGCCTGGATCAGTGGTGATGATGGTGAGGAGTTGTGCCCCGACTGGTTCTTCCGCGAGGTGATCACCGGCCGCGAGATTCGAAACCACTTCAACGACCAGCAAATCCACGTCAGTCCCGACATTGCCGTGACGATTCGCGAGTACCTCGACGCGACTGGGGACGAGGCGTTCCTCATCGAGCACGGCGCGGAAATCGTGTTCGAGGTGGCCCGCTTCCTGGCGTCGCGCGTCTCCTGGATCCCTCATCGCAAGCGCTACGAGATTCACCGCGTGCTCGGGCCCGACGAGTACCACGAGTTCGTCGACGACAATGCCTTCACGAACCACCAGGCGCGGCACGCGCTGCGCTTCGCACTCGACGTGCGCGACGTGTTGAAGCGCAGCGCCCCGCATCGACTCGCCGAACTCGACGCCACGCTCGACGTCACCCCCGAAGAGGTGGACGCCTGGAGGCACGTGGCCGAGAACCTGCATTGCCCCGAGCCGGATCCCGCCACGCATCGCATCGAGCAGTTCCGCGACTACTTCACCCTGGAGGACGTCCGACCCGCCGACCTCAAGGCTCGACTGCTCGACCCGAGCGAGTACTGGGGTTGGCCCATCGGGGTGGCCGTGCACACGCAGGTGCTCAAACAGGCGGACGTACTTCAACTCCTCGTACAGGACGTCGACACGCCTCGCGAGACGCTCGAAGCCAACTACGCGTACTACGAGCCCCGCACCCAACACGGCAGTTCGCTCAGCCCCTCGGTGCACGCCATCGCGGCGGCGCGCCTCGGGCTGGCGGGCGACGCCCACCGGTACTTCATGAAGAGTGCGCTCGTCGACCTCGAGGGCGACTTCAAGGCGGTCAGTGGCGGTACGTTCATCGGGGGCGTCCACACCGCCGCGTGCGCCGGCACCTGGCAAGCGGCCGTGTACGGTTTCGGGGGCTTGCGCGTCCATCCCGACCGCCTCGAGATTGACCCGCTCCTGCCCGAGGGCTGGACGCGCTTGCGGTACGCCGCCATGCGGCACGGACAACGCGTATGGGTCACCGTAACCCCCGACCAGGTGAGCGTGACGGCTGACGAGGCGAACATGCATCCCGTTCCCCTCGACGTCAGTGACCAACGATTCGACCTTGCGCCCGGCGCCACCCAAGACGTCGCGGGCGCAACCCGTAAGTCCCATGAAGGAGGACGAGCATGACCCACCCAGAAACCCCAGTACGGGCCGACGCCGGCGGGACGTTCAAGCTTGGCGGTGACCATGAGGTCGCCCGCCTCGGATTCGGCGCCATGCGCATCACCGGACCCGGCGTGTGGGGTGACCCCATCGACCCGGCCGAGGCGCACCGCGTTCTGAAGCGCCTTCCCGATTTGGGCGTCACGCTCATCGACACGGCCGACAGTTACGGACCGTTCGTGAGCGAAGACCTGCTCCGCGAGACGTTGCATCCCTACGAAGGCATGCTCATCGCCACCAAGGGTGGTCTCACGAGGCACGGGCCCGACGTCTGGAAACCCGTCGGCAGGCCGGAGTACCTGAGGCAATGCGTCCTCATGAGCCTCCGCAGGCTCGGGGTCGACCAGATCGACCTTTGGCAGCTTCACCGGATCGATCCGGCGGTCCCGCGCGACGAGCAGTTCGGCGTGATGAAGGCCATGCAGGACGAGGGCCTGATTCGTCACCTCGGGTTGAGCCAGGTGACGGTGGAGGAGATCGAGGCGGCGCGCGAGGTGTTCGACGTGGCGACGGTGCAAAACCTGTACCACCTGGCGCGGCGCGATAGTGAGGACGTGCTCGACTACTGCGAAGTGGAAGGGATTGGCTTCATCCCTTGGTACCCGCTTGCTGCCGGGACGCTCGCGCAACCGGGCACGGTGCTCGACGCGGTGGCGGAGCGGCACGGCGCGACGTACGCGCAGGTGGCGCTTGCCTGGCTCCTCGCCAAGAGCCCGGTCATGCTGCCCATTCCGGGGACGGGCAAGGTGGCGCACCTCGAGGAGAACGTGGCGGCCGTGCAGGTTGCGTTGACAGAGCAGGAGGTCAAGCAACTCGATGCGGCGGGGCGTGACGCCTGGGAGGCGGAGCAAGCGGCCGCCTCGTAAACCGACCGATCACTACAAGACGCGAAGGGGCATCAGTTCGATTCGGTCGTCGCGTTTGGACCGATGCCCTCCGGTCCCGTCGCAGTATGCGGTGCGAGGCAGGTGCGGTTTCGTCCCTCGACCTTCGCCCGGTAGAGCGCTTCGTCCGCGGCGTTCACCAGGTCCGATGGTGATGGCTGGGCAGCGAGCTCGGCCACGCCAAGCGAGCACGTGAAGCGCAGCTCGGTACCATCCGCTAGGTGAAGCACGTGCCCCTCGATAGCGCTCCGAACCCGCTCGGCAACCTCCTCACCCGCCTCGAGATTCGTGCGCGGCAGCAGCATGGCGAACTCCTCGCCCCCCACGCGGTACAGCGCATCCGATGCGCGCAATGCGCCCGCGGCAAGCGCGGCGAACGACCGCAAGGCGGTGTCGCCCACGCCGTGCCCATACGCGTCGTTGACGTTCTTGAAGTGGTCGAGGTCTGCCACGGCCACGCATAGCGACTCGCCGTACCGATGCGCACGCTCCACCGAGCGTGCTAGGTCGGCGTCGAACGCGCGCCGGTTCGAAAGGCCGGTGAGCGCGTCCACCAACGCATCTCGCTCGAAGGTGCGTCGTTGCCGCAGCACGCGAGCCACCCCCCAACCGAGGAAGAGGGAGAGGATGGCGAGCGTGATGACGATACCGACGGCCAAGGTCATCAGCGCTGGGTCGTTCAGGGGCGTGAGCGCACGAAGCGTACTCGGAGCCACCAGCGTCACGAACGCCCATGACAGCATGGCGTCCGCCCCGGCTTGGGCTGGATCCATCTCGATGCGGAAACCGGTGACCTGCTCGTTCGCGTCGATGGGCCACGCGTGCACGCGCCCTCGATCCACGCGGTACACCGTGGATTCCGTGGTCGGCAGCTGCCGCGGAACGCCGGGAAGGACCACGTCGATGGGCGCCTCACGCGCGTGCCGCAGGGCACGATGCCAATTCCCGTCGGTCGGTGGACGGAGTGCGAATCCACCTCCAAGCACGAGGAAGGCTTCACTTGGGACGAACGCCTGGTCGAACGCGGCGAAGGCGCGCTCGAGGTGTCGTGTCGCGTCATACTCGACGAACAGGCCTCCCAGAACGGTGCGCCCCTCGGGACCGAGGATGGCGGCATGAAACCGCAGAAGCGGTGTTCTCACGCCATTCACGCGCCCAGCGCTCAGCTCGGAGATGAACACGGTGCGAGGAGCCTGCAGGTCGCCCCCGTCGGCGAGGTCGGAGGTGGAGGGTAACGACCTGACCACGTCGACCGACGTGACGCCATCGGCGAGCAGCGTCAGGACGTCGGTGCCGTCGGCATCGACGACCCGGAGGCGCACGTACCGGCCCGACGTGCTGAGGAACCGCTGGAGGTAGCGTTCCGCCATGACGCGGTTGGCGGCGTTCGGGTTGGAGGCCACGGCAACGAGGGCAGGAACCGACGTGGCGACCACGACGTCGCCCGCCACGTTGGCTTGCGCCACCTCCAGAATGGAGGCTGCGACCCGCAAGTCGGCCATCTCGCGCGCCTCGAGAAGCTCAAGGCGCTCGCCATGTAAGCGACCGTTGACGGGCAGGGTGAGCATCGCCACGAAGCCCACCGAGGCGGAGAAGATGGCGAGCGACGCGAGGAGGGCGACGCGAACCATGAGGCCGCTACCGGGCGGTGAGGGCTCGAATCGCGTCGCTCAAGCGCGCCTGCGCTTCCCGCACGCTCGCCTCGAGCGACGTCAGCACGCTGCGGGTCTCCTGCAAGGAATCCTCGAGTGAGGTCAGGTCGGCCACGTAGCGGCGATATAGGGGACTCTCCTGATCGAGGACGGCCATGTTTTCCCGAATGCGCGCTTGCTCACCCGCCAACGTCTCGCGTTCCTGCCGGACGGTCGAGAGGCGCGCCTCGAGATTCGCAAGGTCGCGCTGTGCAGCGAGGACCTCCTCGAGTGCTGCCCGGTCGGCACGACTCCACGTGTCGTTGCGAAGGAGCACCGCGAGGTCGTCGCTCGAGACGTTCTGGACCAGGAGTGAGCGTTCTGTCAGGCGTTCGAGCATCACGTCGAACGTGCAGGGGTCGGTCATGGCGCAGCGAACCTGCACGGGAAGGTCGGGAATCGACTCCGGTTCGGCGCCGCCTGCGCCATCAAGTTGCACGCCGAAGCGCCACGCGGCATCACTCTGGAGCGGTGCGGGGCCTGAGGGCTTGACGATCGTCCAACCCGCCTGCAGCGGTACCTCCACGACCAGCACGCGCGCCTCATCATCGTCGCGTGCGACGCGCACGTTCGTCACGCTGCGTTCACGGACCTCACGAACGAGCATGCCACCCTCGAGGTAGGCGCGCTCCACCGTTTGGGTGGGTTGCGTGACTTCGCGCGACACGCGAACACCAAGGTCGCCAGCGAATCCCAGCCACCGCGTCGCGCCGGCCGGCAGGGTGGACGACAAGGCGTTGCCCTCGAAGCCGGTCTCCCCGTACAGCGTCACGGTGCCGGCGGGGAGCAGCACGTCCGACGTGTTGCGCAACCACACGGCGCGCCAGGGTTCGTTGCCGACGTCCACCACCGTCACGCGGTGCGCAGTGATCCGCTCCGTCACGATGGGCACCATGATGGAGGACTGCCGCATCACGTCGACGGGATCGCGGACGGTGAAGGCGAAGGCGCTGGCCGTCGCCGACCCCGTCGCCGTGGCATCCGTCCCCGTTCCCAACAGGGAAGGTGCGGCCGACCGGAGGGCCATGCCACCGGGAGCTTCGAGTGACGCATCGGCGAAGCTGCCCTCATCCGTCTCCGGTCGACCCGTCCCCGTGACCGTGGGGGCAACCACCTCACGGTCGACGTAGCGCGGCTCGAACAAGGCGGTGCGGAACGCGACCGGTGCGCCGGCAAGCAGGGTGAGGTCGACGTCCTCCATGTCGAGGTCGGTTGGATTGTCCAGAATCGCCCAGCCCTGCAGGCTCGCGGTGCCCTCCTCCGCGACGACTAGGCGGTACGTCGGTTTCCATACCGGCATGGACCGCAGGTACTGCACGCGGACGCGTCGTTCACCCTCCCCCTCGAATCGCACGTGCACGCGCGCCGCGTCGCTGGCGCGATCCTCCGCGATGGCAGCGAGGGCGGCGTCAAGCTCGGCCTGCAAGCCGAGGTCGTCGAACTGCAAGGTGGTGACCGAGGCAAGTGCGAAGCGTTGCAGGCCCGCCTCCGTCACGAGCGTCACGAACCAGGCCTCCCCGACGTCACTCGCGTCCCGTTCGACCGTCGTGACGACACCCCGGTGCGTATCGCTCGCAGTCAACGTCACGACGGCGCCCCTCGCCTGGTGCAGCACGTCGGCGAGACTCTGCACGGCGCGAAGGTCGAAGGCGTAACTCGCGAGGCGGCGATCGAGCGCGTCGCGTGCCTCGTACTGCACGGCGCGCACGACACCCCCGTCGAAATCCTCGACGACCAGGCTTTGCAGCAGGTCGTCCATCGCGTCACTCGGGACGCGCAGGATCCACTCGGTCGTGCCGGTCACGGTGCCCTCGTGAACGAAGGTGGCGACGCCGCTCGTCGTCACGACGAGTTCGCGGACGGGAAGCGCGTGCGTCTCGATCCGCGTGGGTTCCCCCTGCGCCAAGGCGAAGAACGACAGGAGGCACGCGGTCAGTATCGGCACGGAGCGCAAGAAGCCAGAGGAAAACGGGAATTGCGACATGCCGCATGCTACGCAATGCCGCGCCGCGACGCGGGTACTCATGCCGCTGCAACGTCGTAATCCCCACATGCCGGCGTGACCGTGCGGGCGTAGAGTACGAAGTGGAACAGGAGGTTCCCATGGCGAAGAATGAAGGAACCATCGATCGCGTCATCCGCGTCGTGCTGGGTGTCGTACTCCTCGCACTCGTCCTTCTTGGAAACGTGACGGGCACGTGGGCTTGGGTGGCTGGCATCGCTGGCGTCGCCGCGCTCGCGACCGGTGCGCTCGGGTACTGCGGGTTGTACTCGGTGCTCGGCATTCGCACCTGCCCGCTCCCCGAAAAGCAAGCCTGAACGTACGTTCCACACGATCGATGTGCGCCGCGACGAATTCGTCGCGGCGCACTCATTCTCCCTTCAGGACAAGGCGTGGGTGCAGGCGCTGCACCACCCGCGCAACGCCTGACGCGACGACCGCATCGACGACGCGCACCACGTCCTTGTAAGCGGCTGAAGCCTCGTCGAGCGGAACGTGCCGCACGTTCGTCATGGCACCCACCCGCTCGAGAACCTCATCCATTGCCCCCTGCTGTAACCGACGCTTCGCCTCGCCGCGCGCGAGCGTGCGCCCCGCACCATGCGGCACGGTCGAACCGAACCGGAGGGCATTGGGGCCCACGGCGAGTTGGTACGAGACGGTCGCCATGCTGCCCGGAATGAGGAGCGGCAGGTCGCGCGCCGGGTCGGCCGGGGTTGCCCCCTTGCGCTGCCAGTACGCGCCCTGCTCCAGGGTGATGACGTTGTGGGGTATGTGACCCAGGAGCGCGCCCTCACCACACGCGAGGTGCTCCGCAAGGATGCGCCGCGCGGTGGCTTGCACCCGTGCGTGATTCACCGTCGCGTACTCGAGCATGGCCTGCTGGAACAGCAGGTAGTGACGCCCCAGCGGGGTATCGGCCGGGAGTCCGGTCAGGCTGCCGGGCGG
Source organism: uncultured Trueperaceae bacterium (assembly GCA_913062675.1). Classification (GTDB taxonomy): domain Bacteria; phylum Deinococcota; class Deinococci; order Deinococcales; family Trueperaceae; genus SLSQ01. The sequence goes on from CAJXWR010000012.1 coordinate 9,368, forward strand.
TTCGGACGCCGTGACTTCGCCTGGTTTCGCGTCACGCATCCGCGACTCGAACCATCGTGCACCGGCCGCCCCGAGGCCACGCGAACCGAAGTGCGCCATGACGTAAAGGTCGCCATCGTCCCCCTCCTGCACCTCGAGGAAATGATTGCCACCGCCAATCGTTTCGAACTGGGCGCGCCGCGCGGGCGTGGCGAGCGTCTGCAGCCAGGCACGGAACGCGTCGAGCTCCGCGCCACTTGCAAGCTCATGGAGTCGTGGCGTTCCCCATACCCAGCTCTCTGGAGGTCGTTCGGCGCCACTGAGAACCTTCCAGAATGCCTCAATGTCGACGGGTTTCTTGGCGCTCCCGACGGGGTGATGGGCGTTGACGTGAATCGCGCGCTGAAGGTCGTCGAGGATCGCGCGGCGCGCAGGTTTGTCGAGGGTGCCGAGGTGGCAGCCGGGCAGGTGGGAGAGGGAAACCGAGCAGGCCGGGTCGGGACCGACCGTGTCGGGGTACAGGTGCGTGTGCGAAACGGCGGTGAAGCCAATCGGTACGGCGTAGCCGGGGTGTACGTCCGGGGTGATGATCACCCGCTCGAGCCCTGGAAGGTAGGACGCATCGTCGAGTTGCCACCAAGCGGCCGGTTCGACGGCGTCGAGAAGCGAGCTCGTGAGGAGGAGCGTGACGTCGATTCCACGCAACGTCAAGCGGTACACGCCCTCCTGCACCTCGCGGGCCTCATCGAGCCATGCGGGGGGCGCCGCGCGCGGTTCGACTTGCGTCATGGAGACCTCCATTCCAGGGGCTTGCATGGCAAGGTAGCCGCTCCCTTGCGCGAGCGCGGTGACGCGCGTCATGAGGCCACGAAGACGCGCCCTTCCCCGCGGGGGGAAGGGCGCCTCGACTGCACGAACGTGCAGGTGCGACGGGGTGTCGCGGTTACGGCATCGTCATCCCGGTGGGGAGCGGCGTCGATTCGGTGATCTCGGGAAGGATCGGGAATTCGACGACGGGCTGGTCGCCCGTGAGGGTGCGCAGGAAGGCGGTGATCTTCACCACGTCATCGTCAGTCAGTGTCGCGCCGAGCTGCGCGTCACCCATGATGCGGACCGCATCCTCGAGGCTCCAAATCGAACCGGAGTGGAAGTACGGCGGGGTGAGCTCGATGTTGCGGAGGCTGGGTGACTTGAACGCGTACTTGTCGGCCTCGACGTTCGTGACCTGGTAGCGACCAAGGTCATCTTCGGGGAGGATGAAGGCGTCGGGGCGCTCGATCACGCCGAACGGGAAGTAACCGGTGCCGCCAATGTTGATGCCCATGTGGCAGGACACGCAACCCTTGTTGACGAACAGCTCGAAACCTTCGCGCTCCTCGGCGTTGATCGCGTCCGCGTCACCCTTCATGTACAGGTCGAAGGGCGCGTTGGGGGTAAGGAGCGTGGCTTCGAACACCTCGATGGCCTTCGCCATGTTCTCGAACGTCACGGGGTCGGCTTCGCCGGGGAAGGCGGCTTCGAACGCTTCGACGTAACCGGGCATGCTCTTGAGCGTGGCCACCGCGTTCTCGGGCGTGTTGTTCATCTCGAGCGAATCTTGGACGGGGCCCATCGCTTGCTCTTCGAGATCCGCGGCGCGTCCATCCCAGAACTGCGCGAGGTTGTACACGGCGTTCAGCATCGTCGGGGAGTTCCGCCCACCGCGTTGCCAGTCGTGGCCGATCGACTTCGACTGCAAATCGACGCCGCCCGTCCCGAGGTTGTGACAGCTGTTGCAGCTGATCGCCCAGGAGGCGGAGAGGCGCGGGTCGAACCACAGCATGCGACCGAGCTCGGACTTCGCTTCGGTGTAAGGGTTGTCGTCCAACTCCGCGTATCCCGTGGTGGGGATGGGCTCGAACAGCGCTTGCGCGCGTGCGATGAGCGGGTCGTCCTGCGCGACGACCATCGGCGTGAACAACAGTGAAGCCGTCACGACGGCGGCCAGTGTGATGGCGAAAGTACGAAGAACTCGATTCATGCGTTCCTCCAATGTCGGGGTCCCTGTCCCCGTTTCCGAAGTGCGCCGGTGTTCCTCCAAGCGTGAGGATCCGGCCGTACCAACTCCGAATCGTGATGGCGAGAACACGGTCGCGTGTCGCGCCTGACGTTCACGTCGGAGGCTTCGCCTAAGCGTATGAACGAAACGTGAGAATCCTGAGGTACGAACGTCCCACCCGTCGGCGGGCGCTGACCGCGTGCAAACGAAAGGCTCGTCGAGCGGCACAAATGTCCCTCCAGCACGGGGGACGTGCGTCCCATCACGCTCCGTGGCCACCCTGCTACGTTCGCCCCATCACGCGGGATCGATGGCACGCATCCGACGCCCATGACGGCTCGGACGGAGCCACCGCGAACCGTGAAACCGGATCGGGGAGCGACCCGATTCACCCAGCGGTACTTCGGGGGAGGTATCGACACGCGCGAGGAGGAGCGCATGACGGTAGCACCCAGGCAACACGGCTTAGGCGCGAACCACGACCTGGATCTCCGGACCCAGGAGCATTACGAGTGGCTCGCCGCGGAAGCCGACAAGAATCTCGACCGGCTCGAAGCGCAAGACCCGGTCAATGACACCACCCTTGACGAGGTCTTGAAGCGACGCGGCATCTCGCGTCGTGACTTCCTCAAGATGTCGGCCGTCATGACCGCCACGCTCGGCCTTCCCCCCATGTTCGACCTGCGGGTTGCACGTGCTCAGGAGGTCGCCACCCGCATCCCCGTCATTTGGCAGGAGCTGCAGTCCTGCAGTGGGAACAGCATGGCGCTCATCCGCAACGCCAACCCGGGAACGGATGAACTGCTGCTCGACCTGATCAGCCTGGAGTACGCCGAGATCCTCATGGCGCCCTCCGGCCAGGCGGCCGAAGACGTGCTCGCCGCGTCGATCGAGAAGTACGACGGCGCCTACATCGCCGTGTTCGAAGGCTCGGTCCCCGTGGGCGACGACGGCAACTTCCTCACCATCGGCCCGGCCGGTGAAACCGGTGTGGAAAAGGTGGAGCACATCGCCAAGCACGCCGCCGCCGTCATCGCGGCCGGCAGCTGCTCGGCGTACGGCGGGATTCCTGCCGCACGCCCCAACCCCACGACCGCCATGGGCGTCGGCGATTTCCTCGCCAGCCGCGGCATCAGCAAGCCGGTCGTGAACCTTCCCGCCTGCCCCGTCTCCTCGACCAACGTCGTGGGCACGATCCTCGAGTACGCCATGTTCGGTCGCCTTCCCTCGCTCGATGCGTACGGCCGTCCGCTCTGGGCGTACCAGGACCGCATCCACGACAAGTGTGAACGCCGCGGGCACTTCGACGCCGGCGAATTCGTCGAAGGCTGGACCGACATCGAAGGCCTCAAAGAGGGCCTGTGCCTCTTCAAGGTCGGCTGCAAGGGCCCCATGGCCTACAACAACTGCGGTGTCGTCCGGTACAACGAAGGTGCCTCCTGGCCCATCATGAGTGGTCACGGCTGCATCGGATGCAGTGAACCCGGTTTCTGGGACACGCTCACCCCCTTCGAAGTACCGCTTGCCGGTCGCCTCTACAGCACCCCGTTCGGTACCGACGCGAACGCCGACACGATCGGAACGGCCGTTCTCGGAGCCGCTGCCGCCGGTGTGGCGATTCACGCGGGCGCAACCGCCATCAAGGCCGCAACCGAAAAGCGGTACGAAGGTCAAGAGAAGGAGTAGTGCATCGTGGCCGCGAAACACGTCATTGACCCCATTACCCGCATCGAAGGGCACCTCCGCATCGAGATCGAGGTGGATGACACCACCAACATCGTGCAGGAGGCGTCGAGCAGCTCCACCGCGTTCCGTGGGTTTGAGAACATCATGCGCGGACGCGATCCCAAGGACGTCGGGATGTTCGCGCAACGCATTTGCGGTGTCTGCACCTTCCACCACTACGAGCGCGGCGTCGAAGCCACCGAAATGGCGTACGGCGTCACCATCCCGCCGAATGCCCGCTCGCTACGCAACCTGATTTGGGCTGCGCAGGCCGTCAACGACCACAGCACGCACTTCTACCAACTCCACGCGATGGACTGGTTCGACGTGGTCAGCGCCCTCGATGCCGACCCGGTCGCCGCAACCGAGATTGCGCACCAGTTCCACGCCACGCCGTACAACGCCAGCGAATCGCACTACACGATGGTCGCGCAGCGACTCCTCGCCTTCGTGCAATCCGGTCAACTCGGGCCGTTCGCCGGTGGCTACTGGGGTCACCCCAAGTACCGCTTGAGCCCCGAAGAGAACCTGATCATCGCGAGTCACTACCTCGACAACCTCGCCGTGCAGCGCATGAGCGCCAAGGCCAGCGCCATCTTCGGCGGTAAGAACCCCCACCCGCAAAGCATGATCGTGGGCGGCATGACGTCGGCGCGCGACGGTCTCGATGCGCACCGCATCGCCGAGTACCAGTTCCTCATGCAGAAGTCGATGGACTTCGTCGAGCGCGCGTACCTGCCCGACCTCGAGATGATCGGTCGTCGTTACCAGACCGAAGCGCTCGCAGGCGAAGGTGGCGGTCTGCGCAACTACATGTCGTTCGGCGCGATGGCGCTCGACGAGCAGCCGTGGGAGCGCCGCGCGCACCTGCTGCCCGCCGGCCTCATCATCGATCGCGACATGAGCACCGTGCATTCCGTCGATCCCATGAAGATTGCCGAAGAGGTTTCGCACTCCTGGTACACGTACGAAGGCGGCAGCGACTCGCTGCACCCGCTCGACGGTCAGACCAACCCGAACTACGAGGGCCTGAACGCCGATGGAACGCTCAAGACCGAAGGTGGCTACAGCTGGATCAAGGCGCCCCGATACGACGGCATGCCCGTCGAGGTGGGACCCCTGGCCCGCATGTTGATCGCCTACGCGGCAGGGGACGAAGCCGTCCAGCAAGTCATGGACGATTTCACGACCAAGATCAACGTGCCGTTCGAGTTCTGGTACTCCACGGTCGGTCGCACCATCGCGCGTGGCCTCGAAACGAAGGTCATTGGCGATGCGATTCCCGGTCTGATCGGCAAGCTCACGAACAACGTCAAGAGTGGTGATGACCGCTTCTACAACCAGTTCGAGGTCAAGGACGGCCCCGGCTGGGCGATGGGTGAAGCACCCCGCGGCGCGTTGAGCCACTGGCTCACCGTCGAGAATGGCTCGGTTGCGAACTACCAGGCCATCGTTCCCTCCACGTGGAACGCCAGCCCGAAGGATGGGCGCGAACAGCGCGGCGCGTACGAAGCCGCGCTCGTGACGCAACCCATGGTCGATCCGACCCGTCCGCTCGAGGTCGTGCGCACCGTGCACTCCTTCGATCCTTGTCTCGCCTGCGCGGTTCACATCCTGAACCGGGACGGCGAGGAGATCGCAAGCTTCGAAGTGGAGGTGTGATTCCGTGACGACCGACACGACCCGCATGCGCCGCACGCCCGTGAAGAGTGCGGTCGTGCTGGAGCGGGAAGGCCGCCCCAAGATGGTGGTGTACGTCTTCGGAGCGTTCGTTCGGGCATCGCACTGGATTCGCAACGCGTTGCTGATCTGGCTCGTGCTGTCCGGAATCTACATCGCCAACCCGTTCCTCGCCCGCGTGATTGGCAGTGACACGTCGAGCAACTTCATCCTCGCGCAGGTGCGCGGATGGCACGTGGCCGCCGGATGGCTCCTGCTCGCGTTCACGCTTGGGCGCATCTACCAGTTCCTGTTCATCAACCGGGAAGGCAAGTTGGGTCTCGGGGCAGAACTCCGCATGGCGCCCATCCTGTTCGATCTCAAGGCCTGGCGCGACCAGCTGAAGTTCTACCTGCTGATGAGCAAGGAGCACCCGCACCTCACCTACAGCAACTACGGCCCGCTGCAGTACCTCGTGTACACGGCCCTCTACGCCGCGTTGCTGATCATCTCCGTCACCGGAATTCTGCTGGCCGCGCCGTACCTGTCGAGCGGTATCGCGGTGTGGAGCGCCGAGCTTCTGAGGCCCATCGAAGTGGCCGTGGGTGGTCTCGCGAACGTGCGGATGCTGCACCACGTCACCATGTGGTTCTTCATCCTCTTCACGCTCGTGCACATCTACATGGCCGTCTGGAACAGCATGCGGACGGGCAACCTGCTCGTCGAAGGCATCATTTCCGGGTTCGCAGCCAAGGACATGCCCGGTGCGCGTGAAGCGACGCCGGAAGATCTCGACAAGCCCGCCGCGAAGGCGGAGAAGGAAGGCTAAACCATGACCGATGCACGCTCACTCCTGATTCTCGGCGTCGGCAACATGTACTACGGCGACGAAGGTGCGGGCGTGCATCTCATGCACTTCCTGCGCAACAAGTACGCATTTCCCGAGCACGTCGACGTGGTCGATGGCGGCACGCTCGGTTGGCACCTGCTCAACCTGATTGCCGAGTATGACCACGTGCTCCTCGTCGACGCCGTGTGCGCCCCCCCTGGGAAGGTGTACCGGTTTGGACGCGGCCAGATTCCGTCCGAGATCGGGTACGGGAAACTCTCCTCGCACGAGTGGGAAGTCCCCGACCTGCTGACCGCCATGGATTTGCATGGCGACCTGCCGGACGTCACGATCGCTGCGATTGGCGTAACGCCACTCGAGTTCGAAACGGGGGAGGTGGGCGTCATCCTGTCCGATACGATTCGTGAGCGGATGGACGCGCTCGCCACCGTCGTGCTGCGTGAGCTCGAAGCCCACGACGTGCATCCCGTCGAGATCGATCCCGACCTGCGGGCGGGGGACGTGTTCAGCGCGGAGGACATCGTGTTCGGCGCGTTCGAAGCGCAGAAGAAACTGCAGCATGCATGAGTTCTCCATCGTGATGAGCATGCTCGACCTGGCCGAGGCGTCCGCCCGCGAGGAGGGCGCCTCCCGGATCGAGGCGATTCACTTGGAGATTGGTGCGCTTGCGGGCGTCGTGCCCGAAGCGCTGGAGTTCGCCTTTCAGGGCGCGCGGGAGGGCACCATGGCGTCCGCCGCGCGGCTCGAGGTTGATTACCTGCCCGCCGTCGCACGCTGCAACACGTGCGACGCATCGTTCGAACTCGACAACCGCTGGGGGGTCGCCTTGTGCCCCACCTGCGGAACACCGTCTGCGCAGTTGCTGCAAGGCAAGGAGATGCAACTCGCCCGTTTAGAGGTGGCTTGACGCCGGGGAGGTTCACCATGGCCACGCACGATTCGACACGCGACATCAATCTTCATTCGCACGGCGGCGTGGACGGTAGTACGGACGTCCGTACCGTGCAGGTGCAGAAATCTCTCATGACGCACAATGACGGGGTGGCGGCCGAGAACCGTATGCGGTTCGGGTCGCGTCTCGTCCTCAATATCGTTAGTTCGCCCGGTTCGGGCAAGACGGCGTTGATGGAGCGGACGGTTCGCGAACTCGCGAACGATCTGCAGGTCGGCGTCGTCGTCGGAGACCTAGAGACCGACAATGATGCCGTCCGCATTCACGATGCAGGCGCCCCCTCCGTGCAGATCGTGACGGGGGCGGTGTGCCACCTCGAGGCGGAGATGGTGGCGCGCGCCGTCGACAACCTCGACGTCGAGGGTCTCGACGTGGTGGTCATCGAGAACGTTGGAAACCTCGTGTGTCCTGCCGCGTGGGACCTCGGGGAGGATCTGCGCGTCACGATGCTCAGCGTGACGGAGGGGGAGGACAAGCCCCTGAAGTACCCGCGGATCTTCAAGGATGCGCATGCGGTGATCGTGAACAAGATCGACATTGCCGAGGTGGTGGGTTTCGATCGAGCCAAGGCGCTGGATTCCATCGCCAAGGTTGCGCCGGCCGCCACGGTGTTCGAAGTGTCCGCCAAGACGGGGGAGGGAATGGCCGACTGGCTCGACTGGTTGCGCGCCCGGCGCGTCGAGAAGGTGGAACGGTTGTCCAAGGTGACGGTTGGGTGACGAGGCGGGACGAATCGTCCTGTCCCCACCAGCCAGGCAAATGTATGGTGAATCACGATTCTTGAGAGGGGAGTTACGCGATGTGCCTAGGAATCCCACATGAAGTCGTCGACGTCATGGACGCCGATACCTGCCTCATTAAGGTGGGCGACCGCTCACAACACTGCTTCATCGGTCTGGTCGAAGACCTCAAGGCTGGCGATTGGGTCGTCGTCCACGCGGGCTTCGCGATCGACAAGATTGCGCCTGAAGACGCGAAAGCCAACTTGAAGCTCATCCAGACGTACCTCGAGCCGGAAACGCGAGCCTGAGGTCATCATGAGTGAGGCTGCCACCCCCACGTTCGATTTCGACCCCCACATCTACAAGGATGCCGATGTCGTCAAGGGTTTGCAGGAAAAGTTGGCGACCCTGGCTGATGAGATTGGCCGCCCCGTCAAACTGATGCACATTTGCGGGACGCATGAGCACGAGATGGGCCGCTTCGCCCTTCGGGATTTGATTCCCGAAAGCGTGGAGGTTCTCGCGGGCCCCGGCTGTCCCGTCTGCGTGTGCGACAACGAGTACATCAACATGGCGATTCAGTTGTCGCTCCTCGACGACGTGATCGTCACGAGTTTCGGCGACATGCTCGCCGTGCCCGGCAGCATTCCCCTCGAGGGAGAACGCCGCGGTGACGTACGCATGAGTCTTCTCGATGCCCGAGCGCAGGGAGGCGACGTGCGCGCCGTGTACAGCGCGTTCGACGCCGCGCAAATCGCGCGCGACAATCCCGACAAGGAAGTCGTGTTCTTCAGTGTCGGCTTCGAGACGACCGTGGTCGCCGTCGCCGCCATGCTGAAACGCGGTGCGCCGGACAACTTGAGCATCATCGAGGCGAACTACTACACGCCACCTGCGACGCACTTGCTGCCTGAACTCGACGGTTTCGACATCGAGGGCTTCATCCTTCCCGGGCACGCGGTCACCATCACGGGCCTGCGGGTCTACGAACATCTCGCCGAGCAGGGCATCGCCTGTGCCTCGGGCGGGTTCGAACCGGTGGACGTCCTTGCGTCGATCGCTTCGCTGCTCGAGCAGTTGCGTGACGACAAGGCCATCATCGACAACCCGTACAGCCGGCTCGTGAAGTACGACGGGAACGAGAAGGCGCGAAGCGAACTGCACGAAGTCTTCGAACTCGGCCCCATCCGCTGGCGCGGCATTGCCGAGATTCCCGAGTCGGGCTACAAGCTGCGACCCGAGTACCAGAAGTACAGCGCCGCGAGGAAGTTTGCCGGTCGGCTTGACCAGCGCGCGCTCGCGGGCGCGGAGCATCCGAAGGGATGCCGTTGCGCCGAGGTGACGCTGGGCCAAATTCGACCCGACGAGTGCGGCGTGTTCGGCAAGCTATGCACCCCCGACGCTCCGTACGGCCCTTGCATGGTGAGTCACGAGGGCACCTGCCGGGCTTGGTACCTCTATGGCATGCACAAGGAGAAATTGAATGTCGAAGTCGCCTGAGGGGGACACCCCCGTAGCCGAGTCGACCTCCACCCGCTCGAGCGCCGTGTCGCGCTATGCCAGCGTTCGTCTTGCGCACGGGTCGGGAGGCAAGCTCAGTCTCGAACTCATTCAAGACTTGTTCGTCAGCACGTTTGGCGGCAACGAACTCGCCGAGCTGACCGATGCGGCGGTCGTCGCGAACCCGGGTGGACGCGTCGCGTTCTGCACCGATTCGCACACCGTCACCCCGACGTTCTTCCCTGGCGGGGACATTGGTCGACTGGCCGTGGCCGGAACGGTGAACGACCTCGCCGTCATGGGCGCAAAACCGACCTACCTGACGGCCGCCTTCCTCATCGAGGAGGGGTACGACATGGACGAGCTCGAACGCGTCGTGCGCTCCATGAAGGCGACCGCCGACGAGGCGGGCGTCGCAATCGTTGCGGGCGACACGAAGGTGCTCGAGCGCGGCAAGGGCGACGGCCTGTTCATCAACACGGCGGGCGTCGGATTCATCCCCGACGGGGTGGATCTCGGTCCGTCCCGCATCGAGGCGGGCGACAAGATTCTCGTGAACGGCACGCTCGGTGATCACGGCATCGCCGTCATGTCCCGCCGGGAGGGTCTCGCCATGGGTGCGAGCCTCGAGTCGGACGTCGCGCCCCTCAATGGCCTCATCGAACAGGTGATGGCGGTCGCACCGAACGTCCGCTTCATGCGTGACGTGACGCGTGGCGGTCTCGCCGCCGTGGGCAACGAGGTCGTGCTGAACCAGGCTTGGGGCCTGCGCATCTTCGACGTGGCCGTCCCGATTCACGACATCGTCGAGGAGTACAGCGAAATGCTGGGGATCGACCCGCTCCTCGCCGCCAACGAAGGCAAGGTGCTCATGGTGGTGCCCGACGACGAGTCGGAAGCCGCCCTGGGTGCCATGAAGGCCCATCCCTTGGGCCGTGAAGCCGCCATCATCGGGGACATCGTCAAGAAGCCCGAGGGTGTGGCCCTGGTCGAAACGGCGTACGGAAGTCGGCGTGTGCTGGAAATGCCGATCGAAGAGCAGCTTCCAAGGATTTGCTGATGATCAAGCGGGAGCGCGCATTCATCGAAGCGGCGGTCGCGGCGGTGGAGGAAGCCAAGGATCTCGTTCTTCCCGTCTTGATGGTCGAAACGCCGAACGACCCGTGGACGCCGGAGCGAATTCGTTCGCTGCAGGGGCGCCGTGAGGAGCTTGGTGACTTGATGGCGGATGCCGTGGAGCTCCTCGTTGATCTCGAGGTGCCCTTCCTCGAGGAGGAGGCGCGACTCGCGAATGGTGGTGTCGACCTCGCATCGGACCTGCAAGGGTTTGAGGTGGCGATGGTGGACTTCGAGCGGGGCTTCTGGGAGGCGCGGTTCGCGGAGTACCAGGCGAACCCCGAGCGTTGGCCGCTGCGTGAGGTGGAGCACTTCGACGTGTGTGAGGACCACCAGTTGAGCAGTGCGCGCGTTCGTCAAGCCATCGAGGAGCATGGCATCACGAGTTTCGAGGATCTTGCGCCGCACCTGGGTACCGACGTGTCGTGCAGTACCTGCCATACGGCTGTGACGAAGATGCTGCTCCACGAGTTGAAGCGCAGCAAGCAAGCGAATTGACGACGAATCTTCGAGCATGGGAGGGCGACGGGGAACCCGTCGCCCTTGCCGTGAACGACACGCCGGTCTCACGCGCGTTGCACGCGTCGGGTCGTCTACCCGGCGAGCTTTGGTTGGAGACGAGTGGACCCCTGACGGAGGAAGCGGTCGAGCATTTCGTCGGCCGCCGCATGCTGCTTCACAACGGCGTGTGGGACTGGTCCCTGGCGCACGACGACGCCCTTTCGCATCTCGATGCCCTGACGGTGACGCGCCGCAGGTTGCGGGCGACGGCTGCACCGTGGCTGAGTGTGCACGTGGGGTTCGCCGCGGCGACCGTGGCGTACGAGGAGGGAATGCAGGCAACGTCCCCCGTCCTCGAGCGTGACGTGTTGCTCGAGCGGATGGTGCGGACGGTCCGCGCGCTGCAGGAGGCGTTGGACGTTCCGGTCCTGCTCGAGAACCTAGATGACCAGCCATCCCCCGCATACCGTTTCGTGTGCGAGCCGAGCTTCATCGATGAACTCGTCTCGAGGACGGGGGCGTTCCTGCTGCTCGACTTGGCGCATGCTCAGGTGAGCGCTGCGCGCCAGGGCGTTGCGGTCGAGGCGTACCTCGAGGCGTTACCGCTGGACCGGGTCCGGCAGGTTCACGTGAGTGGACCGCGCCGGGGGGAGGGCGGCGTGCTGCTGGATGCGCACGAAACGTTGCGGGACGTGGATCTTGCCCTCGTGCAGTCCGTGCTTGAGCGCGGGACGCCGTGGGCGGTGACGCTCGAGTACGGACGTACGGCCGACGCCTTGCTTCGCGACGTCGCTGCGCTTCGCGAGACGTTGGGAATCTCCGCGTCGAGGTGGACGTAGCCGCACGACGGACCTTAGGGAGCGGGCATGACGTGCTCGACATGGTCGATGGACGTGAAGATCAAGAGTCCTTGCGGCGCGTCGAGGAGGCGTAGGTACGCCTCGAGCTGATTCCGGTACACGTCGAGGTGGTTCGTCGTCTTGTCGCTCTTCCAGTCGATGACGAGTGTCGCGCCACCATCCTCATCGCGGGCCACCGCCACGGCGTCGGCGAGACCATTGACGATGCGTACGTGCACGTCGTCTTGATCGGCGCGGGCGACGGGAACCTCGGCCATGAGTCGATCGCGCACGGCGTGAACCTCATCGAGGTTCCACGCGGCCCGCACTTGTTCCGCCACGTGAGACGGGTCGACGTCGGGGTGGGACTCGTGCTGCGCATCGAGTTCTCGTGCGCGCTCCTCGAGACTCTCTTCGGTGCACTCACCGGTGATGAGTTCTTCGAGGAGCTTGTGGACGAGTCGGCCTCGTACGAGGCCGTCGCTTGGCTGCTCACGATTCTGGGTCTCGGTGACCGTGACGTCCTCGCGCGTGGGTTCTTCGGGGTCGTGGTGATCGGAGGGCGCTCGGCGCTCGATGGTGGGGAGCGTTTCGCGGAGGCGTGCACTTCGCTGTTCGAACGTCCTCTCGTCTGGTCCTCCGTCTTGGCGTTGGCTGCGGGTGCTGAGGGGCGTCGTGGGGACGTCGATGCGTTCGCCGCTCGATTCGGGCCAGCCGAGGCGGGCGTACCAACTCGCCTCATGGATCTCCATGTTGACCTCGGGGAGGACGAGCAGGTCGCGGGCGCGGGTGGTGAGGACGTAGCCGAGCCGGAGTACCTCGGCGGCAATCTGGTCGGTTTCGAACTGCTTCGTTGCCTCGAAACCTGACGTGGGTAGGTTGAAGAGTTTGTGGTGCAGCGTGTTGGTCGAACGGTCGCGTAGGGGCCCGCTGACGCCCTGAGGCTTGTGGAACAGGTTGATGGGAATGACGATGGGCCACTCGAGCCCTTTCGAGGCGTGAATGCTCATGAGGGTGATGGCGTCGTCGTGCTCGTCGGTGGCCGCTTCGGAGTCGCGCACGTTGTCGCTCCAGGCTCGCCAGACGTCGTGTGCATAGGCGCGAAGCCCTCGCGTCGCGTAGGCGGACGCTTCGCCGAGGAAGCGCTCGAGGTTCGCGAGGTCACGGCGGGCGTGTCTTGGATTGCGAAGGTGGAGGATGGCGATCACGTCGAGCGTGTCCATGGCGTCGTGCAGCGTGTCGAACGGCGTGCGGGCCCATGCCCGTTCGGCGAGGGGTTGCAGCCGGGCAAGGGCGTCCCGAACGGCACCGGCGGGTAGGTCGTCGAGGGGCGTGTCGATGCGCAGCGCCATGCGCTGGGGTGCGTGGGTGCGTCCATCGCTCGTTGCCGCCTCACGCATCGCCTGGGTGGCGGTGACGAGCTCGTCGTCGCGGAGGCCGATGAGGGGTCCGCGGAGGAGAGCGCCGAGGGCGAGGGTGTCGTTCGGGTCGGCCAACGCGCGGGTGAGGGCGAGCAGGTCGTGCACGATTTGCTGCTGGTAGTAGTTCTTGCCCGCTTGGCTCGTGACGGTGAGTCCGCGACGCTCGAGCGCGCGTTCGTACGCGTCGAGTCCCGTACCGGTTGGGGCGAGGAGGGCAATGTCGCGTTGCGTGAGGGGTGTGCCGTCTTCGTGTCGATGGTTGGTGAGGAGGTGGGCGCACAGGTCGGCAACGGCGTTGGCTTCGAGCGTGCGTGGGTGTTGCGTCGAGGGGGTGTCTATTGATTCGTCGTCGAGGGTGGCGTCGAACGTGTCGTCGGGGTCATCGACGACGTCGGTGTGCGGGAGTCGCAGGATGGCGGTTTCGTGGCTTGCACCCGCATGCGCCTCGAGGGCTTGGTAGCCGGGCTGCGTGGGACCTTGGAAGTGGCGTTCGAAGGTGGCGTTGGTGAGGTCGAGAATGCCGTGACGGGAGCGGAAGTTCGTGTGGATGGTGAGGACGAGAGCGTTCGGGTCGTCCTCCATGCGTTGACGTAGGTCGAGGTAGCTCGTGACGTCGGCCTCGCGGAAGCGGTAGATCGATTGCTTTGGATCACCGACGATGAAGCGTGCGCCTGGGCGGGACGGCCATTCGCGCCAGGGTTGGTCGCTGGGTTCGCCGGTGAGCCGCCAGACGATTTCGGCTTGGAGCGGATCGGTGTCCTGGAACTCGTCAATGAGGACGTAACGGAAGCGCCGTGCGAGTTCGTCGCGCACGTCGGCGTGATGGCGGAGGAGGTCGGCGGCGTTGCGAAGGAGGTCGTCGGGGTCGAGCAGGGCGGCGCGTCGTTTGGCGTCGTGGTACGCGGCGACCCCCTCGTGCGCGATGGTGACGAGCTCGTGCAGCATCGTGTCGGCGAGATCGATGCGGAGGGTTTCGAGGGCTTCGGTGAAGGTGTCGTACGACGCTTGCGTGAGGCCGTGGCGAGCTTCGCCCTCGCTGGCGGGTAGGCCGACGCTCTTCGCGGCGTCCTTCCACTTGCCTTTCGTCCGGTACTGGCGCACACCGCCGTCCTGGGTCAGGACGTGGTGGTGGGAGCCTTCGCTTCCGAGGGTGCGGGCGAGGAGCGCGACGTCGTCGGCCGCATCATCGAGGGCGTCGGCAAGCGTGCGTGCGCCCTCGGCGAACGCGTGCGCCTCGTCGGGCGCAATGGCGTCGCTTTCGACGGCGCGGGCGAAGTCGCGTGCAGCGATTGCGGAGGCGTGGCGACTCGCCTCGAGGTCGACGGGTGCGGGGCCTTGTACGTCGGGTTGGTTGCGAAGCTGATTGGTGAGCGCGTCGAGTGCCTTTCGCGTTTCGGCGGGCTCGCGCAGGAAGAGTTGCGTGAGCAGCGGGTGCGTGGCGGAGCCGTCCTCGTCGAGGATGCCGCGCAGCCAGGTTTCGCGCACCTCATGGAACATCCGGTTGGCGTCGTGGGGCTCGAGCATGGTTGCGCCGGGGTCGACGTTGGCTTCGACGGGGTAGGGCGTGGTGAGGACGCGCGCGAAGGCGTGAATCGTGCTGCACGTCAGGTCGTCGAGGTGGGCGAGGGCCGTGTCGACCGTCGCCTGGAACGTCGCTTCGTCTGCGTCGGGGAAGGCGTCGGCCACTTCGCTTGGAACGTAACCCCGTGCGAGGCGTGTAAGGAGGTCATGAACGGCGTTGCGGAGGTGGGTGGCGGCCGCTTCGGTGAAGGTGATGGCCGCAATCTGGTCGGGGGGTGTGCCGTTGGCGAGCATGCGCGCGATCCTGCCGGCCATGAGCGTGGTCTTGCCGCTGCCAGCGCCGGCTTCGACGAGGATGCTGACGTCGTGTCGGGTGAGGGCGGTGAGGCGGGCAGCGTGATCCGTGGGGCGCGTCATGCGTCCTCTCCCTTCCATGCCGTGTCGACGGGCGCGTGCAGGGCTTCGAGGGCAGCGCGTTTGCGTTCGAGGTACGGGCCGAGGTGGGCGGGTAGAGCGAGGGTGAAGGCGTGACCGTAGCGTGGCACGCTGGCTGCCGGTACGGCATGGCCTTGTGCGAGGCGCGTGCGCGCAGCGTCGAGGGTTCGCCTAAGCCTGGTGATGGAGGCGTCGACGTCGTAGGTGGGGAGGATGGCCATCCGGTCGTCGGCGAGGAAGTGCAGGACGGCATCGACGTCGGTTGCCTTGCCGAGTTGTCGTTTGACGGCGACGGCGTACACGGTGCGTTGCACTTCGCGTTCCGCTTCGAGGGCGTTGGGCGTCTTCGAGCGGCCGGTCTTGTAGTCGATGACGCGCACGCGCGATCCGTCATGGGCGAGATCGAGTCGGTCGATCTTGCCGCGAATCGTGGAGGCGCCGAGACGCACCGTGGCCGTGCCATCCCAAGCGCCCTCGAGGTCGTTGGGGTTCCCGAAGCGGGCGTCTCCGAACTGCACCTCAGGGTAGCTGTGATCAATCGGGAAATCGTGTGTGGTCTTGAGGGCACGGAGGACGAAACGGGTGATGCGCTCCTGGTATCCGAGCCATAGAGCGGCGGGGGGGACGGGGTGGTCGCTCGCCCATGCGTCGCACACTTCGCGGACGACCGCGTGGACGGCGTCGGGATTCGGGTCAAGGCCGTGTCGTCGCTGCGTGCGTTCGATCGCGTCGTGGCACAGCGCACCGAACGACAGGGGGTCGAGCTGGAGGGGTTGCTCGTCGAGGGGAGGCTCGCTCCAGCGCAGGACGTGCTCGGCGAGGAACTCGAAGGGGTCGTTGATGAGCGGGACGATGGTGGTGGCGGAGAGGGGCGCGTCGAGTACGCGTTGCAGCGCGGTGCGCACCTCGTCGGTGAGGTCGAGCATTCCGTCGTGTGGGGTGAGCGCTTCGGCGTGCCGGTGTTCGAAGGCGCGGACTGCGCGTTGCACGAGGGGATCGGCGTGTCGTTCGTCGGGGCGTTGGCGGCGACGGTCGCGCTCGTCGATGGGCGTGTCGCTCACCGTGGTGCTCGTCACGACGTGAGAGTCACCGAAGGGGGCGAGGAGGGGGCTGCGGCGTTGCGCCTTCCCGTCGCTGCCCATGCGTGGGAACGTGAGGGTCAATGAAGCCGTGGCCGTGCGGGTGATGGCGTGGAAGGTGCTGCGGTCGATCTGGGCTTGCGTGCGTTCCTCGAGGGTGTGGCCTGCGAGGATGCGCGTCGGTAGGAGGGGGTCTTCATGGTTGGCGCGTGGCCATGCGCCGCTCGTCATGCCGAGCATGCGTACGTGCTTTCGTGGCGTGCCGAGCAGGACGTTGACGGGGCCCCAAAGGGTGCTCGTGGTGGGGTCGGTCTCGTCGTTCAGGCGGTGTCGAGCCACGCGAGCGGGGAGGGTTTCGAGGGGGCCGCGTTCTGCGAGGTCGCGCCAGGTGGTTGCGGTTTCGCCCTCCAGCCACGTGTGGGCGAGGTGAGCGGCGTCCTCTCGTGCCGTGATGAGGTCGTCGCGTAGGTTGCGCAGAAGGTCCCACGTGTCGTCGGGAAGATCGCTGGGTGCGTGGGTCGGCCACGCCTCGTTCGTGGGGAAGGTGCGTGCGGGGTCGATGCCGCGACTCCAGGATGGGGGGATCCGCATCAAGGCGGTTTGTTCCGCTGCATGACCCGCGTGGATGAGGCGTTCGATGCGTGCGCGGGATGGTTCGTGCGTCACGGCGTCGGCGAGCGCGGCGAAGAGTTGGCCCATGGGCTGCCGCACGGTGGGAATGCCTTGGACGGCATGGACGGGAAGGTCGCTCGTTTCAAGGAGCGCGAAGAGGGAGGGTTCGTAGGGCCCGGGGTTGGGTGCGACGATGGCCAGGTCGGCGGGGGAGGTGCCTGCCTCCAGCATGCCGCGCAGCCAGCGGAGGGCGTTGCGGACTTCCTGGTACGGCGTGGCATGCGATTCGATCTGCGCCGGGCCGTGGTGGGTTGAATCGTTGGGCGTGTGGAGGGCGATGCGGCTGGGCGTCCACGTGGGGTCGGGGATGGGGCAGGTCCATTCGACCTTCACGTACTCGGCGAGGGCTTCGAGGACCGGCCGGTAGACGGGTGGGACGTCGTCGAGCCCGTGCAGGTGCACGTCACCGAGCGTCTCGGGTGCGTGCCGTACCCCTTCCAGGGCACGTCGTGCGAGTCGTGGCGCCGGTAGGGCCTCGCGGGGGAGTCGCTGCGCGACGTAACTTTCGAGGATCGCGAGTTCGCTCCAACGGGGTTGCTGCGGCGTCGCGTCGCGCATCGCTTCAAGGTCAAACCCTGCACGCCATGCCAGGTCGAGCGTTCGCGCGACGGCACGGCCGAACCCGGGGAGATCGGCGATGGTGGCGAGGCTCGGGAGACCGTCACGAGGGACGTCCGTGGAGAGGAGCGGTTCGACGTCGCGGGGCGTTGCCGCCCGGAGGAATCCACCCGCGAGGCGTGCGAGGAGATGCTGCAGGGTCATCACTTGCGTGCCCTGCGTACCCTCGAGGGCCAGCCGGGTTCGTGCGTGGATGAGGGCGGTGCGGTCGGGAACCACGAGGGTGCTGCGGACGATGGGCATGCCTCAAGGGTACGCGACGCGTGCGTCATCGAGCGACGGAGGGTCGTTTCGAATCGAAAGGGGACGGTCGCTATGCGATGGGCGCATGCCGGCTCCATCACGTGGCGCGCGACGGGTTCGGCGTAGCCTCGGGCGGTGAGCGGACCTCAAGACGTCAAGCCCCAGTTCGCCCATCTGGTGCGGTTGGCCGAGGACGATGCGGAGCGGCTGATGCGGGAGCGGGACGAGGCGTTGGCGCGCGCGGGCGAACGGGAGGCGTTCCTGCGTGACGTGCTGGCGTGCCGCTGCACGGCGGACGAGGAGACCTTGCGGGATGCTCGCCTTTCGCGCGAGCAGGCCATGGCGAGGGCGCAGGTGCTCGACGATCTGCTTGCGAGGGCCGAGGTCGCGTCACCGGGCGACATCCCGTTGGACGTCGTGACGCTGGGCTCCACGTTCGAGATGCATGACCTCGAGACCGATGCGACCTGGTGGATGCGCGTCGTGCCCGCAGCCGACGTGGAGGTCGTCGAGGACGCCGTTCTTCGGATGAGCGACGTTTCGCCCCTTGGTGCGGCCGTGCTGGGCACGCCGCCGGGTGGCGTCGTGGAGGTTCGGTCGGCGTCGGGGTCGCTGCACGCCTACCGCGTCGGCCGGATCGGGTCCTGACGGCGCGCCGAAAAGACTTACCTCAATGATGACTGCGTCGAAGCGGCGTCATTCCCTGAACCGATTCGGCATGCCTGAGATCGCGGAACGGAAGGTTGGGTCCCGCAACGTCGCCTGCGACCGCTCCCTGCACGCCATGAGCGTGCGACTCGGACGTGCGGATGGCGTGCGCCGCGATGCATTCATGCCTGAACGAGCGTGATTAGCGGAGCGTGACCCCCCGCTGCCCCAAGGCCTTGAGGTGAGGGACGGCGTCACGCGGAAGCTCGCGCGTGCGGACGTACGTGCCGTCGAAGTAGGCGCGTGCGCCGTGGAACGACTCGGCATTCACGGTGGAGAGGTGGAGGCGGCCGTGCTGCAGGTCAAAGGTGACGATGGTGAGGGCGCGATCCTCGCTGCTCGGGTCGGGCACGGCGAAGCGTGCGCGCTGCATGCCGGCGTTGACGAGTGCGACGCCTTCGATCAAGCCGGTGTGGAGCGTGGGGCCGCGAACGGCTTCGAGGCGGAAGGCGAGCACGCGGTCACCCATGTCGAGCACTTCGAGGTAGCCGCCTTGGCCGTCGACCCACACGCCCTCCCACGTTCCGAGATGCTCGGGTTGCACGCAGTAGGTGTAGACGTGGCCGCGAAGCCAGCGGGTCATGGCGTTCGTCGTGCCCAGCAGGTCGTACCAGTAGCTGATGGCGTCCTCCTCGTTGCCGGCCTCCACGCCGGGTTCGAGGCGGGCGGCCGCGCGCGCCCGGTCCTCGCGCGTATCGAGGAAGCTTTGAATGGTGGCGTCGAGGTCCGTGCGGATGGCTTCGGGTGCGGCTTGGCGCGCCATGTCGGCCGCGCGTTCGAGGACGGTGTTGGCGCGCTCGACGTCGGCGCGTGCGAGATCGAGGTCGGCCTGTGCCTGAACGGTACCCAGCAGCATGGCCAGGGCGAGAACGAGGAGGGACGGGCGGGTTTGGCAGCTCCGGTTGCGTACCATGCCGTCACGGTGGCACGTGTGGGACGGATTTGCATGGGATTCGTGTCCCGGTCGTCTCAAGAACGCCGCTGAAGGACGGAGTCAACGCGTCGCCCCCGGCCCGTGCCGCCTGGCGCGCCGTCAAGCCGTTCGCCGTGCAGCCGGGAGGCTTCGGTCCCAAGGGGCGAGCATCGTCTGCAGCTCGCGGTCCAGCGCATCCCACGGGCCACGCCGTTCGCTCGCGGGGAGGTCCCAGACGGCGTGCCTTTGCGCGAGGTGCGCGGTGAGCATCGTCGTCAGCCCTTCGGGAGGCGCGCCTTCGGGAATGAGCCCCTCGACGTGGTACCGCTCGAGGAGATCGAGGGGCGTGAGGCGCAAGGGCGCCTCGCTGGGCCTGCGCACGAACACCAACGTGGCGTGGAGGGACTCCGGGAAGAGGGTTTCGGCTCCCTGTTCGCGCAGCATCCACGAGAACGTGTCGAGAGCGACCCGGATGGGTCCGTGCAACATGACGTCGGAGATGATCGCTTCACGTGGGCGTGCGGCCACGATGGCGTCGAGCAGTGCCTCCCTGCTGGGCGTGGGTCCTGCTTCGAAGGGGCGGATGAAGTACAGGTACGTCGTGAATCGTTCATGGAGGTGGGTCATGGCCCCATCGTGCTGGAGGGGGGCAACTCCACCGAGTTGGCCTCGTCTTCAGAGCTCGCCGCGGAGGAATGCGTCACGGGTTTGCGAGGCCCGTTCTCTCACGCGCTGCTTCTCCTCCTCGGGGCGTTTGCGCCAGGCGGAGACGATCATCCGCATGCGGGGATTGGGTGCGAAGCGTTCCTCGTGCCGGTCGATGAACGACCAGTACCAACTCGTGATGGGGCAGGCGTCGGGTCCGTCCTTGGCCTTGGGGTCGAAGCGGCAGCGGCCGCAATGGTCGCTCATGCGGTTCAGGTAATTCGCGCCGGCGGCATAGGGCTTGCTGGTGAGCGTG
Source organism: uncultured Trueperaceae bacterium (assembly GCA_913062675.1). Lineage (GTDB taxonomy): Bacteria > Deinococcota > Deinococci > Deinococcales > Trueperaceae > SLSQ01. Next base: position 29,820 of record CAJXWR010000012.1, read on the forward strand.
CCGCCATCGGCGTACTGGCTCATGCCAATCACGTTGGGCGCCATGACCCAGTCGAGCGCGTCGACGTGCGTGGCGGTGAACCAGGCGAGCAGCGCTTGGGGGTTCACGCCGACGAGTTGCGCGAGGTTGCCGAGCACCATGAGGCGTTGAATGTGATGGGTGTAGCCCATCGCCTCGAGTTGCTGGAGGGTGTCCGCAAGGCAGGCGAGGTCGGTCGGCGCGCCCCAGTAGGCGGGGGGCAGGTCGGCGCGTGCGTCGAGCTCGTTCATGTCGCGAAGGGCGGCTCCCCGCGTCCGGTAGACGTGGTGGAGGAACTCGCGCCAGCCGAGAATCTGGCGGACGAAGCCTTCGAGGGCGTTGAGGGGGACGGGTCGACCGGCGCGTTCGCGTTGCTCGGCGTGGATGAGGGTGGCGTCGAGCACCTCGCGGGGGTGGAGGAGACCGAGGTTCAGCGGGACGGAGAGGGTGGAGTGCCACATCGTGGGTTGCCCGCCCTGCATGGCATCCTGGAAGGTGCCGAAGTCGTCGAGTCGCGCGTCGAGGAAGTGCTGCAGCACGGCGAGGGCGTCACGCCGCGTGACGGGCCAACCGAACGGTTGGGCGGCACCCCAGGCGTGGGGGAGGGCGGCGACGTCGCGTTGCACCTCGCGGGTGAGCGCGTCGGGTTCGAACGTGGGGAGGGTGGGGGGCGTGCGGTTCGGGTCGGGCCGACCGCGATTCTCCGCGTCGTAGTTCCACTCCCCGCCGCGCGGCGCGTCGGGGCCATCCATGAGGATGCCGGTTTCTCGGCGGACGGTCCGGTAGAAGTGCTCGAGGCGCAGGGTCTTGCGCGACGCGGCCCACGCGTCGAACGTCGTGTCGGGCGTGACCCAGAGTTCGTTGGCGAGGATCTCGAGGGGAACGCCGAGCGTCGCGCAGGCCTCCTCGATGGGTTCGCGGACACCATGGTCGTTGGGGCGTTGCAGCAGGATTCGGTCGGCGTCGACCGTGGTGAGGTGGTGACGGAGGCCGCTCGCGAAGTCATCGGCGGCGGGGTGATCGAGACGCAGGTACTGCACGGCGTAGCCATCGGCCTCGAGGTCGGCAGCGAAGTGCCGCATGGCGGAGAGGAAGACGGTGAGCTTCTGGGCGTGGTGGGGGAGCGCGTGGAGGATGCCACGCGATTCGATCATGAGGACCTGCACGTCGTCCGGTCCGAGTCGGGTGAGCGGTCCGACCTGGCGGGTGAGTTGATCGCCCAGGATGAGCAGGGTGGCTTTCACGCGTGCAGGGTACCGAGGCTGCGCGCGGGGAACAGGAAGCGGGGCGCCCTTCGTGGTCGCCCCGCTTGCTGAAGACGAGTTGGAGGCTCTACGACCCGGCGCGGCGGGCGGCTTCACCCCGGAAGTACTCGTACAGGTCACTGCCCGGGTCGAGCTCGGCGGCGCGACCGTACGCATCGGCCGCCTGCGGGTAGAAGCCGCGTTCGAAGGCGACGCGGCCGCGCCACGCCCACGCTTCGGCGTACTGGTCGTTCGCATTCGTGGCGCGCGTGAAGGCGGTGGCGGCGGTATCGAGATTGCCGGCCTCGTAGGCGGTCACGCCCTCGCGGAAGGCGTTCTCCGCATCGACGCCCCAGCGCACCTGATCGCGGGCGAGGTCGAGGAAGAAGCGGGCACGGTCGTCCTCGGGGTCTTGCTGCACGACGGCTTCCCAGTAGGGAACCGCATCACCGGGACGTCCCTGCTCGAGGCGAATGCGGCCCAGCCAGACGCGCGCATCCTTGGCGAAGGGGACGGCGTCGAGGACGGCGCTTTGGTACGTGGCGGCGGTCTCGAGGTCACCGCGGTCGTAGGCGGACCAGGCCATCTCTTCACCCACGGAGAGGAAGAGGGGTGACTGGGTTGCGTTGAGCGGGTAGCCCGCGTCGAGGTACGCCTGCCAGGCGTTCCAGGCGCGCAGGTGGAAGTTGCTGCGGCTGTATACCTCGGCGAGCAGGCCGAGGGTGCGGGCGTCGCTCGGTGCCGCCTCCACGGCGGCGGTCGCCTGCCGGATGGCTTGCGCCCAGAGCGGCTGGTCGGGGAACGGCGGGACCTCCTGCGCGAGGGCTTCGTTCATGGCGGTGAGGGCCGCGTCGTACGGGGCCTGCGCCTCGCTCGGCAAGGCCTGCGAGAGGCCGACCGTGAAGCTGCCGAGCAGCAGGGTGAGGGCGAGGGGGAGAAGCGGTACGGAGCGTCGAAGATTCATGGTGCCTCCTGGTGGGCGACTACGTGGAATGCGTCTTCGCGTCGAGGCGCGTGGGGCGCCCGTTCATGCTAGTCGGTTTTCTCGGGGGGTGGCGTGACCTGCGAGGGGTCGAGGAACGCGTGTGCGGTTGGCGTATCGAGCCAAGCGGCGAGGTGTTCGAGGGCGCGACCGCGGTGGCTCACGCTGCGTTTCGCCTCGAGGCTGGCGGTGCCGAACGGTTCGTTCAGGTCGAGGCTGAAGAAGACCGGGTCGTAGCCAAACCCTTGCGTGCCGGCGGGGGCGTGCAGGATGCGGCCCTCGCAGGCGCCTTCGAAGGCCACGTTGCGACCGTCGGGAAGGGCGAGCACGAGGCTGGCGCGGAAGCGAGCCGAGCGTTCTTCCTCGGGTACGCCTGTTAGGCGCTCGAGGAGCAGGGCGACGCGGTCCGCGTCGTCGAGCCCGGGGCCGCCAAAGCGGGCCGAGTGCACGCCGGGCGCGCCACCGAGCGCGTCGACCTCGATGCCGGAATCGTCGGCGAGGGCAGGGAGTCCGCTCGCCTTCGCGGCGTGGTGGGCCTTGATCGCCGCGTTGCCCCGGTAGTCGGGCGCATCCTCGGGCGGGAAGGGGGGAAGGTCGATGTCGCTCGACGCGAGGAGGGTGACGCCATGGGGTTCGAGTGCGTGGCGCACCTCGCGCAGTTTTCCGGGGTTGCCCGATGCGAGGAGCAGGCGGACCGGGTTCGGCTCGTTCACGCGAGGTCCTTCGACACTTCCTGGAGAAGCGTCTGGACGGCCTGCACGCCGCGGCCAATCAACGCGACGTAGCGCTCGGCGTCGATGGGGTCGTGCTCGCTTCCACCCTGCACCTCGACCAGTGCGCCCTGGTCGGTGGCGACGACGTTCAGGTCGATGTCGGCAGCCTCGTCCTCGCGGTAGTCGAGGTCGGTGATCGTCTCGCCGTCGAGCAGGCCGATGCTCACCGCGCCGATGGCGTGACGCAAGGGCCACTCGGCGAGGGTCCCGTCACGAATCGCCTTGTCGGCAAGGTCGTGCAGGGCCGCGTAGCCGGCCAGGACACCGGCGCAGCGGGTACCGCCATCGGCTTGCAGGACGTCGACGTCCACGATGAGCGTCTTCTTGGGAAAAGCGCTCAAGTCCACGGCGGTGCGGAGCGCGCGGCCGAGGAAGCGTTGAATCTCCTGGCTGCGGCCGCCGGTGTAGAGGCGTTCGCGGGTTCGGCGTGTCTCCGTCGCGCGGGGGAGGAGTGCGTACTCGGCGGTCAGCCATCCGTCGCGCGTCTTGCTGCCGCGCAGGTGAGGGGGAAGGCGGTCGTCGATGCTAATGGTGGCCTGGACGTGCGTGTCGCCCCATCGGACGAGGGCGGAGCCCTCGGCCCAGCGGTTGACGCCGCGCTGGAGGTGGACCGGTCGGAGTTGATCGGGGGAGCGTCCTTCGCGCATGAGGTTGCAGGGTAGCACCGGGGACCTTGCGAGGGGACGTTCGCCACCCCCTGGACATACCCCCCTAGGGTATGCTTTGATGCAACCAAGAAAGAGGAGGAACCCACCATGTCCAACTTGCTCACCGAAGAAGTCATCGATCAGGTCCGGCCCATGCTCGCCGACCTTGCCCACGACGTCGAGCTCAAGGTCCTCACCGGCGGCAGCGTCGTCATGCCCGGATCCGATGCGACCGGCTACCAGGACGAAACCCTCGGCCTGCTGCGCGAACTCGCCGAGCTCACCGACAAGATCACGATCACCGAAGCGGCCATCAGCGAAGACGAGGAAGCCCAAGCGGCCGGCATCACCCGTGCGCCCACGATCCTCTTCCGGCGCCTCGGTGAGACCCGCACCAACCTGCGCTTCCTCGGCCTGCCGAGCGGCTACGAGTTCACCACCCTGCTCGAAACCATCCGCATGGTGGCCAGCGACGAGGAACGCGACGACAAGGTCGGCAACCTCGACGAACCCCTCACGCTGCAAACCTTCGTCACCCCCACCTGCCCCTACTGCCCGCAGGCGGTCCTCACCATCTTCGATCTCGCCATGTCCAACGAGAACATCGTGGCCGAAGGCGTCGAAGCCAACGAGTTCCCCGTCCTGTCCCGCAGCTTCCGCATTTCCAGCGTGCCCGACACGGTGATCGGTGGCAACAACGACACCCGCCTGCTCGGCGCGCAGCCCAAGAAGCAATTCGTGGAGGCCATCCAGGCCGCCACCGGGGGATCCACCGTCCCCGCCTAAGGCGGGGAACCTTCGTCCGCACCCCCTCCGGTGCGGCCCCCACCCATTCCTCCGGTCGCTCCCGGAGTGCAACGCCGCCCCTCCAAGAGGGGCGGCGTTCGTGACGTCGGAAGGCGGGCGGTTAGCGGCGTTCTTCGGACAGCACCTGGAAGATGCCGGTGGCCTGCACGGACTCCGAGCCCGGCATGCCCAACACGGCGGCTGCCTCCGGCACCGCGCGGTTGTGCAGGATCTTCGGTACGTTCTTCAGGTTCACGTTCGTTCCGAAGAGCGACCCGACGATCGTCACTTGCCGCTCCACCGAAATGGTGTTCTGCGCGAACAGCAAGGCGGCCACGACGTCCCCTTTCGCGGAGCTGACGTCGATCGTTCCGCTCGACGTCAACCCCAAGGCGGACGTCGTCAAGTAATCGTTCGACGCGGGAGCGAGGTTGCCCTCCACCGTCACTGCCGCCGCGTACGTCGAATCGCCAAACCACAAGCCGAGCAGCCCATCGTAGCTGACGTCATCCTCCACCACGAGATCGGCGCTCGGGAACGAAAGGTACGTCGGCCCCGTCGGCGAGACGACGAGCGTGTCGCCCGACCAGGCCAGCACTGGGGTGCCGTCGTCGTCCAGGCACGCCACGCCCGGATCGGCAGGGGGAAGCGTCAACGTGCCGCCATCGAGCCAGGGGCAGGTCACCGGGTCGCTCACCGTCCGCACCGGCACCCCATCAATCTCGCTCGGCGGGTAGGCGGCCTCCGCGAACGACGGCAAGTCCTGGTAATCGAACGGGTCGTAGTCACTCACCGGGTTGCGGACGAACACGTACGGTTCGCTCATCGGGTCGATCGGATCCCCCTTCGACGTGACGGCATGATCCCCACTCGCAAAATCGAGGAAGATGCCCCAAATGCTGCTCGTGATCCCCTCGTGATCCGCTTCGGCACCAATTCGCGTTCCCGCCGCCGTATTCAGGTTCCCGACCTCGAGGTCCCCGACCTCCATTTTCACCGTCGTACACAAGTCCTGGTACCGCAACGCATCGGTGGCGAACAGGGTGTTCGCGACGTCCTGCGCGTAGGTGGGCGACGTCGCACCCTTCCCCATGTAGTTGTTGAAGATGCCGGCGTTACCGGTCAGGTCAATGTCCGCATCCACGGTCGCGTCCCCCGTCAGGATGTGGACCGGCCCGTACACCGAAATCGTGCCCGCCAAGCCCCCGGCCGAGCCGGGAGCCAACGTCCCCGCGGTGATCGCGTTGTCCCACACGGTTGCTGGGCCGTCGCCCACCGCCGCGATGACCTGCACCGTCGATTGCGCATCGTTCACGCGCCCCACGGACCGCAGCAGCATGAGCGGCCCTGCAAGTTCGAACGACAGGTCGTACGTGGCCCCCTCGTCGCCCAAGGAGAACGTCGCCACGTTCGTCACCGAAAGGGTGGACGGCAATAGCGTCAGGGCGTCCCCAAAGTCGATGCCATCCCCAATCGGCAAGCCGCACGACGCCGAGGGGTCGCCCGACCAATCCATGTCCGCCTCGGCCAGCGCCCACAACGCCGCCACCTTGAACTGCTCGATGCCCGCCTTCGCCACGTAGTACGCCTCGGTCCCCTCCCGTTGCTCCGCCGCGCTTTGACGGTCCACCAGCGACGTGAAGGCCGCCCCCACGATCAACAACAACAACAAGAGGCTCGTGATGAGCACCGTGACCAGCAGGAACCCGTCACGCCTCCGCATCGAACTCACGCCAGTGCGCCGACTCATGAGCCACCTCCCACCGTTCGCGTGTTCGGCATGGAGACCGACAGGGACAAGGTGTCGGACGCGCCACTCCGCCCCAGCGACGTGCCCGTGACCGTCACCGTGGCCGCCCGAACCCCCTCGCTACACAAGGCTGGATCGACCTTCGTCACGGGGCCCCCCGATGCATCGCTCTCCGTGCACGTGAACGACACGTCAATCGCGTCGATGCCCGTCGCGAAGGTACTGCCGAACGAAGCCGAGCCATCCCCACCGTCCTCGCACCGGGTATCCCCCCGGTACAACGTGCCATCACTCAACACGTACGTCACCCAGCGGCAGGCATCGTCGATCGAGCCGTACGTCAACCGAAGCGACGAGGCGTACACCGTCGTGAGGAGCGTCGTGTCCGAACACTGCACGTACGCCGAGCCGCAAACCGTATCCACCTCCGGCACGTACTGCACCGTGCCATTCGACGCAATCGCCCGCGCGCCCGCCAGCGTCAAATCCTGCGTCATCGCTTCCGCCACGCTCCGCAAACGCAACTGCAGTTCCCCCTCCTCCTGAAGCTCGGTCGACACGCGCGCTTGCGAAGCAAAGAAGGAACCCACGACCGTCATGACCACCGCCATGATTCCGATCACGACCAGCAGCTCGACGAGCGTCAAGCCCGCCGTGCGACGTGGAGAGCTGCCGCGGTGCATCATTCGCAGGCCACCCCCGGGTTCGCCACGCTCGGAGCCGCACCGCCCGACGCCGAGAGGCACGAGACGAATTGACGAAGCGTGAGCGTATCGGTCCCGTCATCCACGCTCACCACGATTTCCACGAGACCGCGCGAGGCGACCGGAGAACCCGACGCCGGAACCACGTTCGGACGACCCGTCACGCTCACGTTCACGTCGGCCCCCTGGACGAACTCCGGGCCGCTCCTGCACGTCGCCGGCGTGCACGTCAAGAACGAGGCGAAGTCGGCCTCCACCGCCCTCTTCTCCTGCTCGAACCGCGCCACGGCAATCTCGAGCCGGGTCGAATCCAAGCGCGCGCCCCGCGTCGTTTGCAAATTCGAGAGTTGCAGCGACGCCAAGGCCGCCACGACGACGCCCAAAACCCCCACGGCAATCAACGCCTCGAGAATCGTCAAGCCGCTCCGTCGCCTCATGGCGCCATCACCTCCACCGCCGCGTACCGGTTGACGCGGAACGTTCCCGTCGCATCGTTGCGTTCATGATCGATCGTCACGCGAATCTGATCCGAAACCACGAAACTCCCGCTCGCAAGGATTCCCTGCCCCACGCCGCGAGGGTCGAACAGCAAACCCGCGGGCGTGGCGAGGGCATCCTCGACCGTGAAGGAAAGGTTTTCAAGATCACCCTGCGCGAAATCGTGCACCGTGATCGAGGTCCCGCTCGAAAGGTCGTCGGCGTCCCCCAGGCGCGCCACGACGATGCGCTGCGCAGCGGGATCGAACGTCACGAGCGTGAAGGCGTTCCGCTCCACGGCGTGCAAGCGCGCACGCTGCACCGAGCGAGTCACCCGCTCCATGGCCTGGTTCACCTCGATCTGCCCCGTCGACAGGCGCGAGGCAATCAGGACGACCAGAATGCCGAACACTGCGAGCACGAGGATCATTTCGACCAAGGTGATGCCCGAACGGCGCTGCCTCATTGGTTACAGCATGTCAGGAAAACGACCTCGCGTCGGTGTTCAACGCGCACACCGAGCCCCAACGCGTCGCACGGGTGTTCCCCCCGCCCCAATTCTTCGCTATCGTGTACCTCGAACCGAAGGAGGCAACGCCCATGCGGAAGCTACCCATCCTCGCCACGCTACTTCTCGTCGCCGGCATGCTCGCCGCCTGCAGCACCCCCACGAACCACGACGTGGCGGGCACGTACCGCATCGATGCGGAAATCACGGCGACCAACGACCCCGCCCGCAGCGTCGGCGATCCCGACTTCGATACCGTCACCGTCAGCGAAGCGCGTTTCGGGGTGACCATGACCTTCGACCGCAGCGAGACCACCGTGTACGGAACGCGGGACGGGAACCAGGTCCGCCTGTTCCGCGAGGGCACGGAAAGCAAGATCTGGTACGAACTCACCTGGACGTCCGACGACACGTTCGAAGGCACGCTCCACCGCGAGGATCCAGGAGACATTTACGTCGACGCCGACCTCACGGGGGTCGCCACGACCGGCACGGCAAGCGAAAGCCTGGGCGCAGCAGGATTCCTCGACCCCATCCTCGAGTAACGCCCGCTGCGGCCTCGCTGCACCCGACAAGAACGTCGCCCCCACGTATCAACGTGGGGGCGACGCATTTGGCGGAGGGAGAGGGATTCGAACCCTCGATACGAGGGATTGCCCCGTATACACGCTTTCCAGGCGTGCTCCTTCAACCACTCGGACACCCCTCCAGGCGCCTTGCGGGCAACGGCGAGTCTAGCAAGGTGCACCAAGGGGGTCAACGCGACCGCACCGTCACGCCACGCTTCGCACCGGGACGTACTCCGAACGCTTGCGGCCAAGCCGCCTGAGTGAAACACTCGGAATTGCAAGATTGGCGACGGCGCGCCCCCACGGAGCGCCGTACCCTTACCTCCAGGAGGACTCATGCTGAGAGACCGCATCGTGAACCTGACGAGCCCCGAGGACGTCGAATCGTTCCTCACCGCCTACCCCACCAGCATCCTGTTCAAGGCCGGCACCT
>CAJXWR010000013.1 GCA_913062675.1 uncultured Trueperaceae bacterium
ACGCACGACTTGAGAAATCCGTCGCTGCGCCCGACACACCCGTTACTTGTGCCGTAACCGACGCTCCACTGCTGAGCGTGTAACGAAGTGCGTCAAGCAATGTAGCGGTCTTCGTAACCTTTGGCGAGCCAATCGAATCCTGCCACGCGTCGCTATCAAAGTGCATGGATAGCGCTTGATCCGTGATAGACACTTGCGCGACCTCGTCATACATGACAGACATCGACTGAGCTACGGACGATTGAATGGTGGCGATAAGGAGCAAGAATGAAAACTCCAGGGCGAGCGTTACCGCTCTGTGGTTCGTGGATTGCCTCTGCATTTTTCTAGCCTTCCTTTCCGGTGCGTGCCTTCACGCACCTCGCACCATTCGCGTTGCGCGCTTGGTGGAAAGGAAGACTAGGTGGGACGGGTTACGCATTCGTATCGGAAGACTAGGAGTTCATCACATCGAGGCTCGGCGCTTCATCCTGCTCGGGTTCGAGCATCCACTTGTATCCCTGTCCGCGAATCGTGTCGATGAAGGTGGGATGGTTCGCATCATCGCCAATGGCTTCTCGCAGATGCCGTAGCCGAACGTCAACGGCGCGGTGCGTGACGAATCGATCCGCTCCCCATACGCGGTTGAGGAGTTCCTCGCGCGTCCAGACTCGGTAGGGATGCTGGCAAAGGAGCGCAAGCAGGTCGTACTGGAGTTGCGTGATGTGGATGGGGTTTCCGTCCCGCCTCACGACGTGTTGGACGAGATCGATGGTGAGGGTACCGAAGCGCAGGGGGCGTGGACCCGCGTTCTTTCGCGTGATGGCGCGGATTCGTACACGAAGCTCTTCTAGGTCGATGGGCTTCACGAGATAGTCGGCAGCTCCAATCTCGAAGCCATGGAGGAGTTGTTGTCGTTCGCCCATTGCCGTGACGAAGACGATGGACACTTCGGGAACATCGTTTAGGAGTTGCTCGGCGACGGTCCAGCCGTCTTGGTCGGGTAAGGAAACGTCGAGTAGAACGACGTCGCTGACGGGAGCGAGCTCGATTGCTTCGGATGCAGTTCCTGTTTGCTTGACACGGAAACCACGCTCGCGGAGGTAATCGGAATAGATGCCACGGAGCTCGTCGTTGTCCTCGACGACAAGGATTCGCGGTGCGTAGCTAGGCGCGTCGTACGTGTGGTGGTGATTCATGGTGCTCCTTCGAGGGTCGGTACTTCGGCGGGTAGGTGGCTGGTCAGCGTGTCTTGCAGGACGTGAACATGGTCGAGGAGCGCTTCGACGCTCGCACGTTGCTTATCGTTGGCCGCCTGGGCCCGGAGGAGATGGGCATAGCCGGCAAGGATGGCCAATTGGTTGCGTGTTTCGTGTCGACGGTTCTGGTCCGGAGTCGTCTCGGTAAACAAGGGGGAGCGAGACGAGGCTGGGCCGGTAGGCGTTGGGCCTCGGTTGGTCACGAGACAGGCAAGGATTTGAAGTGTGGCTTGGTGCTGATGGTGGAAATCGGTGATGGGTGTGAGGCCGATGACGGTAAGGATGGCGAGTTCGGTTCCCTTGGGGTTGGGTTGCGCGGTGGTCATGGCGTTGGGTGCATGAACGTGGTCGACGTGGATTTCCTTGGGCTGCCGGACCGCCAGACGCGCAAGTTGGTCTGCCTGCCCTTGGATTTGCTGATGCCGGTAGGGCGTGGGGAGCGTTCTCGCGATTGTTGTGGGGATTGCATCGTCCGCGGTTTGCCGGTGAAGGAAGACGGCTGCGGGTGCGTAGAGCGAGGCGATGGCGTCGGTGGTGTGGTCGCCGACGGCGGTGCGTTCTTGGAGGACGGTTACGACATGCGCGAGTCGCTCGATCAGGTTTGGGGGGTGCTGCAATGGGTCGCTGGGAGTCGTCTTGGGGGCGTGATTCGGGAATAGAGGCTGCATCTTTCCTCCTCTTCGTTGCTTCGCGCAACGCGAGTGGTTTTGGTGCGCCCCCGATCGCGTAAATGATTAATTAACAGTAATTAGAACATAACGTTACGAAAGACTGCAACATGGTCCGTCGCAGTATCTACACCACTATGCCGAACAGGAGGTTTTGTAAGGGTGTCGACAGAGCTCGTCTGGTTCGACTCGACGTGGCGCTACGGCTCGACGAAGTCTGGGACCAAGCTGGTTGCGGTGGTACGCCCCACGACGGTGAGGGCACGGTCGGGACGGTCGGTGATGATGCCATCGACCCCTAGATCCAGCAGTCGTTCGATCTCCTCCACCTCATCCACGGTCCACACGTGAACCGCGACGCCTTTCGCATGGGCCGCGCGCACGAACGACGGGGTGACCACCTCGATCGACCCTTGCCGCACGGGTACCTGCAAGACGTCGAACGCGGGTCGATATGGACCAGCGAGCCGCATTCGCGCGAGGATGAGGAAGTTGCGCACCTCGCTTGGCGCAGCTCCGGTGGCGACCTCGGGGCAGGCCGAACGGAACGCAGCGAGCGCCTCGGCGTGAAAACTGCCGACGATGGCGTCGCCCGTACGCCCTTCTTGCCGCAGTGCTTCGCAAAGTGCGGTTGCCGTCTCGACCCCATCGGGCTTGATTTCGATGAGCAGCGGTACGTCCGGGTGATCGCGCGCAACGTCGATGAAGCGCGGCACGCCTTCTCCCAACCCGCGGTAGGGGAAGGAACCCGGTTCTCTCGGAGCGTCCCATTTCGCCCCGGCATCGAGGCGAGCGAGCTCCATGACGTCGAGATCCGTTACGGCTCCCGTTCCATCGGTCGTTCGGTCCACCGTGGCATCGTGAATCACGACGAGTTCCCCGTCACGCGTGAGGTGCACGTCCATCTCAAGAGCATCGACGCCGATCTGCGCAGCGCTTTTGAATGCGTACCGCGTTGCTTCAGGCCAGAGACCTGCTCCACCCCGATGCGCGATGACGTGCGGCGTATCGGGCCAAGCGTTTTCCAGCGTCGGGTGCATGGCGTGCTCCGTTCTCGCGGCAATCGTGGCGAGGAGGTAAGCGGCAAGGAGAAGGACGACGATGATGAGGGCCGTGCGAACCGTGACGATCCGCAGCGTACGCCCAGGCGGTGCGACATGCACGGGTCCCGGCGAGGGTCCCGGCGAGGGTCCTCCAGACATGTTCACTCCAGGAAATCGCGCAGCTTCCGCGTTCGGCTCTCGTGATACTTGAGTTTACGAAGCGCCTTGTTCTCGATTTGACGGATTCGTTCTCGCGTCACGCCGAAGAACTGTCCCACTTCCTCGAGTGTGTGTTCACGCCCATCGACCAAGCCTTTGCGCATCTTCAAGACTTGGGCTTCGCGCTCGTTGAGTTTGCCGAGCGCGTCCTCGAGCTCTTCGCTGAGAATGATCTTGCTGGCCTCGTCGACGGGACTCTCGATCTGTTCGTCGGGGATGAAGTCGCCGTAGAAACTGTCCTCTTCGTCACCGATGGGGGTTTCAAGGCTGAACGGTTCGCGCGTGAGCTTGAACGCTTCCTCGACCTTTTCTCCGTTCCAGTCGGGGCCCATGGCGTCGGCGATTTCCTCGTAGGTGGGTTCGCGTGAGAGTTCCTGTTGGAGTCGGCGGCTCGCGCGGGTGAGCTTGTTGATGGTCTCCACCATGTGGACGGGAATGCGAATCGTGCGCGACTGGTCCGCAATGGCGCGGTTGATGGCTTGCCGAATCCACCAGGTGGCGTAGGTGCTGAACTTGTAGCGGCGTCGGTATTCGAACTTTTCGACGGCGCGAATGAGGCCTTGGTTGCCTTCCTGAATGAGGTCGAGGAAACTCATGCCGCGCCCGTTGTACTTCTTGGCGATGCTCACCACGAGTCGAAGGTTGGCTTCGATGAGGTGTTGGCGAGCGAGTTCCCCGTCCTCCACGATCCGTTGCAGACGTCGCCGTTCTCTCGCGTCGAGCGTTTCGCCAATGTCGTCGAGCGTGTCGCGAGCGGCTTCGCCCTCTTCGATGCGTCGGGCAAGGCTGATTTCTTCTTCTAGGGTGAGGAGTTTGACCCGGCCGATCTCCTGGAGGTACTGACGGACGGGATCGTTCGTGCGCACGCGTGCATCGGCGAGCGCTTCGGCGCGCGCCTCGAGGGCGGCGATACCCACGGGGCCATCCTCGTCGAGGTCGTCCCCTACGAGCTCGTCATCTTCATCGAGGACCTCGTCCTCGGCCAGATCGACGATGTTGATGCCTCGCTTTTCGAGGCGTTCCATGAGGTCTTCGAAGTGGGAATCCTCGGCCTCGAGGCCGAGACTTGCGAGCGCCTTATTAAAGGCGGTGGAAATCTCTTCGGTATCGAGAGAACCTGCCTCCTGGCCGGTCGTGATGAGTTCTTGAATGGCTTCCGTCGCCATCCATGCAGGCTCGGTCGTCGCGGTTTCAGGGGTTACAGCGTTGGATGCTTCGTTGCGCTCGGTGGTCGTCGAATCGGCTTTCGAGGCCTTCTTTGGCGCGGGGTTCTTCTTGGCAGAAGGTGAGGGCTTTGGTTTCGATGCGTCCTTGGTGGCGGTCTTGGCCGAGCCCTTGGCTGCCGGCTTCTTGGCTGCCGTGGTGCCAGCAGCCTTCTTCGTTGCGGTCGCCTTCTTCGTAGCGGGCTTCGTTGCAGCGGCCTTCTTCGTGGTAGTCGCCTTCTTCACAGCAGGCGTCGCTGCGGTCGCCTTCTTCGTGGCAGCGGCTTTCTTCGTGGTTGTCGCCTTCTTCGTAGCGGGCTTCGTTGCAGCGGCCTTCTTCGTGGTAGCCGCCTTCTTCGTGGCGGGCTTCCTAACCGCAGCCGTGCTGGTGGCCGCCGTCTTGGTGGTGGCCGCCTTCTTTGAAGGAGTCTTATTGCCAGCAGACGTTTTTGCAGCTGTCTTCTTGGCAGCTGGCTTGTTCACAGTCGACTTCTTGCCAGCTGACTTCGTGGACGCCGCCGTTCTCGCAGTCGACGCCGATGCCTTGGAACGTGCGCCGCTCGCAGCCTTTGCCGTCGCCTTCCCGCTCGCCTGCTTGGCGGCAGGTTTCGCGGTAGCCGACTTCGTGCGAGCCGTTTTCGTGGCACTCGTCTTCTTGGCAGCCGTCTTCTTTGCCGTGGGTCGCTTCGAAGCAGCCTGCTTCGTCGCGGTGGACTTCGTTGCCGAAGCAGATTTGCGTTTCGTTGCCGTCGTCGTCGATGACTTCGAAACCGACGTTGCCGTCTTGCCGGCCGACCGCTTCGCACCCGCCTTGGCGGCCGTCTGCTTGGCGGCAACCCTCTTCGCCGACGGTTTGCTCGTGGAGGACTTCTCCACAGGCGACTTCTTGGCAGCCTCACTCGTGGAAGCTGCCTTCTTTGGCGTCGCCCTCTTAGGGGCCGCCTTCCCCGTGGTTGCCTTCTTCGCAGAGGCCTGCGTTTTCGCGGCTGAACCGCGAGACGACGTGCCACCAGGTTTCGCGTTCTTCGCCATTCAGCATCCTCCGCATCGACGCTTCACGCGGGACACACGCGACGCACCCGCGACAAGGTCCCAAGACCCTCGAGTTCGGAATGGTGCCATGCGCCATGAAACGCTACCACGCACTTGGGACACGCGCGTCAGCACGCACCCCACGACGTTCGCCCCGTGTCAATTACTTCCAACGCCCGCACCCCGCTCCATGAGGGCCGCAAGACCCCGCACCCGGCCGCCACCCAGGGTTGCCGACACCTCATCCGTGGCGAGCAATCCTGTCAAGAACGCCAAGGCTCGCTCCGCCTCCTCCGCGTGCTCACTTCCGAACAACACCGCTTCCCACCCACTGGGTAGATACGCCACGATCTCGTACCCATCGGCAGGCACCGTACCCGCCTCGATCGCCTCGGGTGACGCGTCCTCGGGGAACACGTCGAGCAGCTCCACCGCTTCCACCACCGCCAGGTTGACCAACCGCTCATCCACGCTACGAATCCACATCAGGAAGGACCTCCACGAAAGTGATGTATCGTATCCCCACGTTCAGGAGGAAACACGTGAAGATTGACCGCCTCGACGTCCGCGAGTTGGCCATCCCCCTCAAGTTCCGCTTCGAAACGAGTTTCGGCGTGGAACAGAACCGCCGAATCCTGCTCGTCACGCTCCATGCCGATGGCGAGCAAGGCATCGCCGAGTGCGTCGCTGGCGAGTTCCCTGGCTACGCCTACGAGACGACCGACACCGCCTGGACCATCCTCGAGCAGTTCATCGCCCCCGTCGTCGTCGGCCATGACTTCGCGACGCCTGATGAACTCCTGCATGCGCTCGCCTCGATCCGGGGTCACGACATGACCGTCGCGGCCGTGGAAATGGCGTTCTGGGACCTGCAAGCGCGCACGCTGGGCGTGCCGCTGTGGCACCTCCTCGGGGGCCGGAAACGCCCGATTCCCGTCGGGATCAGCCTGGGCATCCAGGAGAGTGTCGAAGCAACGGTCGAGGCGGCCCGTGCCGGCGTGATGGACGGCTACGAACGCATCAAACTCAAGATCAAACCCGGCTGGGACGTCGCGCCCGTCGCCGCCGTCCGCGAAGCCCTCCCCGACGTGGCGCTCACGGTCGATGCCAACAGTGCCTACCGACTCACCGACGCTGGGACGCTCCGCCAGCTCGACGCATTCAATCTCGACTACATCGAGCAACCCCTCGCGCACGACGACCTGGTCGATCACGCCGAACTTCAGCAGGAGCTCGCCACGCCCATCTGCCTCGACGAGTCGATCCACTCGCCCAGCGACGCGCGGAAGGCGCTGCAGCTTGGTTCAGGGCGCATCATCAACCTGAAGGTGGGGCGGGTTCGCGGGTTTCGGCGCGCGCGCATGGTGCACGACGTGGCGCAATCGTTCGGTGCGCCCGTCTGGTGCGGCGGCATGCTGGAGACGGGCATTGGGCGGGCGGCCAACCTGCACCTGTCGACCCTCGACGGGTTCACCCTGCCGGGTGACACGAGCAGTGCAAGTCGCTACTGGAACCGCGACGTCATCCACCAGCCGCTTGAAGCGAAGGACGGGGTTCAGACCGTGCCCGAGGATGGGCCTGGACTCGGTGTGACGCTGGACGAGGCGTTCGTCGAAACGATCACCACGCGCACGGCGAGCCATTCAGGCTGAACCCAAACCAATGACGAGCGTGCGCACGCCTGAACGCATGCGCACGCTCCCATCCAACGTCGAGAATTAGAGACCGCGAATCAAACCGCCGTCGACGAGCAGGTGCTCGCCCGTCACGTACGACGCGGCAGGACTGCTCAGGAACGCCGCGACGCGCCCGAACTCCGCGGGTTCACCGAGACGCCCAAGCGGAATTTGCGCGACGGTCGCGTCACGCACCTGCAGCACCGTACGACCCGACTTCTCCGCATTCGCCGCGTCGAGCTGCTCGATGCGCGGCGTCAACACGCGCCCCGGAGACAACACGTTCACCCGAATCCCGTCCGGCGCAAGCTCCTCGGCAAGGTGCTTGCTGAGCGCGCGTACGGCAGGGCGGAACACGTTGCTGAGCAGCAGGTTCGGGATGGGTTGCAGCACGCTCGAGCTTGCCAGCGTCAGGATCGAACCGCCCCCCGCCTGCTTGAGGTGCGGCAAGGCGAGTCGCACGCTCCGCACGACGCTCTGCAGCGTCAGGGTGTAGGCGCGGTCCCAGGTCGACTCATCGAGATCCTGGAAGTTCCCCGGGGGAGGACCACCCGCGTTGTTCACCAACACGTCGAGACCCCCGAGCGCCTGCATCGCGGCGGCGAACACCGCCTCGAGCGACGCGGCGTCCGCCACGTCCGCTTCGAACGCGTGCACCGTCGCACCCGTCTCCGCGGCAATCGCATCGGCCGCCTCCTGCGCGCGCGCCAACTCGCGGCTGCACAACGCGACATGCGCACCCTCGCGCGCCAACTCGAGTGCCGATGCACGACCGAGACCACTGCTCGCCGCGAGCACCAACGCCCGTTTGCCTGTGAGTCCTAGATCCATGTCTTACCTCCTCATTCCTCAGGCGGGCAGCGTGACCGGACCCGGTCCAGTCGTCAGCCCGCAACGTTCGATCACGCGATGAAACTCGGCCACGTCCACGTCCGACAAGGTGGGTGATGGAGCGCGGCACACCTCCGTCTCGTACGTACCGCGCAGATGGTACAGGTGCTTGCGCATGGCCAGCCCGATGCCAGGTTGGAACTCGTACCGCATCAGGTCGATCGTCTTGTGGAACAACCGCTCGGCACCCGCCTCGTCCCCCGACGTGAAGCGTTGGTAGATGCCGATCAGAACTTCGGGGAAGGCGAAGCCGGTCATGATGCCGACCGACCCGCGTTGAAGCTCCTCGAGGAAGTACTGTCCGCCAAGACCGCCAAACACGCCGATCTTGCCTTCCGACGCTTCGATCACGGCCGTGACCTTCGGCAGGGCGGGCGTGTCCTCGAGTTTGATGTAGGGCGCGTGTCCCTCACGCGCGAGGCGGCCAACGAGCGGAACGGACAACTTCAGGCCGAAGCTCGCCGGGTAGTCATGCAGAATCAACGGCAGGCGCGTCGACTCCGCCACGGTCTTGAAATGCGCGTAGAGCGCATCGTCGTTCTGCGGTGCGATGGGCGCGACGAACACCGCGTCGGCCCCGAGCGCCTCCGCTTCCTGCGCCTGTTCCACCGCGCCCGCCGTGCCCAGGGCGCGAACGCCCACCCACACGGCGAGTCGACCCGCAGCCCGTTCCACGACCGTTCGGATGACGTCACCACGTTCCAGGCCCGTCAACTTGTGGGCCTCTCCGAGGAACCCGAGGATGGCGACGCCATCGGCACCCACGTCGACCATCAGGTCAATCGAACGCGCCATGCTTTCGAGGTCGACCGCCCCGTCCACCTTGAATGGGGTCGGCAGAATGGGGTTGACCCCCCGTAGCCTTTGCGACTCAACCATAAGACCTTCCTCTCCCTTTGCGTTGCGAATGCAAGCGTACCGCGTGTCCTCGTGACGCGTCAGCCGTCACTCGAGGTGAGGTAGTGCTCGAGCGCGTCGCGAAATGCGCCCTCGACGAGCCGCTTCTCGTTGGCCTCGTAGTCGTACAGAACGACGACGCTGCGCACGCGACTGGCGAGAACGTCGCGTGCGAATACGCGCTGGTCAAGCGTGACGCTCGTCCGTCCAATCTTCGCGACGCGCGTCTCGACGAGGATGCGCTGTCCGAACGTCACCTGTTCGAGGAAGTCGAGTTCTAGGTGCGCAAGGATGAGGTCGCCCGACGGGGGCTCGAGTCCCCGCATGAAGGCGATGCGCGCCACCTCGATCCAGGAGGCGTACACCACGTTGTTGACGTGGCCGAACGCGTCGGTATCCCGGAAACGCATTTGGATGGGAAGGCGGTGCACGCCTCCTTCCCACGATTCGGTCAGGGGGTGTGAATCGTCGGGTCGAGCGAGTCGAGGCATGGGTCAGCGTACGCCGCGGCGCGTGGCGCGTGAACGGGAGCGCCGAGGCGTGGGTTGGCAGGTAGGACAATAGTGCGTGCCGCGCGCCGCGAGCACGATCTTCCGGATGGACGTTCCGCACCGTGGGCATGGGTCCGCCTCGTGCCCGTACGCAGCAAGTTGCTCGAGGTACGCGCCGACCTCGCCATTCACCGTCCGGTAGTCGTTCAGCGTGGTGCCCTGCGCTTCGATCGAGGCCGTCAAGACGTCGCGAATCGCTGTGCGTAGCACCTCGACGCGTGCGCGTTCGCGTGCCACGCGGCGCGCGGGCGTGGCGGGGGGAATGCGCGCGCGCCAGAGCGCCTCGTCGGCGTAGATGTTCCCCACGCCCGCCACGGGTCGTTGACTGAGCAGAAGCGTCTTGATGGCCACGTCCGATCCCTGGAGTACGCGCCGGAAACCGTCCACGGTGAAGTCGTCGGTCAACGGCTCGGGCCCCATGGCGGCGAGGGTCGGGACGCCCGCCGGGTCGCCGCCCGGCAGGACGAGGAACCGTCCGAAGCGGCGAACGTCCTGGAAGTGCAGGTGTGGATTGGCTCCCTCGTCGAGCGTGAGGCGCACGCGTTCGTGCGCGTGTGGCGGGTGGGGCGTGACGATGCCGGTCATGCCGAGGTGAACGACCAGCAGGTCTTGCGCCACCCCCGCCTCTTGGCGACCGTCGAGCGGCAGGATGAGGAACTTCCCGCGTCGCGACACGTGGGTGATGCGTTGCCCGGTCGCGAGGTCGAGGTTGGCGTATTTGGGTCCTGCGGGTGCCTCGACGCGTTCAGCACGAACGATGGTGCGTCCCGTCAGCCAGGGCGCAAGTTCCCGCCGGACGGTTTCGACTTCAGGGAGTTCGGGGATACGTGATCGTCCCCTCGTACAGCGCGCGCCCGACGATGGCGCCTTGCAGCCCGAGCGATTCGTAAAGGTCGAGATCCGCGTCGGTGGCGACGCCACCCCCCGCCACGAGGCGGTGTGGGAACGCGTCCCGCATTCGGGCGACCGGTTCCGCATCGACGCCCTGGAGCGTGCCGTCGCGCCCCACGTCGGTGTAGATGAGTTCCCGCACGCCGCGTTCGGCGAGACTGCGAGCGAAGGTGGCGGCGTCGACGTCGGTGACTTCACGCCAACCCCGCACGGCCACGAAACCGTCCTTCGCATCGACGCTCACGACGATCCGTTCGGAACCGTGCGCGTCGATGAGTTCGCTCACGAGTTCGGGGTCATCGAGGGCGATGGTGCCCAGCACGACGCGGTCGACCCGGTCGAGCCAGGCGTCGGCCACTTCCCGCGATCGCACCCCGCCACCCACTTCGGTGCGCACGTCGAGCGTCTCGGCGATGGCGCGCAGGGCATCGCGATTGTCGCCGCGCCCAAGGGCGGCATCGAGGTCGACGAGGTGAAGGGTGGAGGCACCGAGTTTCACCCAGTGACTCGCAGCATCGAGGGGCCGAGGGAAGTACACCGTTTCGCGCGTCGGGTCCCCCTCGGTGAGGCGAACCGCCTGCCCGTCCTGCACGTCCACGCATGGCACGACTTCGAACATGGCGGCACGATACCCCCGACGCGCGACCAGACGAACGCGCCTGCGGACACGAGGTCGGCAGGCGCGTTCGCGTGGTGCAGACGAGGGTTAGTACGCGGTGTGCAGGTGCAGCACCGTGTCGAGGCCCGACGCCGAGATGGCAAGTTCCCACATGTTCTCGCCATGCCGCAGGTCGTACGTGCAGACGGGACCGCCAGGGCAAATCTCGCTGTACGTGATGCCGAGTGCGTCGAGGCGCGCGAGGACGGCATCGTGCAATTCGGCGCGGTCGCCTTCGACGGTGACGGTCACGCTGAACGGCGTTTCCTCGACGGCGAGACCTCCGTAGAGCGCCATCGCGCCCACGTTGTCGAGCAGGGCTTCCTCGACCGCATCCTCATCGATGGGCAGCAGGTCGCTCGTCATGTACGCCGGGAGGCTGCCTTCCGTCTCATCCAGGACGAACTTGAGGGTGGTGCCGTCGATCACCAGGTCGATGTAGCCCTCTTCGGCTTCGTACGCGTCGAACGCGCTGGCATCGAAACCGACGCCACCGGCCAAGGCCATGCCGGACACGAGGGCGGTGAGGGCGAGCGTGGAGAGAAGAGTGCGGATACGCATGATGGGCTCCTTTCGAAAAGCCGGGCTCGGTTCGTTGCCGAGCATGGCCCCAGCGTAGAGCGACGAAGGCACTTCGAAAACGGCCCACAGGCGCGTCCCTGACGGGTTTCGTGGCTTACGTCCGGGTGGGGCATGGGGCGGGTCGTCCTGCGCGCCCTCTGGCGGAAGCGACCAGGACCAGAGTCTCGGTCGACATGGGCCAACGGTCGCTGACGCTTCCTGACGGGCGCTGCTACATTCGGAGGGTGAACGTCTCCGCCTCGTCTTCCCCACCGTCACGCAGTACCCCTGCCCACGCCCCGATGAGGCGTCGCGGAGGGTTGAGGAGCCTGCGCTGGCAACTGGGTGCAAGCTACATGCGCGTCACGCTCGGAGCCGTCCTCCTGCTCGAAATCATCGTGGTCCTCCTGTTCGCTCAGGGTGTGCTCTACACGAACCGCACCCTCCACCCACTGGTGGCGGACCGTTTGGAACCGGTGGTCGCGGACCTACTGTCGAGCGGGCTCGACGCCCGCGCATTGCAGGCGTACCTCGAGCGCCCCATCGACGTCCGGTCGAGTGGCCGGCCGCTCCTCCTACTGATTCCGCGCCCGGAGCAGGGGTTCACGGTGATCCTCGACGAGCAAGGGGACGTGTGGTTCGACAATCGTTCCCAGGATCCCGTGGCAGACCTTCCACAGGACGGTTCCGCACCGGTGGAGCAACCCGTCACCAGTTCGCTTCCCTTCACGGGCAACGACCGGATGTTGACGGAACGAGCCTTGGCGATGGCAGAGGAACGCACGATGCAGGGGCTGCTGCGCACCGCGTACGCTCGCCCCATCGAGACGACGTCGGGGGTCGTGGTGGGCGCCGTGTACTTCGAGTCGAGCCTCCTTCCGGTCCCTTGGAGCCTCGTGAATCTTGCGGTGGGCGGGCTCGGCGTCGCGGCGATCCTCGTCGTTCTCGTGAGTACGGTCTTCGGGTTGTACGCCTCACGCCCGCTTGCGCGACGCATCGAGAATCTCGCCGTGGCTGCGGATGCGTGGAGCGAGGGGGACTTCTCGCGCGCAGTGCACGACCCGAGTGGGGACGAACTGGGGCGACTCGCGCGACGCCTCGACCGCATGGCGATGCAACTCAGTGACCTGTTGACGGCTCGCCAGGCGTTGGCCGGTTCGCGCGAGCGGACCCGCATTGCGCGCGAGTTGCATGACAGCGTGAAGCAGCAGGTGTTTGCAGCGAGCATGCTTCTAGGCGCCGCGCGGCGCGCCGAACCCGACGAGGCGCAGGCGCACGTGGCGAATGCCGAACGGCTCGTGGAGGAAGCGAAGCAGGAGCTCGAGGGGTTGATTCACGAGTTGCGTCCCGTCGCGGTGGAGGGACGCCCGCTCGATGAGGCGTTACGGAATTTGGCGAGTGCATTTCCGAAGGAACAGGCGCCACGCATCACGCTCGACCTTTCGGAGAACGTGACGGCAAGTCCGGAAGTGCGCACGGCGGCGTACCGTATCGCGCAGGAGGCGCTTGCGAACGCGTTGCGGCACGCGCGCGCATCGAACGTGACCCTTCACCTTTCGCGGGAGGGTGACGAGATCGTGCTGCGTGTCGAGGATGACGGTCGCGGGTTCGTGTCGTCCTCGTCGGAGGGACGGGGCGTGGGCCTCGCCTCGATGCGCGCGCGGGCGGTGGAGGTGGGCGGACGGGTGGAGGTTCGAAGTGAACCGAGTGGCGGAACGCGCGTCGAGGCGCACCTGCCGGTGGGTGAGGTGCAGGCGTGAGTGACCGGATCTCCGTGCTTCTCGTCGATGATCACGCCCTAGTGCGGCAGGGGGTTCGCGCGTTCCTCGATGCGCAACCGGACCTTCGCGTCGTGGCGGAGGCGGCGAGTGGGCGGGAGGCGGTGGAGGCCGCGAAGGCGCATGCGCCCGACGTGGTGTTGATGGACCTGTTGATGCCGGGCATGGATGGCGTGGAGACCACGCGGGCGGTGAAGGAGGTCTCGCCGGCGAGTCACGTGGTGGTGCTCACCTCGCACCACGATGACGCGTACGTTTTCGCTGCCCTTCGTGCCGGTGCGCTCGGGTACGTGTTGAAGACGATCAGCTCGGAGGAACTGGCGGGCACCGTGCGGCGCGCTGCGAGCGGTGAACCCACCCTCCACCCGTCGATCGCGCTGCGCCTGATGCAGGACGTGCGTGGCGAGCAGGAGGACGTCACGAGCGAGCTGACGCCACGCGAACTCGAGGTCCTCAAATTGATTGCGGAGGGCCTCACGAATGCCGACATTGCCGAGCGGTTGGGCGTGGCGGAGAAGACGGTGAAGGGTCACGTCGGCAACGTGCTGTCGAAACTTCAGGTGCACGACCGGACGCAAGCGGCGGTGTACGCCTGGCGGGAGGGGGTGGTGCGGCGTGAAGATCCGGATCCGTCCGCATGATGCCTTGGAGGTTGCGTGCCTTAGTGGCTTGACGCGCTCCCACCGTTCCTCGTAGGTTCAGGGGATGGTTCCTCGCAGCGACGCCCTCGTCAACCTTTCGAGCCTCCTTCGGCATGCGCCCGGGTCACCGAGCGACGTGGAGGCGGAGGGTCTTCTCGTTCCATCGGCGGAGGAACTCGCTGCCGACGGTCTTCGCGTCGCCGGACCGCTTCACTGGCAACTCGTCGTGCGCAGTACCGGCGGGGACGACGATTACCTCGTGGATGGCACGGTGTCGGGCACGGTGGTGATGGAGTGCCGGCGTTGCCTCGAGGACGTCGAGGTGCCGGTCGAAGCGTCGTTCGTGTACGAGATGGTGTACCAGGCGGGCAAGACACCCGCATTGACGCTCGTGGAGGCGCCCCTGCCGAGCGACGAGCAGGACGTCGGTGCGTTCGGCGACGTGGACGAGGATCACCTGCTGTTCGGGCATCCCGAGGTGGATTTCGGACCGTTGCTCGTGCAGTGGCTCGCCATCGAGCAGCCCCTCACCGTGTTGTGCCAACCCGACTGCCGCGGCTTGTCGATCGATGGTGTGAACCTCAACGAGTATCCAGATCACGTCCCTGCGGAAGGGGTCGAGGGGAAGGATGCGAAGGATTCCGCATCGTCACCCTTTGCCGCACTCGCCGATCTTGACGTAGAATCTTCATCCTGAGTCGAACGACCAGCCGCCCGGGGGTTCCCCGGCGCTAGGAGGAGCACCATGGCAAAACATCCCGTCCCGAAGAAGAAGACGTCGAAGGCGCGTCGCGATCAACGTCGCAGTCACCATGCGCTCGAAGCGAAGAACTTGACCGAGTGCCCGCAGTGCAAGGCCGCGAAGCCGCAGCACCAGGTGTGCCCAGAGTGCGGGTACTACGGTGGTAAGCAGGTGATGGAGGTCGAAGCCTGACCGCGTTGCGGTCCTCTCGAAGCCTGAACGCTTCGAGGGCAAACGACGTACCCTGACCCGGGACCGCGTGCGGTCCCGGGTGTTTGCGTCGGGGTGAACGCCCCGAACGCCACTCGGAGAGGGGACGCATGATGAACGTGCGAGCTGGCATCACGGCGTTGGGTGCCTACGCGCCACCGAAGGTGGTGACGAACGAGGATCTCGAGAAGATCATGGATACGAGTGACGAGTGGATCCGTACCCGTACGGGCATTC
Organism: uncultured Trueperaceae bacterium; assembly: GCA_913062675.1. Classification (GTDB taxonomy): domain Bacteria; phylum Deinococcota; class Deinococci; order Deinococcales; family Trueperaceae; genus SLSQ01. The sequence goes on from CAJXWR010000013.1 coordinate 15,136, forward strand.
GTCGCCGCCACGTCGCCGGGGACGACGAGTTCACGAGCGACATGGCGTTCCGCAGCGTCGAGGATCTCGTTCGCCGGTACGGCGAGGAGGCGCTCGAGGGTGTCGACCTGGTGATCGTGGCGACGAACACGCCCGATGCGTTGTTTCCCGCCACGGCGTCGCTGGTGCAGCACCGCTTCGGTTTGCATGCAGGCGCGTTCGACCTACTGGCCGCCTGTCCGGGTTGGCTGTACGCGGTGAGTGCCGCGAAGGCGTACGTGGAGAGTGGGCAAAGCAAGAAGGTGCTCGCCATTGGTGCCGAGGCGCTCACGAAGCTCATCAACTGGGAGGACCGCAGCACCGCCGTCCTGTTTGGGGACGGCGCGGGCGCGGTGATCATCGAGCCGGTGGAGGAACCCTACGGCATTGCACCCATGGTGCTCGGCTCCGATGGTGCGGGCGGAGGGCTGCTGCACGCTGGGGCGATTGGTCGCTGCCTGCCCGACGGGACGAACCTGACCGACAAGTTGTTCATGAACGGGCGTGAGGTCTACAAGTTCGCGGTGCGGGTGATGGACACCGCGACGCTCGAGGCGATCGAGAAGGCGGGGCTCGTGCCGGACGACATCGAGTTGTTCGTGCCGCACCAGGCGAACCTGCGCATCATCGATGCGGCGCGCGAACGGTTGGGCCTGGCGCCCGAACGGGTGGTCGTGACGGTGGACGAGTACGGCAACAACTCCACGGCGAGCATTCCGCTGGCCATGACGCATGCGCTCGACGAGGGTCGCATGAAGGATGGCGACCGCATTCTGCTCGTCAGCTTCGGTGGAGGGTTGAGTTGGGCGGCTGGGGTCCTCACGTGGGGTGGGGGTCGCTACCCGAACCGTGTGCAGGCCGGGTGAGTCGGTGACGTTCGCTGCGTTGTTCCCCGGGCAGGGGTCGCACACCGTGGGGATGGCGTCCAGCTTCTACGCGTCGAGCGCTGCGGCACGCGCCGTGCTCGACGAGGCGGAGGCCGCCTTCCCCGGGTTGCTCGAACTCATGTTCGAAGGCCCGCTCGACGCATTGACCCTCACGGCGAATCAACAACCCGCCCTCGTGGCAGCGGGCGCGGCGGCGTTCGCCGCGTGGCGCGAGGCCGGGGGTGCGGAACCGGTCGTCACGGCGGGGCACAGCTTGGGGGAGTTCACGGCGCACGTGGCGCGGGGGGCCCTCCCGCTGGCCGATGCGGTGCGCCTGGTGCACGCGCGCGGCCGGTACATGCAGGACGCCGTCCCCGCGGGGGAGGGTGCCATGGCCGCCATCTTGAAGCTCGAGGAGGCTCACGTGCGCCGCTTGTGCAGCGATGCGGCGGGCCGCGTGGATGCCCCCGTGGAGATCGCGAACGTGAATGCGCCCGGGCAGGTGGTCGTGAGTGGCGCTGCCGCTGCCGTGGATGCGGTCGTCGCCGCAGCGAAGGAGGAGGGGGGCCGCGCCGTTCCCCTCAACGTGAGTGCGCCCTTCCACTGCTCGATGATGCAGCCCGCCGCCGCTCGCCTTTCGGGCGACCTGGCAAACGTGACGTTCAGGGAGGGGCGTTTCGACCTCGTGTGCAACGTCGATGCCGAACCGTTGCCCTCCCCGGACCTGGCAGCCACCCGCCTCACGGCGCAGGTGACGGCGCCCGTGTTGTGGACCGCGTCGCTCGCCCGGATTGCGGGGATGGGCGTCGAACGCTTCGTGGAGTTCGGTTCGGGCGCGGTCCTGACCGGGCTGGTGAAGCGCACTCTGCCCGAGGCGACCGCGGTTTCGGTCGATACGCCCGACGCGCTGCACGCAGCGCTCGAGGTGAACGCGTGAAGGAGGAAACATGAGCGACGCAACGATGCAACGCATTGCGCTGGTGACCGGCTCGTCTCGCGGCCTGGGTCGCGCAACCGCCATCGAACTCGCGCAGCGCGGGCACACCGTAGCCGTGCACTACGCGCGCGGGGAGGACGCAGCGAACGAGGTGGTCGAGGCCATCACCGCGGCTGGGGGACGTGCCGCAGCGTTCGGTGCGGACGTGGCGGACACTGCAGCCTGCACGACGCTTCTCGAGCAGGTGACCGAGACGTTCGGGCCCATCGACGTGCTGGTCAACAATGCGGGCATCACGCGCGACACGCTGGCCATGCGCATGAAGGACGACGATTGGGACGCTGTGTTGAACACGAACCTGTCGAGCGCCTTCCGGCTTGCGCGGGGTGTTCTGCGCAGCATGCTCAAGGCACGCTGGGGTCGCATCGTGAACGTCGCGAGCGTGGTGGGGTTGATGGGCAACGCCGGGCAAGCCAACTACGTGGCGTCCAAGGCAGGCCTGATTGGTTTGACGAAGACGTTGGCGCGGGAGGTGTCCTCGCGGGGCGTGACGGTGAACGCCGTGGCGCCCGGGTTCATCGCGTCGGACATGACGGCGGGTCTCGACGATGCGCTCAAGGAGCGGTACCTCGCGCAGATTCCGGCGGGGCGGTTCGGAGAGCCGGAGGACGTCGCCAAGGCGGTCGCGTTCCTCGCGTCGGATGACGCGTCGTACGTGACGGGCCAAACGCTCGTCATCGATGGCGGTTTGTGGATGCCGTGACCGCTTGGCGCTGCCGCGTCGTGGGCGTGCGTGCTACACTTCGCCGAACCGAAACGAGCCTCGTTCTGGGAGGAACATCATGGATCAAGAAGCGATTCTTTCGAAAATCAAGGACGTCGTGAGTGACAAGCTTGGCGTGAGTGCCGAAGCGGTGGTCGCGGACGCATCGTTCATCGATGACCTCGGTGCCGATTCGCTCGACGTGGTGGAGCTCATCATGGGTCTCGAGGACGAGTTCGACATCGAGATTAGTGACGAGGAAGCCGAAGGCATTCAAACGGTTCAGGACGCCATCAACTTCATTTCCAGCAAGTCTTGACGACGGGTCCCTCGGGTCGGGTGTCGCGACGCTGCACGCGTTTCGTCATTCGGCCCGTGGTCTTGGTCGACCGGTGAGGAGCGAGCCGTGGAAAAGACGATGAAGCGCGTGGTCATCACCGGTGTGGGTCCCGTCACCCCGATTGGTGTGGGAGCGGACGCCTTCGCGACCGCACAGCGTGAGGCGCGGAACGGGATTCGACCCATCCGCAACTTCGATGCCTCGGACCTGACGGTCCGCATCGCCGGTGAAGTGGACGTCGATCTCGACGCGTACCTCGACCCGAAGGCGGCGAAGCGTCTGGATCGTTTCGTGCAACTCGCCTTGATTGGCTCGGACCTCGCGCTGGCCGATGCCGGCTTGACCGGCGAGGACGTGGCGGGGGAGCGGACGGGCACCTCGGTGGGGAGCGGCATTGGCGGGCTCGGTACGTGGGAGAAGGAGTCCCGCGTGCGGTTCGATCGCAACCCCATGCGCATGAGCCCGTTCTTCATTCCCATGTTGATCGCGAACATGGCGTCGGGTCACGTCGCCATGCGCTACGGCTTGACGGGTCCCTCCACGTCGGTGGTGACGGCCTGCGCGACCGGTTCGGGTGCCGTGGGGGACGCCTTCCGCATCGTGCAGCGTGGCGAGGCGGACGTGATGCTCGCCGGCGGGACCGAAGCACCCGTCACGCCGATGGGCATTGCAGGTTTCGCGGTGATGAAGGCCCTGTCGACACGCAATGACGATCCGGAGACGGCGTCGCGCCCCTTCTCGAGGGAGCGGGACGGTTTCGTGGCGGGGGAAGGGGCCGGCATTCTCGTGCTCGAGGAGCTCGAGCACGCTAAGGCGCGTGGTGCACGCATCTACGCGGAGATCGTGGGGTACGCGACGAGTGCCGATGCGCACCACATCACGGCACCCGCTCCGGGGGGTGCGGGCGCGGCACGGTGCTTGACGTGGGCGCTGCGCGACGCGGGCGTCGATGCGAGCGACGTGGGGTACATCAATGCGCACGGGACGAGTACCCCGGCGAACGACTTGAACGAGACGCTGGCCATCAAGACGGTGTTCGGGGAGCGCGACTCGGCGCCACCGGTCAGCAGCACGAAATCGATGACGGGGCATACGCTCGGCGCGGCGGGCGGCATCGAGGCGATTGCGACGGTGCAGGCGATTGCGGGGGGCGTGTTGCCGCCCACGCGGAACCTGCACGATCCCGATCCGGAGTTGGATCTCGACTTCGTGGCGAACGAGGCGCGCGACGTGCAGGTGGACGTGGCGGTGAGCCAGAACTTCGCGTTTGGTGGCCAGAACGCCGCGTTGGTGTTCCGGCGCTTCACCTGAGCAGGAGGCACGATTCGTGACGCGCGAACCGGCGAGCGGTGATACCCGTTCGGCGGGGCGCGGCGCCGTCGTGTTGATGGTGGGGACGCTCGCGAGCCGGTTGACCGGCTTGCTGCGCAACTCGCTGTTGAACCAGTTGTTCGATGCGCGCGTGACGGATGCGTTCACGGTGGCGTGGCGCGTCCCGAACCTGTTTCGCGAGTTGTTGGCCGAGGGGGCCCTGTCGAACTCGTTCGTTCCCGTGTACGCCCGCTTGCGTGCCTCGGGAGAGGAAGCGCACCGCCTTGCAGGCGCGCTGCTGTCGGTGCTGCTGCTCGTCAATGGCGTGCTGGTGCTCGCGGCGACGCTTGCAGCACCCTGGATCGTGCAGCTTCTCTTGGGGGAGGCGGGCAGCGTGGATGCGGACCTCGCCGTTCGCCTCACACGCGCGGTGTTCCCGTTCCTGTTCGCCGTGAGTTTGTCGGCGTGGGCCATGGGGATTCTTCAGGCGGAGGAGCGGTTCTTCGCGCCGGCCTGGGCGCCGGTCGCGTTCAACGTCGTGGCGGTGGTGGGGATGGTCACCCTGCCGGGTGCGGCGGTTCCCTTGGCGGTGGCGTTCGCCTTGGGCGGCCTCGCGCAGTTCCTGGTGCAGATCCCGACGTTGTCGCGCGCGGGCTTGTGGCCCGGCGTGCGGGTCCCGTGGCACCCGGAGTTGGCGGCGGTGCTGTTGTTGATGCTTCCGTTCGCCGTGACGACGAGTGGGCGGCAGGTGGTGAACGTCGTGGCGACACGCGTGTTGGACGCGCTGCCGGTCGGGTCGCAAACCGCCTGGTTCAACGCGGACTTGTTCCTGTCCCTGGCGTTGGGGTTGTTCGCGGTGAGTCCAGCGTTGGCCTGGTACGCACGCTTGTCGCGCCTGGCGCAGGAGGATCCGGAGGCGTTCGGGGGGACGCTCCTGGACGGCGTTCGGTTCATTGCGTTCCTGTCCGCACCGGCGGGTGCGCTACTTGCCGCCCTGGCGGAGCCCGCGACGCGGGTGGTGTTCGACTGGACGTCGCTCCTGGGGCGCGGGTTGGATGCCGAGCGGATCGCCTTGACGGTGGCGGCTTCGGGACCGATTGGGTGGGCGGTCGTTCCGCTGGGGTTGCAGCAGTTGTTGTCACGCGCGTGGTACGTGCGGGGGCGCGTGCGGGTGCCCATCATCGTGGCGGTGGGATTCTTGACGGTGCAGGGTGCCGCCTTCCTGGTGTTGGGTCCGCGGTTGGGGGTGGCGGGCTTGGCGTGGGGTGCGGTGGCGGCCGCGTGGCTGCAACTCGCCGTGATGTTCACCTGGACGCTCCGGCGGGAAGGCGTGGGGTTGGCGGGTGCCGTGGGGCACTTGGCACGCGTGTTGCTCGCTACCCTCGTCGGCTGGCTCGCCGCTTCTTGGGGCGCGTCGTGGATCGTTCCGGCGGATTGGTGGGGCTGGTCGTTGCGCCTCGTGGTGGGTGGCGCGTTGGGGGTCGCTGGCTACGTCGCGGCGGCCGTGGCGCTCCGGCTTCCGGAACTTGCTTCGGTGGCGCGACGGTTCACGCGTCGCGGTGAGGACTGAACCGAGCGGAGTTCGTGACGTGGCGCGCCGTCATGGAAGCCATCGCGTGCGTATCGTCGGAGGTTCCTTCCCCACGCGGGTTTGCGCCGTGCAGGGTGGAAGGACGTGAGGAGGAAACATGCCAACCTTGACGATTGGGGACGTTTCGAAGTCCTTTCCCGAAGGCACGCGCCTGGTGAACGCCATCGAGGCGCTTGGGTTCGACGTGGGGCACCGTTGCGGTGGAAAGGCGCGCTGCACGACCTGCCGCGTCGAAGTGCAGGACGGGGAGCCGGAAGCGATGACGGAGGCGGAAGCCGTGAAACTCGCGGAGAACGGTTTGCTCGGGTCGGTGCGCCTGTCGTGTCAGGTCCTGCTCGACCAGGACATGACCGTCACGCCCGTCATGACGCTGCAGACCGAGGGGTGGACCGACACGGGTCCCGCGACCGCCGATGCGATCGAGCCCGAACCGGTGTGGACGACGGTGAGTGAGGCGAAAGAGCGTTCGTAGCGCGGTACCGTCCAGCATGATGCATCACCTGATTCAGGGAACGTGCGTGCCGGCGCTGGGTTTCGGCACCTGGCAGCTTCGTGGCGAGGCGTGCGTCGACGCCGTGAAGCATGCGCTTGCCTTGGGGTACCGGCACGTCGACACGGCGCAGGGGTACGAGAACGAGGCGGAGGTGGGGCGTGCGCTGAGGGAGAGTGGCGTGCCCCGGGACGAGGTGTTCCTCGTCAGCAAGGTGCGACCCAGCCTGTTCGCATTCGATGACGTGGTGCGCTCGACGCGGGAAAGCGTCAAGGCGTTGGGCGTGACGCACGTCGACCTGATGCTGCTGCACTGGCCGAACCCCGACGTTCCCGTCGAGGAGACGTTGGAAGGACTCGCCCTGTTGCAGGACGAGGGGTTGGTGCGGCACCTCGGGGTGAGCAACTTTCCACCGTCGCTAGCGCGAAGGGCGGACGATGCGCAGCGCATCTTCGCGAACCAGGTGGAGTACCACCCGTTCCTGCATCAACGCCCCCTCCTGCAATTGGCGGAGGCGCGTGACTGGTTGTTGACGGCGTACAGCCCGATTGCGAAGGGTGCCGTGGTGAACGATCCCGTCCTTCAGGAGATTGGTGCAACGCATGGCGTGTCCCCCGTGCAGGTGACCCTGCGCTGGTTGATTCAACAACCGCGGGTGGCGGCGATTCCGAAGGCGGCATCGGCCGCGCACCGTGAAGCGAACTTGGCGGTGTTCGACTTCTTCCTGTCGGACGAGGAGATGACGCGCATTCACGCGCTCGAACGCGAGGAGCGCCTGGTGAACCCCGCCGGGGGTCCTGCTTGGGAGCGTTCGTGACGCGCGAGGTACGCAACGCCTTTTGGAACCGGGCGGAGATGGCGGAGCGGATGGGGAACCGTCCACCCGATCATCGCCTGGTCGCCCTGCTGGACGAGGATGCAAACCTCGGTCCGATTCTGGACGTGGGGTGTGCGGGGGGACGCAACGTCGTGGCTGCCCTCGAGCGGGGCCATGACGCGGTGGCGTTCGACGCTGCCGACGCCATGGTGGAGGCGACGCGCGCTCGCGTGGCCACCCTCGTCGGTGATGCCGAGGCGGAGCGGCGGGTGCAGCGGCTCGACCTGCTCGACCTTGGGGGATCGTGGCCCGCATCGGTCGGTCCGTTCCCCCTGGTCGTGGCCTTGGGCGTGCTGCAGGACCTGCCCGATGAAGAGGCGTTCCGGCGCGTTTTGGCACAGTTGGCGGCGTTGACCGCACCCGGTGGGCGGTTGCTCGTCGCGAACTTCGGTGCGGATTCGCAGCCGCAGGGCGTCCCCCTCAGGCCGGTTAAGGGACACGAGCACGTGTACCTCGGTTTCGGTGAGGAGGATCGCCGCATGACCCTCCCGGACGTGGCAACGCTCGATGGTTGGGCGCGGGACGTGGGCTTCGTCACCGACGTGCCGACCGAGGTGGTTCGGGCCGAGACGGAGGCGGGGTTCCGCACGACGTTGAACGCGCTCTACCGCCTTCACGACCCGCGGTAGGCTGACGGCATGATGGACGCCGTTGCGGTGGTGATGGCGGGGGGTCGTGGTCAGCGCTTCTGGCCGTTGTCGACCGAGGCTCGCCCGAAACAGTTCCTCGATCTCGAGCGCTCGGGTCGTACCTTGTTGCAGGCCACGGTGGAGCGGGTGGCACCGCTCGTGGGGGGCGTCGAGCGGGTGGTGGTGGCGACCGGTGCGCGGTACGTGGACCTGGTGCGGGAACAGTTGCCGGAGCTTCCCGAGGGGAACGTTCTGGTCGAGCCGACCGGACGGGATTCCGGACCTGCCGTGGCGCTCGCCGCGCTTGCCGTGCAGGAGCGTTTCGGGAACGTGGTGATGGGCGTTTTCGCGTCGGATCACCGGGTGGAGGACGTGCCGCGGTTCCATGAGGTGGTGCGCGCGGCGATGGCGCTTGCAGAGCGGGAGGCGGGGTTGGTGACGATTGGCATCACGCCCCGGCGGGCTGCGACGGCGTATGGGTACTTGCAGCGCGGGGAGCGCGTGGAGGGCGGGTTTCGCCTGGCGCGGTTCGTGGAGAAGCCGACGCGGCAGCGTGCCGAACGGTTCCTCTCGGAGGGTGGGTACTTGTGGAATGCGGGGATGTTCGTGTGGACGGTGGAGTCGATCCTCGCGGCATTCGAGGCGCATGCACCGGAATTGCTGAATCCGATTGCACAGGTGGCGTCGGGGGTGGAGCGGGATGCCCGCTTCGCGGAGCTTCCCAAGATCAGCATCGATTACGCGGTGATGGAGAAGGCGCGCAATGCCTTCCTGGTGGAGGGCGATTTCGGTTGGGACGACATTGGCGACTGGCGGGCGTTGGAGCGGTTGCTTCCGCAGCACGCGGGGGAGGCCCGCACCGTGTTTGGGGTGCATGCGGGGCACGACGCGTCGGGCAACATCGTGTACACGGACGGGGAGGAGGACGTGCTCGTGGCGTTCGGAGTGGAGGACCTCGTGATCGTCAAGCGGGGGGATACCGTGTTGATCTTCCCGAAGGATCGCGTGAACGACATCAAGGCGTTGCTCGAGGACGAGCGGTTGCGCAGTCTCGTGCCTTGATTCAGGTGGCGAGGTTCGCGAGGTAACTCAGGAGCCATAGCGTGCCCATGCCCACGCCGAGAGTGGCGAGGACGCTCTTGCTGCGTGCCGCTACGTACAGGGCGAGGAGGGCGGCAGGGATGCGGACGTCGAGGACGCCGCCGAGGCTCGCACTGGAGTCTGCGAAGAGGGCGGGCGCGACGATGGCGGCGAGAACCGCTTGCGGGACGTAGGTGAGTGCCTGCCTGACGAAGGGGGGAAGGGTGAGGCGGTCCTGGAGGAGGACGAAGGACGCGCGCAGGGCGAAGGTGACGATCATCATGCCGATCAGGAGCGCCCAGTAGTACGGGTACGTCATGACGCGTCCTCCGAAGTCGTGGCGGTGGTGAACCGCTCGGCGATCGTGCCGGCGGTGATGCCGAGGAGGGCGGCGAGGACGAGTCCGAGGTTGTAGGGCAACCCGGCGAGGGTGAGGGAGAGCACCCCTCCGGTGAGGGCGGCGAGCAGTCCGGGCCGGTCTCGGACGGCGGGTGCGAGGAGTGCGAGGAAGGTGAGGGGGATGGCGAAGTCGAGTTGCCAGTCTTCGGGCACTTGCGTTCCCACGATGGCGCCGAGTGCGGTGGCCGCTTGCCAGAGGAACCAGAGGGGCGTGGCGATTCCGAGGTAGTACTCGCGTTTGGGGGTGTCGGGGTCGCGGCGGAAGCGGAGGATGCTGAAGCCGTAGGCCTGGTCGGTCATGAGGTAGGCCATGAGGCTTCGCATGGGTCGGCTGATGGTGCGGAGCCAGGGGGCGAGGGACGCGCTGTACATGGCCATGCGTAGGTTGATCATGAAGGTGGTGAGGAGGATGACGGCGACGGCGGCGCCTTGCTCGAGGAGCGCGATGGCGGCGAGTTGGGATGCGCCGGCGAACACGATGATGGACATGCCGATGGCCTCGGTGGGGGTGAGCCCGATGCTGGCTGCGCTGACGCCGGTGATGAGGCCGAAGGGGGCGACGCCTAGCATCATGGGGGCGACGTCTCGAACGCCGCTGAGGAAGGCGTCGCGGTGAAAGCGCATTGGGCGAGTATCGCGCAGATGCCGCATCGTGGTTGCGGATTCGCGCGGGACGGTCGGGGCGTGAAGCGTCCCGGTGACGGGGGGTGCGTGGCGTCACGGAGCCGTCACGTGGGGTGCGTAGCGTCGCGGTCATGTCTTCTTTCCTGACCGATTTGGGTTCGTTCCCTCGGGTGTTGCCCGCCGGTCCGGTGTCGTGGCCGGAGGGTGCAGCGTTGCCGGGTGGGGTGCTGGAGGCGGAGGGCGCGTTTCGTGCCGCGGTCGCCGCTTGGCGGGGGGAGCGTCGCGCGTTGACGGCGGAGGTGACGCTCGATCCCGAGGTGCGCGTGGTTCGGCGGGATGATCCTCGTCGGGTGGGTGTGGTGACGCCGACGCTGACACCAGGCGCGCGCGTGGCGTGGGATCCGTTGCGGAGTGAAACGTTGCTGGCCGAAGCGCGGGTGTTCGAGGCGATTGGGGCGTGGCGGGAGGCGTGGTGCGAGGCGTTGATCGAGGCGCGGCGTGTTCCGGTGGTGCTTGCGCGGGCCGAGGCGGAAGTGGAAGAAGTTCGCGCGTCGCTTGCTGCGTTGCAGGAGGAGGGCGCCTCGGCGGAGTCCCTGGTGGTGCGTGAGGCGATGCTGGCGGTGGAGGAAGCGTCGTGGCAGTTGGAGGAGGCGCAGGGTTCGACGGCGGGGGTCGCGGTCGACCTAGGTGGCGACGCACGTCCAGCGGGATCGCTACCGGGTCCGCGTCCGGTGGAGGAGTTGCCTGCCTTCCTCGCCTTGACGTTGCGGGAGGCTGCGGCTTTGGCTCGCAGTGAGCGGCGGCGGGTGGCCGCGTTCCTGCCCTCGTTGGGGGTGGAGGTCGGGTACGCCGGGTCGCAAGGACGGCTTGAGGCGCGGTGGGCACTTCGGGAAGGGCGGCAACGCGCGGCGTTGGAGGGGGCCTGGCGGGGGACACCGCAGGAGCGCGGTTGGGCGGAGGTGTCAGCATCGTTCCGTTTCGGGAGTGACGCGCGTGAGGCGCAGGAAACGGTGCGTGACGCGGAGGACGCCATGGTGAGGGCGCAGGAAGGTTTCATCGAGGCGTGGGAGGCGGAGGTTGCGTCGACGGAGCGCGCGCACGCATTCGCGTTGGAGCGTTGGCGCTTGGCGGAGGCGCGGGTGGAGGATGCGCGCTCGTTGGATCAGGCGAGGCGCGCGTACCTGCGGTACTTGACGGCGCTTCGGCGTGCCGCCCTAGCCCGGGGGGTATGGCCCTCGTTCGATAAGTGAGCGGCCACCGGAGGGTGGCCGCTCGTTCCGGAGGGGTCGACCATGGATGTCGCGGTCCTGGTCGACCTTGCGAGAGAGCAACACCATCGCGGTTGGGACGTGGTGGGCTCGAGTCATGTCAAGCACTTGCCCCCTCGCAAACGCATCGTACCGCGTTCTTACGTTTTTTGTGAATACTCGGTTCTAACTGTTCGGTGCCGTATTGTTTGTGTTCGAGGGTTAGTTCCATTGCGTACGGAGTTCCGTACTGGATACGTCGGCACGAAACGTGGGGAGGGCCTCGAAGAGGTCGGTGGCTTGCGTGGGGACGTCGAGATCCTCGAGGGTTCGAAAGGCATCCCCTCCGGAACGTCCCGCGACCAGGAATCGGCTGCCTTGCTGCCGGAGGCGTTCGAACGCTTCGTTGCGTTCCTGCTCACCACCGTAGAAGCGGGGCTCGAGGACGCGACGGGCCGTGTCGACACCCACGACGAAGACGGTGCCGGGGAGTCGTGTCGCCTTGTCGCTGAAGAGTGGCGCGCGGGTGAGGAGCAAGGGTCGCACCCCGTACGCCTGCGTCGCCCTCGAACGGATGCCGAGGGGGCTCGTGGGTTCCTTCTCGGCGTTCGTGGGCGCCATTTCGAAGGCGACGGGTCCACCAAGGTGCGCCTCGGCGGCGTCCGCGAGTTCGCGGTGACCGTAGTGCATGGGGTGGAAACTGCCGGAGACGATGCCGGCGTAGTGAGGCGGTGAAGGGTCGACCTCGCCGTTGCGGTCGAGGTGGAGTACGTCGACGTCGCCGTCGAGGAAGGCGTGGAAGGCGGGGGTGGGGTGGAAGGTGTGGTCGAGAGCTTCGGCTTCGCGTTGCATGGGTGGCTCGTGGCCCATGAGCCCACTTGCACGCCCGATGGCGTAGAGCAGCCAGTGGGCGACGTGCTCCTCTTCGCCCATGCGGTCACGCGCACCCTTTTCGAGGGTGATGGAAAACCGTTCGGTACCCAGGTGATCGCGGACGGCGAGGTGGAAACGGTGCTCGCCGCGCTTCGTGCGGTCGGTGGCGATGGTGCCGGTGAGACCCACCCCAAAGGTTGGGGTTCGGGGTTCGTCGCTCTGCGTGAGGGCATCGGCACGCTCGAGGGTGCGCGCGGCGAGCGCGTCGGCAACCGCAGCGGACACGGCCTGGGTGGGGGCCTCGAGGCCGCTTCGTTCGATCAGTTCGGTAAGCGCTTGCGGGTGGTAGGCATCGGTGGCTTCGAGAATGGTGCGGCTGCTTCCCGGGACGGCATGGAGGAGGGCGAGCGTCCATGCGCCCACGCCAGCGAAGTTGAAGGCGAACCGGTGCGGCGTGTCGTGGAGGGTGCGCACGACGTCGAGCAGGTCGCGGGGGAACCAGGTGGTCCTGTCGCCGGTTTCGGTGCGCATGGGGTGGAGTCTACCGTGCCCTCAACGGGCGAGAGAGGGTGGGTTGGGGGACGTGGCGGGGTTGGGGTTGCCACCGCGCTGGGGGCGTGGGGGTCGCACGTCGAGGGTGACGATGAGGTACCGGGCGAGGCGGTTGAAGGTGGTGAGGAGGGCGGCTTCGTCCTGGAAGGAGCGGACGGCTTCTCCTTGGAGGGTGAGGAGGAAGGCGGGCCCGTCGCGGAATGGGCTGGTGGAGAGAGCGAGGTAGCCGCGTTCGCCGTTCACGCGGTGCACGACGACGGTGCCCCTTGTGGCTTCGTCGCGTGCGCGCTCGAGAAAGGGATCGATGTCGATGAGGAAGGCGGACAGCGTTTCGGGTGTGAAGACGTTCTTTCCGAGGACGAAGGTGGCGACCGATCCTGGGGCGAGGCGGATTTCGAAGGGGAGGCCGGGGTCGACGACGGGATTGGGTTGCGTGCCGAGGTCGAGCACTTGCGCGTGGGCGACGTGCCCGAGGAGAAGCAGGGTGAGGGCGAGGTGCGCGACGCGGAGGGGACGCCCAAGGCGGCGTGCGCCGTGGGAAAGGGAATGGCGGGTCGGGGACCGCGTCGGCACGCGGAACAGCATAGGCGGGGAACGTGGTGGGTGGATGCGGTTCGTGTCACGTGGCGGGCGTACGCCTGCCTTCCCGCCCACCCAATTCTGTATACTGTATACAGATTTTGCGTTCGCGATGCCGCCCCTTTGAAGGAGGAGTCCGATGATCGATCCGTTCGAGCCCTACGCCACCGAGCCGTACAGCAACTTCGCCGATCCCCGCACCCGAGATGGCTTCCAAGCCGAACTCGAATCCGTCCGCGCTCGACTCGGCCAGGAATGGCCTCTCGTCATCGACGGTCAACGGCGCACCACCGGCCAGTGGCTTGCATCGCACGACCCGTGCAAACGAGACGTGCTCGTCGGCCGAGCGGCCGCTGCCGGCCCGAACGACATCGAGGATGCCTTCCAGGCCGCCCAGCGCGCCTTCGAGAGCTGGGGCTCCCTGCCGATGGTGCACCGCGCTCGCGCCCTCGTGAAACTCGCGGCCGTCATGCGCAGACGCAAGTGGGAACTCGCCGCCTGGGAAGTGTTCGAAGCCGGCAAGAACTACCTCGAGGCCGAGGCGGACGTTGCCGAAGCCATCGACTTCTGTGAGTACTACGCCCGGCAGGCGATGGACCTCGATGACCGCCTCGAAACCTACCCGTACCCTGGGGAGGAGAACACCCTCACGCTGCAGCCCCTCGGGGTGGGCGTCGTCATTCCACCGTGGAACTTCCTGCTCGCCATCATGGTCGGCACGACCGTCGGTCCCGTCGTCGCGGGGAACACCGTCGTCCTCAAACCAAGTCCGAAGACGCCCATCATCGCGGGCCTGTTCATGGACATGCTCGACGAAGCAGGCTTCCCACCCGGCGTGGTGAACCTCCTCACCGGCGAGGATGCCGTTCTGGGTGACGCGCTCGTCGACGATGCGCGCACCCGCTTCATCAACTTCACCGGTTCGGTCGGCACCGGCATGCGCATCTACGAGCGCGCCTCGAAGGTGCAACCGGGACAGGGGTTCCTCAAGAAGGTGTTCATGGAAATGGGGGGCAAGGACGCCATGATCGTCGACGAGACCGCCGATCTCGATGCCGCTGCCGACGCTGCCATCGCCGCCGCCTTCGGGTTCCAAGGCCAGAAGTGCAGCGCCATGAGCCGCCTTATCGTCGTCGACGAGGTGCACGACGCGCTGGTCGAAAAGGTGCGCGTCCGCGCAGAACGCCTGCAGGTGGGCGACGCTGAGCAGAATGCCGACGTGGCTGCCGTGATCGACGAGGTGCAGCACGCCAAGATCCTCGGGTTCATCGATCGCGCGAAACCGCACGCCACCCTCCTCATGGGTGGGAACGCCGGATCGGACGCCGGCTGGTTCATCGAACCGACGATCTTCACCGACGTCGATCCCGACAGCGAACTTGCGCAGGAGGAAGTGTTCGGTCCCGTCGTCGCCGTGGTCCGTGCACGCGACTTCGACCATGCACTCCAACTTGCCAACGACACGAAGTACGCCCTCACGGGCGGACTGTTCAGTCGCTTGCGGGACCGCATCGAACGGGTCCGAAGCGAGTTTCGCGTGGGCAACTTGTACATCAACCGAAAGATCACGGGCAGCCTCGTGGGCGTGCAACCGTTCGGCGGGTTCGACATGAGTGGCACGAACGCGAAGGCGGGCGGACCGGACTACATCCGCTTGTTCCTGGAAGCGAAGACCGTCACCGAGCGGTTCTGAGGCGTCGTGACGATCGCGCGTCCCCTCACCCCCAGCGGCGATCGCATCGCGCGGACGCCCACCGTGGCCGACAAGGTGCACGCCCGTTTGCGGCAGCGCCTCCTCGTCGCCACCTGGCCGCCCGGAACGCGGTTACGCGAGTCGGAGTTGGCCACGTCGTTCGGCGTGTCACGCACCCCGGTGCGCGAAGCCTTCAAGCAACTGCAGCAGGAAGGGCTGCTCGAGGCGCACCCCACGCAGGGCGTGCGGGTTCGGCGGCCCGGGTTGCAGGAGGCGCTCGACGCGTACGACGTGCGCACCGAGCTCGAAGGGATGGCCGCCCGCCTTGCCGCGGAGCGCGCCACGCCCCGCCAGCGCGCCTCCCTCGCTGCGCTCCTGAAGCGCATGGAGATGGACGACCCGTTGGACGAGGCCGCTCAGATCGAGGCGGATCTCGCCTTCCACCGAAGGGTGGCCGAGCTTGCCGGCAACGCCGCCCTCCTTCGCGCGCTCGACATGCTCGAGGGGCACGTGACGCCCGTCAAGGTGGTGACCCGCGATCGGAACGCCTCGACCGACACGCGGGAACAGCACCAGGCCGTGGCTCATGCCATTGCGGTGGGCGACGGTGCCGCAGCCGAGGCGGCGATGCAACGCCACGTGCAGCACTTCCGCAGCATCGTGGCGGAGCGCTTCGCGCGCGACCCGTCGGTGGGAGTCCCCTCGTGAGCGCCTACCGCGACGTCATCCTGGCCGTTTCCGGCTGGAAACCGCTCGAACGATTCGCACGTCGACGGGGGTTACGCCTCGGAGCGAACCGTTTCGTGGCTGGCGAGGATCTCGAGGCGGGCGTGAAGGCGGCGCACGCCATCGCTGCGGAAGGGAAGTACCCGATTCTGGATTTGTTGGGCGAGTTCGTCGACGATCCGGAGACTGCGGGCGTCATGGCAGCGGGGGTTCGCGCCACGATCGATGCGCTCGCCGAGGTGCCAGGACCGCGGATGCTGTCGATCAAACCCACGCAGGTCGGGCTTGGCCTGGGTTTCGACGTGGCCCTGGCGCATCTGCGTCCCCTCGCCGAACGGGCAGGTGAGGTGGGCGTCCGCCTTGCCCTCGACATGGAGGACCACCCCCGCGTCGACGACACGCTGCGCCTCCTCGAATCGCTTCATGACGAGGGGCACACCCACGTGTCGACCGTGCTGCAGTCGTACCTGTACCGGACCGAGGCCGACCTTGCGCGCCTCACCGCACGAAGCGTCGTACCCGAACTCCGCCTCGTGAAGGGCGCGTACCGGGAACCGTCGAGCGTGGCGTACCCGGACAAGGCGGACGTGGACGGGGCGTACCGGTCCCTGCTCGACACGATGCTCGATGCGGGAGGCATCGTGCACGTCGCAAGCCATGACGAGAAGCTCATTCGCTACGCCCAGCGGGAACGTGACGCGCGAGGCGTGCCACGCGACCGGGTCACCTTCCAACTTCTCTACGGCGTGAAACCGCGCTTGCAGGCGCAACTCCTCGCGGAGGGCGAGTCGGTGGGCGTGTACACGCCGTTTGGTGAGGATTGGTACGGCTACTTCACGCGGCGTTTGGCAGAGCGACCTGCGAACCTGTCGTTCGTCCTGCGCGGCTTGTTCGGCTGACGCACCAGCACGCCCCACGCTGGGCTGGGGACTTGACGGCGAGCCTCCCGGCCGCGGTATGGCGCGTGTTGTACGCCGCGTCGCTACGCGCTGGTGGGTGCTGCGCTTCAGGGGGTGGCGGGGTTGACGGCTGAGAACCCCTCAAGCATTTGAGGGGAGGGGGTTGAGTGCCGTTCGGGGGGCAGCTACGGTTCCTCCGGGTTGCTGCTCGGTTCCCGCCCCGTGGCCTCTCTCCGGGTGGCCTGGAAGCGTCTACGGTTCCGGGCATGATTCGTGGTCTTCGTCGTTGCAGCGGTGTGCGGGTGCGGTTGGACGTGCGCAGCATGGCGGCATGGCTTCTCGTGGCTGGGGTGCTGGCGGTTCCGCTCTTGGAGGGGGCCTGGGCTGCGCGTGAGGCGCGCGCGTACCGCGCGACGAGCATCGAGCCGGTGGTGTTGCAGAGCCACCCGGCGGGGTGTGGCGCGGCGTTGCTGGCGACGATCTTGGCGTGGCGGGGCACGCCGGTTCCCGAGGCCGAGTTGTTGGCGGCCGCTCCGCCGGGTCCGGAAGGCATCACGCTCAAGGCGTTTCTGGATTTGGCGGGGATGCATGGGCTCGTGGGGGTGTGGCGTCGCGCGCCTCGCCGCGTGGTGCCCGAGGGTGCATTCGTCGCGCATTTCGATCGACCGTACGGGCATTTCGTGTGGGTGGTGGAGCAGGCGGGCGCGTACCTGCACGTGATCGATCCGCAGCGGGGTCCAGGCGTGTGGCACGTCGATCGGTTCCTTGCCCGTTTCTCGGGTCGCTACCTGCGGTGGGGGGAGGGCGCGTGAAACGTCGTGACGCCCTCCTCTTCGCGTCGCTGGCGGCCGTGGCGTTGAGCGTTGCGCTCCGGCCTGGCGTTTTGGGTGCGTTGGGCGTCGTGGGGGGCGTGTGGGCGCTCGAGGCGTGGTGGCGCGCTCGCTCGCTGCGTGAATCGCTTGTCGTGGCGTACCTGGTGGCCCTTGCGCCTGCTTCGGTGGTGATGGGGGCGTACGCGCCGGTGTCACCTGCGGTGGCGTTGCTTGGCACGTTGCTCGTGGCGGGTTCGTTCCTCGTCGTGGGGTGGATGGCGTGGGGAGCGCGGCGACGACCTGCAGCGTTGGCTTGGTGGGTGGGCGTGTCGTGGACGGCGGTGGAGTTCGCATGGCGTGTGCCGGCTTCGTGGGGCTCGTGGGGGTTGCCGTTCATGACGTTGGGCAGTGTGTGGGTGGAGGGTGCAGCGCGTGAGGTGTTCGCGTGGGGCGGTCCACGTGGCGCGACGGTGCTGCTGTGGCTCGTGGCGGGCCTCGTGTTCACGGCCTGGCGGTGGCATGCGCCGGGTCGTTGGTTGGCGGGTGTCGTCCTCGGCCTGGCCGTGTGGCTCGCCGTTCCGTCGAACGGTGGGGTGATCGATGGGCCACGCGTGCATGGCGAGGCGGCTGCGGCTTCGGGCATGGGGGGTGGCGGCCGGACGGTGCTTCCCGTGCGCATCGTGCAGCATGCGCCCACGCCCGTGGAAATGGCGGCAGCTCGATTCGATCCGGTTGCGGAGGGGTTTCACCAGAACGTGCTTCGTTTCCGGAGTGAAGGGGCGGGCTTGGAGGGTCGCTTGGTGGTGTGGCCGGAGGCGTCGCTCCCTCGCCCTTGGCGGGTCGGGTCGAGTTCGCCCGCCTGGTTCCCTCGCGATTCGGACGTGCTGTTGGGCGCAGCGTTCGAGCGGCGTGGCGAGGTGTGGAACGGGGCGTTGTTGTGGCGTGATGGCGTGCTGTCGGTCGTGCAGGAGAAACGGCGACTCGTTCCGTGGGTGGAGCGGGCGGTGATGCCAGGGACGGTGCAGCCGCCCTTCTCGTGGGGCGGGGTGAAGGTTGCGCCGGTGTTGTGTTTCGAGGCGTTGTTTCCCGGGTTCATGCGTCAACTCGCCCGGGCGGATGCGGACGTGATCGTGGTGCTCGCGAACGATGCCTATGCAGGGGGATCGACCGTGCCGGGTTTGCACTTGCGGGCCGCGCGGATGCGTGCGGTGGAGTTGGGCCTTCCCGTGGTGTTCGTGCAGGCGACGGGACCGTCAGCGGTGGTGGATGCGTGGGGTCGCGTCGTGGCATCGACGTGGCATGGGCTCGTGGCGTCGTTGGCCGTGGACGTCCCCCTGGCGGAGCGGGTGACGCCGTTTCGGCGTTGGGGGGATGGCGTGGGGGTGACGGCGTTCGCTTGCTGGGTCCTCGGGATCGTGGCGCATGGCCTGGGTCTTGGCGTGGGTCGTGGCTTGAAGGGGGGTGAGGCCGATGGCGTAGTCGTCGGGTAGGTGTCGCCACCGCGGGCAGCACCCTAGCTTTGGAGGTTCTCATGTACGTTTCGTTGGCAGCATCTCGGTTCGTTGGGCGTCGCGTCTCGCTCGCTTCGTGGCTCGTCGTTCTCTTCTCCTTCGCGTTTCTGTTCGGCACGGTGCAGGCACAAGAAGGGCACGATCTCGTTCCGCTTCAGGAGACGTCGTCGCTGCACGGTGGGGGGTGCGGTTCGGCCTGCTCTGCGGGCGGTGGTGGCGGTGGTGGAGGTCGTGACCACGGCACCGACCCGGTGGGGCGCCCCTACTGGGTGACTACGTCGCAGACGGTGCGTTCGGTCGACCCGGGCGTGTCGGTTTTGATCGACCACGTCACGAATCGTGACGGTCAACCGCTCGAGCATCGGTTCAGTTACCAGCGCACGACGGTCCGTAACGTCGGGTTCTCGGGTGGGTACGCGAACTACTTCCGCGCTTCGATTGGCGGGGAGACGCGGCAGACGGTGACGCGCACCATGACGAAGCGTGTGGATCCGTGGACGGCGTTGAAGATCTACACGCGGCTCGAAACCACGCGTTATCAGGTGCAGGGCAAGCAGTACCAGGATCTTGCGAATGGGAGTCGCCGCGTGGTGGATCGTGCGTCGGGTCCCTACACGACGTCCCTGACGCGCCTTGGGTACGTCACGAACAGGATTCGGTGACGCCGTGGCGGGGTTTGCCGGTGGCTGCGCCCGGTGTGTTCGCTTGGCCTTGCGTCGCGCCGTTCCTGCTGCATGGCTCGTCGTCGGCGTGGTGGCTGCTCAGGTGCCGGCACCGTTTGCAGCCGACCTACCCGAGCCCGTTCGGGACGCCGTCGACGTGGCGGTGGCGGAGTGGCTGCAGTCGGCGGAAGTGAAGCTCGATGCTGCCCGCCTTGCGGTGGATCTCGCCTCTGGGGGGAACGCTTCGGCGTTCACCCCCACCCTCTCGCTCGATGCATCCCTCCTGCCTGCAGGTGAGGTGGGAGGGTCGCTGGCTGCCTCGTGGGGGTGGCTGGTCGTGAACCCCACGGGCGTGCGGGAGGAGGCGAAGCGCGTGGCGGGCCAAAGGACGGCCGCGGTGCAGCGCGTGGTGCACATCGATTCGTTGGTGATGGAGGTCGTGTGGGGGTGGTTGTCGTTGTGGCGGTCCGAACGTCAAACCGAAATTCTGGATGCGCTTGCCTTGCAGCCTGCGCCTCGGGAAGGTCCGGACGCCGCCCGCTACGCGACGCTGCTGGCTGCGCGTGATGCCGTGGCGTTCGATGCGCTTTGGCTGGCTGAGGGATTGTCGGCTCGTTTGGGGATTCCCGTGGCTTGGCTTCTCGGCCGGGACGCGTGGGAGAGCGTGTTGGCTTCCCACGAGGGTTCGTTCTGCCCGGCGGGGGACGTGAACGTGTTGTTGGCGAGGGACCGGGTGGAGGCCGCGAGCTTGGACGCGAGGGCGGAAGCGCGTGCGGCGCGGTTGCCGGTCGTTCGAGCGGGCGTGCAGGGCTCGTGGGCTGCGCCAGGAGGCGGAACGGCGTTCACGCCGGACGCGTCGGGTTGGTTTTCGGTGGGTGCGCCTTCGGGCTGGCCTTTCGTGGGATCGGCGCGGGTGGACGTGGGGCGTGACGCCGTGTCGCTGTCGTTGTCGCTTGCGCCTGACGAGGGTCCTTCGGGCAGCCTGCCGGCCTTGTCGCTGGCGGCGGAGCGGGAGGCGTGGGAGGCATCCCTGCGTGATGCGGAGCGCGCCGCGCAAAGGGATGCGTTCGAGCTCGAGGGGTTGGTTTCCACGCGTGCGTTGGATTGGGCGGCGTTGCGTGCACCGGTGGTGGACGTCGCTTCGGCGGATGCGGCGTTGCAGGCGGTGGACCGGCTGGTGCGGGGGGTGGAGCTCGTGGTGGCGCAGGCGTTGGCTTGCGTTCGGGCCGAGGGTGAGGCGGGTGCGTGGTGATGCTCGCTTTGCGCGCCGTGGGGCTCGTGCAGGACGGGGATTTCGTGGTACCATCGTCACTTGCCGCGTCCGCGCGGTGGCCCACGTCAGGGAAACACGTCCCTGACGGTATTTCCGTCTTGTGTCTCGATTGATTTCGGGTTGGGCGGAGGGTGAACGCCAAGGGAAAGGAGGACACGCATGAGCACGACACACGCCGAGTACGACCTCAACGTGATTCTGGATCCGAACCTTTCGGAAACCCAGTTGCAGAGTGAGAAGGATGCGGTGGAAGCGCAAATCGAGCGAGCGGAAGGTGAAATCCTGAAGCTCGACGAGTGGGGCACGCAACGCCTCGCCTACCCCATCCGCAAGCTGCACGAGGGCTACTACTTGATCTACCGGCTCCGGCTTCCGCCGAGCACGCCGAAAGTGATCGAAGCCTCGCTGCGGCAGCGCGACAACGTCATGCGGGTTTTGGTCGTCAAGGACCGCCCCGAGTGGCACACGTTGAAGAAGAAGAGCGAAGCCGCTCCGGAAGCCGCTGCCGCGGCGGACTGAGCCGTTCGCTCGCGTTTCCGACGGAAGTGTCGGGAATGTCCGTTCTACGCATCGAAGCGAGGAGACGATGGCACGAGGATTGAACCACGTGATGATGGCCGGCACCCTAGTGCAGGAGCCCGAAATGCGCTACACCCCGGGTGGGTTGGCCATTTTGGAGCTGAACCTGGCTGGGAACGACCACGTGGTCGGTGACGACGGTAAGGACCGCGAACTCGCTTGGTACCACCGAGCCACGGTGTTCGGAAACCAGGCGGAGATGCTCGCCGATCAGTTGCATGCCGGAGACCCGGTGTTCCTCGAAGGCCGTTTGGATTACCGCTCCTGGGAGTCGCAGGAGGGGCAACGCCGCTCTGCGCTCGACGTGGTCGCCACGCGTGTCGAAGGGTTGACCTTCGGAGCGCGGAAGGGCGAACCCACGATGGCGGACTCGCGCGGCCAGCAGCGTCTTCGTGATGCGCTGAACCTCGTCACCTTGATCGGCAACCTGACCCGCGACGCGGAGCTTCGTTACACGCCCTCGGGGGCGGCCGTCACACGTTTCAGCGTGGCGGTGAACGAGCGCTACCGTGACCGTGGTGGCAATGACCAGGAGCGTACGCACTACGTGGACGTGAACGTGTGGCGCGAACTGGCTGAAGGATGTGCCGAACTCGCGAAGGGGGACCCCGTGTTCGTGACGGGCCGCCTCGTGAACGATTCGTGGACGGATCGTGACGGAAATCGCCGCTTCACGACGCGTATCGAAGGGTCGCGCGTGGAGTTCCTGACTCGCGGTCCCGGGGCTGGTGGACCCGGAACCCGCCGTGGACCGTCGCCACAGCAAGACCAAGACCGTGACGACGCCCGTGGTGCCCAGGCTGGACAGGACGAGCGACGATTGGACATTGACGATGAATTTCCACCCGAGGAGGATCTACCCTTCTAATGGCACGAGAGAGCAGTAGTCGAGGAGGCCCTCGCCGCGGTCGCGGTGCGGGCGGCCGACGCGGCCGTAGGCCGAAGGTATGCCCGTTCTGTACGGGCGAGTTGGAGATTACGAACTATCACGATTCGCGGATGGTGCGGCGGTTCATCAGTGACACCGCCAAGATCCTGCCGCGGCGCCGGACGGGCGTGTGCGCGAAGCATCAGCGTCGCCTTGCGACGACGGTGAAGCGCGCGCGCATGCTGGCCCTGGTGCCGATCACCGAGAAGTTGGTGCGCAAGTGAACGTCATCCTTCTCGAACCCGTCTCGAACTTGGGGGACGCGGGGGACGTCGTGCACGTCAAGCCGGGCTACGCCCGGAATTGGCTCGTGCCGCAAGGCTTGGCGCTGCCCGCCACGAACGCAAATCGGGCGGAGTTGCAGGCTCGCCTCGCGCAGCGTGCGCGTCAACTTGCCGAGCGCAAGGGCGACGCGGAGCGTCTCAAGGAGATGCTGGCTGACGCTTCGGTCGAGATTCGCGTGAAGGCGGGCGAGGAGCGCATCTACGGTTCGGTCGGGAACAAGGACATTGCCGATGCGCTCAAGACCGCGTACGACGTGGACGTCGATCGCCGCAAGATCGAGATGTCCGAACCGATCAAGACGACGGGCGAGTACGAGATTCCCTACCGCCCGCACCCCGAAGTCGAGATTACGCTTAAGGTTCTGGTGGTCTCGGAGGGTTGATCCCCTCTCCGTCGAGCACCGTGAGGGGCGGCCGCGTGATGCGGCCGCCCCTCACCTTTTGGGTGCGTGCTGGGGGGTGGGTGCGCTCCTCAGCGGAACCGTTCGACGCGAATGAGGTTCGTGGAGCCCCGCATGCCGAACGGCACGCCGGCGGTGATGACGAAAC
>CAJXWR010000014.1 GCA_913062675.1 uncultured Trueperaceae bacterium
GCCGTCGGTCAGGACCACGCGAATCGTCGCGCTCTCACCCACTTCGATCCTGCTGGGCGTGACCGTCATGCTCGCATCGGGCTGCTCGACGGTGGAGGTCGCCACGACGATGTCGGCCGTCGCGGTCACCGAGGAATCGAACGTGCTCGTGGCCGTGATGGTGGCCGTTCCATTCGCCACGGCGGTGACGATGCCGAGCGCATCGATGCTCGCGACGTCCGGGTCGCTCGACTGCCACGTCACGTCGCGGCTTGCGCCGCCCGTGACGATGGACGACACGGTGAGTTGCACCGACTGTTCCGGTGCGAGCGAAACGAGCGACGGTTCGATGCTGAGTGCGTGAATCGCTTCCGTCGAGTCCTCCTGGACGCGCATGCGGACCGCCACGACGGTCGGCCCGTCGGTTTGCGACGCGCGCATCGCCGCGTCACTCGTGGAGCGTTGACCCGCCACGAAGAGCGTGTAGTCGCCCGCCTCCACATCCTCGGGGAGGGGAAGCATGCCGTAGTACGTGCGATCCTCGCGCACGACCATCGTGCCGAGTTCGCGACCGTCCTCACCAAGGAAGATGCCGACAAGCGAGCCGGGCGCGAAGTCGCTGCCCTGCACCTCGATCGAGCCGGAGCTCGTGCCCGTCACGTACGTCGCCGACCCGAGGATGGGGAGGGTGCTGCCCGACGGGTCACGCGTCTGCAAGCGAAGGCTCAGGGTGGACGCCGCCACCTCGAGCACGCCACCTGCGCGAACCAGGGTCGCAGCGGGGACGGTGACGCCGTCGATCACCGCGACCGCCTTGCCAGCGTCGTCGAGACCCAACTCGTCGCTCTTCGGGAGCGCGGCCGTGACGGTGACCCGAACGTCGCTCGCCACCGCCGCGTCGGCAAGGCTGCGGGCGGAGATGAGCGTCTCGCCCGGCGCGACCGCCTCCACGAGGCCGTCCGCGCTGACGGTGGCAACGGCAGGATCGCTGCTCGACCAGGCGATGTCGCTGGGAATGTTGCCACTCCCGGCGAACGTGGGTTCGAGGTGCACGCTGCCGCCGGGCATGAGGGCGAAGACGGAAGCGGGACCAATGTCGATGCGGGTGACCGTCCCCCCACCGCTCGTCGGACTCACGCCGCATGCGGTGAGCAGACCGAGGGTGAGGAGGGTCGTGAGACCGAGGCGAATGGTGGACATGCGTTCCTCCCTTTCTCTCTCCGTTCGAAGATCCGAGCCTTGCGGCGTTCATCGACGCAGCGTCGATGAACGCGAACCCGCCGGATTCGTGAGTCACCCGGGCGCGCTTGCGGCAACCCCACGGCGACCCATTGCGTTGCACGGTACGGACCTGCCTTCCGCCCCCGCTGTCCGAAAGCGCCTACAAACCGGCTCTCTCGCTCCCGTTTCATGCAACGGGGCGGTAGCATCCGATGCATGTGGAGTGCACTCAGGGATTGGTGGTTGTGGGCGGTCGCCTCCGAACGCGACCCGCGGGTGCGCGCCTACCGCGAGGCGTCGCAACGGCGGCAATGGCACGTCCTTGCCGCCCTTGCCGTCCTCGTCACGCTCACCACACCCCTACTGTTTCGCCTGGAGTTGGCGTTCGTCGCGCCCGTGGCAGAAAATTCCGCTTCAGCCTTCCTGCTCATCCGGCTCGCATCGGGTGGGGTGAGCGTCCTGTTCCTCGTCGCGTACATGCTGGGCCGAGGACGCCCCCGAACGACGGTTGGGGAGCGCCTCCTGGCCCACGCGGCGATCATTGCGCCCGTCGCCCTCGCCGTCGCCGTGTTCGCGGCGAATCCCACCGCGCCCGGTCCTGTCACCATGTACGTCATCAGCCTCATGATCACGACTCTCGTGGCGTACGCGTCACCCCAGTTCGTGACGCTGCTCATGCTCACCTCCTCCGCCACGATGATCGGAACGTCCCTCGTCCTGCACGAGGTTGCCGTGCAGTACACCTCGACGATCTACACGGTGATGCGCGCCGTGGTGTTCGGCGTCATCCTGTACGTCGCCTACGACCGCAGTCGCTTCCTCGCCTTCCAGGCGCAGGCGGACCTGCAGGACTTGAACGCCCTCAAGGACACCGTGTTCCACGCCCTTGCGCACGACCTGAAGGGTCCGATGCAGCGCGCCGAGCGGGCAACCGACGCGCTCGACCGTGCCATCACGACGGGTCGCGTGCCCCCCGACTTCGAGGCGCACAAGCGCGACGTTGCCATCGCAACGCAGCAAGCGGCGCACGTGATCGACAACCTCACCGCCGTGATCGACTCGGCGAGCGGTGAAGCCGTGACCGGTGAGGACGTGTTCGCCATCGAAACGCTGCTCGAACGCGTGGTGGAGATGGCCACGCCGAGCGCAGAGGAGAAGGACGTTCGCCTCACGCTCGCCGTGGAGGACGCCGACGTATTGGCCCAGGGGAGCCTCGGCCTCGCGGTGGGCCTCCTCCGCAACTTGGTGGACAACGCGGTGAAGTTCAGTCGCGACGGCTCGGAGGTGCGCATCGAAACGCGTACGCAACCCGACGCCATCCACGTCACGGTCACCGATACCGGCATCGGCATGGCTGCCGGCACGCTCGAGAAGATTCGGCAAGGACGACGCGTCGCGAGCGCGTACGGGACGCATGGGGAGCTGGGCACCGGCATTGGCCTGCTCGTCGCACGCACCTTCGCCGGCAATCTCGGTACCGACGTGACTCTCGATAGCGTCCCGGACCAAGGTACGCGCGCCTCCTTCACGCTGCCTCGCTACCGCGCTCACGACGTACGGACGGACGAAGCGTAGGCGCGTTCCTACAACCCTGTACGCGTCCACTTTCTAGAATGCCGGCATGATCCACGTCGCCGTCGTCGACGATCACGCCATCGTGCGGGCGGGCCTCACGACCGTCCTGGGTCGCGAATCGGACATGACGGTGGTGGGTGCGTTCGCGCACGGCGACGCTTTCTTCAAGGGCCTACCCCGCATCGAACGGCTCGACGTCGTCCTCTTCGACGTGACGATGCCCCTCATCGATGGCCTCGAGGCGGTCGAGCGGCTGCACATGCGCCGCACGCCACCCGCCACGCTCATGTTGTCCATGCACGCCGACCGCGCCACGATCGACCGGGCTCGGAGCCTCGGCGCGCGCGGTTTCCTGTCCAAGGAGGCGGACGACGAGAGGGTCGTGCAGGCGGTCCGGACGGTCGCCTGGGGAGGCACGGTCTTCCCCGACCAGGACTCCCTCGCGGAGGAACACACGTCGCGCAGTGCTCAAGGGGGCCTCGATGCACTCTCGGAACAGGAGCGACACGTGTTCCAACTGCTGTATCGCGGGGCGACGCAAAAGGAAATTGCGCGTGACCTCGACGTGTCTCCCAAGACCGTGTCCACGTACAAGGCCCGAATCATGACGAAGTTGGGATTGACGAACATCGTGGAGCTCATTCGTTTTGGGGATCGGGCCAGCGGCAAGTCCGACGCGTGAGCGTGACGCCACGCTCCGGCCCAACACCTCGCAAAGCGGTAGGCTGTCACGATGTTGCTCGAAGATGTCCTTCACGTGTTCGAGGCGTTGGAGCGAGCCGGCGTGCGCTACGCCGTGTTCGGCGGTTTGGCCATGGCTGCGCACGGTTTCGACCGAGCCACGCGCGATCTCGACTTGTTCCTTCCTCCCGACGAGGTCAACGTGCAACGCCTCAAGGATGCGCTGCACGAAGCATTCGACGACCCCGACGTCGAGGGAATTCATGCAAGCGACCTTGCTGGCGCCTACCCCGCAATTCGGTACGCACCTCCCAACGTTGATTACACGATCGATCTCGTGAGCCGACTCGGGGACGCCTTCGCCTTTGAGGATCTTGACGTCGAGCGCGTTTCTGCTGCTTCTGTCACGATTAACGTGGTGAGTCCAGAGACGCTTTTCCGGATGAAGCGCAATACGATTCGCCTACGGGACCGCGACGACGCGATGCGGCTTGCCCGAGCGTTCGGGTTCTCGAACGAGGAGGACGCCTGACGTGCCGATTCAACGTTATCGAGACGTGGCCGACATGCCGGACCCGCCAAGGAAATCATCGGCGCTCGAGGGGCTTCGCGCTGCCTGCGAGGCGTCGGAACTCGCTGCTGCGATTGGGACGACGCGCGTCCTGCCTCGCGGCGTGAAGAAGTTCCGGTCCATCGAGGCGATGGACGCTGACCGTGAAGCGTGGGAGGCGGGTACGCGCGACGCTCCAGCGCCTGACCCAGATTCGGGCGACTGACGGCCAATGCCGCCGCTTGCCGGTTGCCTGTCCATCGTTTGCACCGAGACGTGGCGTGGGGTGACGCACCCTGCTGCGCCTTCGCGCGTAGCATGGGTACATGACGTACGAGACGTTCCGCCGCACCGTCGCCGAGATGGTCGACGAGATTCCTGACGTGTTCCTGCAGGCGTTGCAGGGCGTGCATGCACTCGAGCAGGAGGTACTCGAGGACGGGTACGACGATGTCTGGCGCATGGGGGAGTACCTCGACCCCGGCCCCGACGATTTCCTTGGCGGGAGCGACGGCTTGGGTCGACACGTGGCGCTGTATTGGGGCAGTTTCCGCGCGATTGCGGAGGCCGACCCGGAGTTCGATTGGGACGAGGAGATTTGGGAAACGTTGACGCATGAACTGCAGCATCACGTCGAGTCACTCGCCGGGGATGGCCGTCTGATCGAGGAGGACCTGCTGGAGGCGCGCGCCTGGGCGGCAGGCGAGGCGGCGGAGGACGTCGGTGACGATGTGAACGGGGCGCGCGAGGCGCAGCCCGAACCGGGCGAGGCGGCGCGCGGGGGTTGGCTCTCACGACTCTTCGGGAAGAGGTCCTGACGTGCGCATCGAAACCGAACGCAAGTACCTCGTCACGCGTGACGATGCCTTTCCAAATGAAGATGCGATGACGCGCGCCTTCACCGCCACGCCCTTCACCATCACGCCGAAAGGCACGATCGTGCACAAGGACCGCTACTACGACGATGCGCGCCTGAGCCTCACGCGCGCCGGTTTCGCGCTGCGCAGGCGGATGGGGGAAGGGCGCGTCACCGCTGCCCTCAAGACCCTCGGGACGGTGCAGGGCGGCCTGCACGTGCGGGGCGAGCTCGAGGCGGAGTTTGAAACGGACGCCTCGTCGTGGGACGCCTGGCCGGAGTCGATTGCCCAGCACGTGCGCACGGTGTGCGACCCACGAAGCGTGAATGCCTTGATGGAGCTCGAGGTGGAGCGCACGCTCTATGGCGTGCAGCAGGACGGGACGACGGTCGCGACCCTGTCGTTCGACGCCGTCGTGGCGAAGCGACCGCGCAGCGACGCGCGCACCGCGTGGCGCGAGGTGGAGATCGAGGCAGCTGGTGACACGGCGAGCGACGAGGCGAACGACACGCTGGCCGCCATCGGCACCACCGTCGAGACGCTGCTGCCGCTCGAACCGACGCTGGACACGAAACTGCAGCGCGCGCAGGCGGCGTGGCTGCCAGGCCAGGACGCATGATCGAACTGTGGGTCATTCGGCATGGCGACGCGGAACCCGTGACGCCTGCCCAACCGAGCGATGCGGAGCGGCCCTTGACGGAGAAGGGTCACGCGCAGGCTGCTGCGCTGGCAGGGCGGCTCCCGCCGCTCGACCGGTTGCTCGTCAGTCCGCTGCGTCGCGCCGTGGAGACGGCCACGCCGCTCGCGGCCCATGCGCCGGACGGTCTGGAGGTGCGCGACGCACTCGCCTACGGTTCGGCGCGTGACGTCATCGCCCTGCTCGAGGCGGAGACCCGGGAGGTGCGTGGACCGTTGCGCCTCGCCATCGTAGGGCATGAACCCACCCTGTCGGAGCTCGTGGGCCGCATGATCGCCGGGACGGTGGGAGCGCCCCCGGCGCGCATCAAGATGCGCAAGGGTGCGGCCGCGGTGCTGCAAGGCAGCGTGCTGGATGGCGGCATGACGTTGATTGCCCTGCAGCGTGGGTGAGCGAACGTGGGTGCCGTAGGTACACGCTTGGAGGTCCTTCATGAGAACGAAGCTCATTCCCATGGGTGACGACCGCGGCATCCGCATCCCCGCCACCCACGGCGCGTCCAACAAGTCGTCGCCCGGCATGCAAATCGTGCGCATGCCGGGCGAAAACGTTGAACGAAGCGAAGGCTACAGCAGCAGTTGCAGCACCTGATGCTGGAAGAACATGACGACCACGCCGAACACCGTGTGCCCAATCAGGAACGACAGGAGGAGCGGGAAGGGGTCACGGAACTTCTCGACGGGGTGAAAGTCCGTCACGATGAAGCTGCCGATCAGCGACAGGAAGATGCCCTGCCCGAACCCGCCCACGAGGCCGAGGAACGGGAAGAACAGGTCGATCGTCGTCGGTGCGTTCGGGAAGATGATGTACGGCACGCCACGGAACGCACCCGTCTCGGTGAGGAACATCATCGCGATTGCGCCGTACACGACCGCCATGAGGATTCCGCCCAGGAACAGGGCGATGGCGCCGAACATGCGCGCCCGGTCGTTCGCCTGCCGCGTCCATACCGAACCGATCGCGCCGAGCGTGTCGTAGTACAGGCCGTTCCAGAGGAGCGGCGCGTAGAGGAAGCCGACCATCACCGCGGTGGCGAGCAGGCCGGTCAGGACCGAGGACAGGACCAGGGACGTGAACACGGGTCAGTCTCCCCTCACCACAACCGGTACGGCGGGATGCCGACCTGGTTGAGGAACATGTCGATCAACGTGGGCAGGTACGCCACCGCGACGAGCAGCGCGGCGAGGGTGAACCAACCCCACACGTTGTCGAGCACCTTGAGCACCCCTTCGCTCCGCAGTTCGATCGCCTTGCCGAAGGGAATCTCTGGGCGCTCCGCATCCGCGAGGCGCGCACCGGCGAACACCGTGCCGAACAGCACCGTGAAGTACAGGATGACGGCAACGAGGAGGATGACGCCACTCACGATGGTGAACGCTTGCGGCAGCCAGGCGTCGGCGTACGTGCCCGCAGGTGCGGCGCTGATGAGCGCACGGCGCGGCACGGCGTAGAGGCCCTGCCAGTGCATGCCGATGCCGAACACCATCATGCCGACGAACCAGGTCCACGCCGAGGCGAGCGCCATGCCGGGACTGAACAGGCGGCGACCGACGAGGTGCGGCACCCACCAGAA
Organism: uncultured Trueperaceae bacterium; assembly: GCA_913062675.1. Lineage (GTDB taxonomy): Bacteria > Deinococcota > Deinococci > Deinococcales > Trueperaceae > SLSQ01. Next base: position 7,134 of record CAJXWR010000014.1, read on the forward strand.
GCTCATGCCCATGAAGGTGAGCGTCACGGCGGTCCCCACCGTCAGGTGGAAGTGGCCCGGAATCCAGGTCGTGTTGTGGATGAGCGCGTCGAGGTTGAAGCTCGCGTTCACGATGCCGCCCGCCCCACCGAAGATGAAGGCGATCATGGCGAGCACCTGCGCCGCGAACGAGGCGTCCCGCCACGGCAGCTTGGCGATCCAGCCGAACACGCCCTTGCCGCCCGCGCGCTTACCGCCCACCTCGAGGCTGGCAGCGACGGTGAAGGCGGTGATGAGGCTCGGAATGCCGACGAACATGGTGAGCAGCGAGTGCACCATCTTCCAGCCCGCGCTGATGCCCGGGTCGCTGAACTGGTGGTGGAAACCAACCGGCGTGCTGAACATGAGGAACATCAGGAAGGCGAGGCGCGTCAGCGAGTCGGAGACGAGCTCGCCGCCCGCCTGCTTCGGCATGAAGCCGTACCAACTGATGTAGGCCGGCAGCAGCCAGTAGTACACGATCGGGTGACCCGTCCACCAGAACAGGGTGCGTGCGAGGGTCGGGTCGACCCCGGGAATCCAGCCGAGCGACCAGGGCAGGAGGAACACGACGACCTCGACGACGATGCCGATCGAGGCGAGCACCCACATGGCCTGCGTCATGATCGCCATGTACGTGATGATCGGCGTGACCTTGCCCGGGTTCTCGCGGCGCCACACCACCCGCAGGCGGAAGGTTTCGAACGCCACCATGAGGCTCGCGACGACGACGAGGGCGAGACCGAGGTAAAAGCCCCAGTGGCCCGAGAGGGGCGGGTAGAAGGTGTAGAGCACGTTGCTCGTGTTGGCGAGAATCGCGATGCCGGCCATGACCAGGCCGCCCGTCATGACGGCGTAGGTGGCCCACACGAACGGCATGTTGAGCGGCACCTTCATCTCGCGTGCGGGGAAGTAGAGCAGGATGGCCGCGTTCAGGTACGTGGTGAACACGAGCGCGTTCAAAACGCCGTGCAGCGTGAGGCCCTGGTAGTACGAGCGCAACCACGGCAGGTACTGGTACAGGTCCACGCCACCGTAGTTGGCGGCTTGAAGCGGTCCGAGCAGCGCGCCGACGAGCAGGGCGGCGAAGCCGGTGATGAGGAACGCGAAGGTGACGCGGCGTTCCGGGTGCGCGGTGACCACGCGAGCGCTGGTTGCCGAGACGGTCGTCATGGGGTCCTCGCTTCGTACACGTCGGCGGCCGTGAGTTCCTGACCGCGCGCGGCGGTGAACTCGGCCGCCTCGTAAGGCATGAAGTCACTCGGGAGCGCGGAGGCGTCCCACTCGGTCAACAGGTAGTTGGTGACGGCAGCCAGATCCTCGTCCGACAGGGCGTTCCAGGCGGGCATCACGCCGTTGTAGCTCTGCCCGTTCACCACGATTTCACCTTGCAGGCCGTAGAGCAGCAGGTTCACGAGGTAATCGCGGCCCTGGCTTGCGACGAGTTCGGCACTGTGCCCCGCGACGGGCGGGAAGGCGCCGGTGAGGCCCATGCCGTTCGCCTGGTGGCACGACTGGCAGTTCGCGGCGTACACCGCGGCGCCGTCCACCGTGCCGTCCTCGGCCATGGCGACGACGGGTTCTCCCGCCTGCTCGGCGTTCCACTGCGAGGCGGGAACGACGGTGATCGAGCCGATCATGTTGTGGTGGCCAATCCCGCAATATTGGTTGCAGGTGATGCGGTAGACGCCTGGCTCGTCGAACGTGTAGAGCAGTCGTGAAATCTCGCCGGGAATGAGTTCGACGTTGATGTTCGTCTTCTCGATTTGATACCCGTGGAGCACGTCGCGTGCGGTGAGGAAGAACTCGATCTCCGCACCAGCGGGTACCCGCACGTTGGCGGGCTGGAAGACGAACGCTTGCCCGACGCTGGTGAGTTGAATCTTGCCGGGCGCGAGTTGCCGGACGCCGGGCTCGAGGAACACGTCCTGCGCGAGGATCTGTTCCGGCGTTGCCTTGGCGGTGCGCTGCGCGATGTGGGTGCCCTCGGTCGCCAGGTTATAGGCGATGAGCATGACGAAGGTGAGCGACATGAGGCCCGACAGGGCGAGCCAGCGCCGTTCCCACTTGGCGATTTGTTCGTGTTGACGATGCTCCACGTCAGCCGCTCCTCGCGAGGTTCAGAAAGAACATTCCGAACCAGAAGACGAGAATCGTGGCCGCGAGGAAAAGGGTGACCGCGATGGCGCCTGCGGGCGTATCGGGGTTTCCTTCCTCGGTGGCCTGCGTGTCGTGGTTGACGTGTTGATCGTCGGCGGTGCGTTCCTCCACGTAGCCAACCTCCCAGGTAACTCGCCCGCAATGGTGATGCAACGTACGTTTGTCCCTGCATGTTTGTAGCACGCCTCACCGTCGTTCGTCACCCCTTTTTCCTCGCTGCAGGGCTGCGCGCGGGCGTACGGTCTTCACGCCCCGCCGGGGCTACGCTTGGATTCATGAATGGTGACGAGTCCCCCCGCATGGTGATCGCGGGCGCGTCCGGCCTGATCGGTCGGCGGCTCGTGGCCGCCACCAAGACCCACTGGAACGTCACGGTGCTCACGCGCACGGTGGACGGCAGCGAACCGGCCGGTGTCACGGCGGTCGCGTGGAATCCATGCGCCGCGCGCGACGGCGACGAGGCGGCCCTCGACACGCTTGCCGGCGTGCTCGACGGTGCCGACGTGCTCGTCAACCTGGCGGGCGCATCGATTGCCGATGGCCGCTTCGGTGCGGAGCATCGCCGCCGCATTCTCGACTCCCGCATCGACGCCACCCGCACCCTCGTCGAGGCCGCCAAGCGGACCGAGCATGCGCCCGCCACCTGGCTGCAAGCCTCCGCATCGGGCATCTACGGCGACCGGGGGGACGAGGTTCTCGACGAGGCCTCGCCGCCCGCCGACGACTTCCTCGCGCAGGTCGGGGTGGCGTGGGAGGCCGCCGCTGCCCCCGCCGCCGAACGCAGCCGCCTCGTCATCGGCCGGATTGGCGTCGTGTTCGCACCGGAAGCGAAAGCCTGGCAGCAACTCCTGCTCCCCATCCGCCTGTTCGCCGGTGGGCCGTTGGGCTCCGGCCGGCAGTGGTGGCCGTGGGTGCATGCCGACGATCTCGTGCGCGCCATGTTGTTCCTCGTGGGTACGCGGAAGGCGGACGCGGTGAACGGGGAAACGCGTGCCGAAGGTGCGTACGTGCTCACTGCACCCGAGCCCGCAAGGCAAATCGACATCGCGCGCGCCGCAGCGCGTGAGCTCCGCCGGCCGGTGTGGCTCCCCGCCCCCGCCTTCGCGCTTCGCATCGTCCTCGGGGGTCTCGCCGACTACCTGCTGCTGCCCAGCACGCGCGCCGTGCCCAAGCGACTGCTCGACGCGGGCTTCACCTTCCACTACCCCACGATCGACGAGGCGGCAGCTGGCCTGATTTCAGGCGTGAGCGCTCCGACGCCCCGCTGACGTTCACGCCGCAAAGACCAGACCTAAACACCGCGACGCGATTCTCGCCATCAAGGGTACGCTTACAGGGTCGTGTCGCCGACCCCTAATGCAGCTTCCAAGCCGTTCCTTGACGGGATTCTCGTCGCCGTCATCACCGTGTTGGCCTTCGCACTCGCCCAGGTTCCGGTGGGGCAATCGCTAGGTCCTCTCGTGCTCGCTCTCGTACTCGGCGTGAGCCTTGCCTCCACCCGCTGGGCGCGCACCGTCCGCCTCGGAGAGCGCGTCACGATTCGCTTCTTCGCGCGAGACGCATTGCGCTTCGGCATCGTTCTCCTCGGCGCGCGTCTCGACGTACGCGTCCTGTTCGAGCTTGGCCCCCTCGCGCTCGCTGGAAGCGTGCTTGGCGTCATTGCTGCGTTCCTCGCAGTCGAACTCTTTGGACGCGCCATCGGCCTCCCGGCCCCTCTGCGCCGCGCAGTCGCCATCGGGACGGCCATTTGTGGCGCGAGCGCGATCGCCGCCGCTCTACCCCTCCTTCGCGCCCGCGCCGAACATGCCTCACTGGCCATCGCCACGATCAGCCTCGTTGGGACCGCCGGCGTTCTGAGTTTCGCCGCATGGAATGCGCTGGCGCCGAGTCTCGCACCGCACCTCGCCATCCTCGCTGGGAGCACCCTCCAGGAGGTCGGTCACGTTGTGGCGGCGGGGCAGGCGCTCGGCCCGGAAGAGAGCGAACGAGCGCTGCTCGTGAAACTCTCCCGCGTCGTCCTTCTGGCACCCACCCTCCTCATGCTCGGCTTGTGGTCACGCCGGACGAACGGCAAAGGGTCGGACCCCAAAGCGCCACTCATCCCCGGATTCGTGCTGGGGTTCCTCGCGATGAGCGCGGTCGTCAGCGTGGGTTGGATACCTCAAGCCGTGGCGCAAGCGCTCATCACCCTGGGCGTCCTCGCCACCGCGTCGGCCATGACGGCGATTGGCTTTGGCGTCGACGTCCGCGTGCTTCGCACGTCAGGACGCGCAACCGTCGTTGCCGGGACGTTCGGCTTCGCGGCGCTTCTCGCCGTGATGATCGCCTACTACGCCCTCATCCCCGGCTGACCCGGCCTCCCGAGTCGCAACGACTTGGCTTACACGCCCTTGTCGTACTCGCCAGCCATCACGTGCTCCACGCCGAGTGCCCGCGCCGCCTCGTGCGCCCAGTAGGGGGTGCGCAACATCGCCTTGCCGATCAGGACGACGTCGCACCACCCCTCCCGCACGGCGAACTCCGCTAGCGCGGGATGGTGCAACGCACCGACGGAAGCGACGGGCACGCCCGTCAACTCTCGCACCCAGCGCGCGTACTTGAGTTGATAGCCGGGGTACACCTCGGGACGGGCAGGGCCGTTCCCCCCCGTCGACACGTCGAACACCTCGACGCCCGCATCGACGAGGCGGGGCAGCAACGCATCGAGCGCCGTCTCGTCGTAGCCGCCAGGTTGATACTCCCGTGCGCTCACCCGGAACCACAGGGCAACCGATGACGGCAATTCCGACTTCACTGCCTCGACGACCTCTAGGGCGAAGTGAAACGGGTCCCCGTAACCGTCATCACGCTGGTTCGAGATGGGGGACAAGAATTGGTGCACGAGGTACCCATGCGCACCGTGAAGCTCCACCACGTCCACACCGGCACGCGCCGCTCTACGTGCGGAAGCGGCGAACGCTTCGATGAGACGACCGATCTCGTCAATCGTCAGGGCCCGAGGCACCTTCCGGTCGGGGGCAAACGGGATGGCCGAGGGAGCCAGGATGTCCCCATCGAGCATGCTCTTCCGGCCTGCATGCGCGATTTGTATGCCGAATGCGCTTCCCTCGGCATGCACCGAATCGGCAATGCGGGCAAACGCCGTCTCCTGTGCGTCGTTCCACAACCCCAAGCATCCGTTGGTGATACGACCCTCCGGCGTGACGTCGGTCATTTCGGTGAGGATCAAGCCTGCGCCACCGACCGCACGACTGCGGTAGTGCGTGTCGTGCCACGCCGTGGGAACGCCGTCCCCCTCAGCGCGGTATTGGCACATGGGTGACATGCCAATGCGATTCGGCATGGGTCGACCGGCCTGCGTGAACGGTTCGAATAGGGCTGTCATCGCGTCACCTCCAAGTCGTCAAGCCCGGCTTGCGCCACGCGGCATGCCTCACGCAACTCCCACGCCACGTGGTTCACGCGCCTCTGCAGTCCGACCCGAAGGTGTTTCAAGGTCACCTCGTCACGGCAGGTGCTGACCGCCTCCAACCCAGCAAGGAGGGGGACGGGTGGCTGCGCGAGGGCGGGATCGTGCGCATGAACCGGCCCGGCCACGTACTCGAGGGGCACGAGATGACGCGCCAATGCCTTCTGGGTTTGCCACGCCCGCGGCGTTGGGTAGCTCACCCACGATGCTTCCAACCGATCCAGCAACCTAGTGAGCTCTCCGGAACGAGCGGCCAACGTCGATAAGTCCATTCGATCTTCCAGTTCCAGCGACCAGCGTTCGATTCGTTCCGCGAGATCGCGAGCGGTTGCCGCATAGGAGAGGGGAGCGACCGGCGCCGTGCACGCTTCATGCACGAGGCGCAGGTACACGCGACAATCACGCGTCAAACGCTCTGGGTCGAGCTTGTCGATCGTGTCCTCGGGTGTGTGCCACCACCAGCCAAACCCACCTGCACGGCTCTTTCCGAACAAGGCGCCGAACGCGCGACCCGCAACGTCATCGCTTCTGGGTTGCTCGGATAAGCCCATGAACACGCTCGACACGCCATGACCCCAGAAGCTTTGATCACCGGCTCGCTCGAACCTGACCCCTTCGTAGCGTTGACCTGTTTCGTCTGCGATGACACGGGCGGCAAGTGCGAACGTCTCGGGCATGCTGGGTGCTTGCGTCAAGTCGTCGGCCCCCGCCCCGCCCACCGAATCGATGTTGACGTGCAGCAAGACCCGGTCGCGGAGCTCCTCGGCATGATGATCTGCGTACCACTGACTGCCGGCGTAACGACCATGGGAGTGACCCGACCAGAAGAGGATCTTGAGGTCACGGTTCATGGCTTCGCGTTGCGTCGCGAGGACCGTCGCGACCTCCAGCATCGTCGCGTTGGCGCCACCATTGTCCATGGCTCCGTAGTGCCACGCGTCGATGTGACCGCTGAACAGGATGGCGCTGCCATCGCCTTGAGGCGCCGTCAACGTGGCTTCGAGGAGCGGCAAGGTGCACCATCCCGTCTCGACCTCCGCTTGCATCGAGGCTTCCTCGCCCTCCTCGATTGCGGTCGAAAGCATCGATTCGACGTCCCCGGTGACCGAGAGGATGGGAATGCGCGAGACCTCGCTCAGCTGCTCCGCATCGGGACTTCCCCAGACTGGTGAGACGACCATTTCGTAACGCTGGTTGGCGTTGATGAAGATGGCACCCACTGCCCCTCGGTTGGCGAGGTCCCGCACGGCGCCTGGTCGGGCGAGGCCGTATTCCACGGCAATGCGCCCCTCCACCTCGTCCCCATCGGCCCAGGCGAGTCGTGCCTGCGTGCCCTTGGTGGGGGCGGCCATGGCGTGCGTGATGCAGGGTACGTCCTGACTGCCGATGCGAAGCGATGCCGCTCCCGGCATGCTGACGTAGCCATCATGGTCTAGGCGACGCACGACGAACCCGAGGTCCCGTAAGACACGCTCGGCGTACGCAAATGCGGTCGCCTCTGCAGGACTTCCTGAGGTTCTCACCGTGGTGGAGAACGCATCGAGGTGTCCCCACAAGCGCTTGCGGTCGACTAGGTCCACGATTGCTCGTGCGTGCGTGGAGGTCATCGTCATGACGCCACGTCCCGCCCCGTGGATTCGGGTCGCGTGAGGAGTGGCGTGATGCGTGAGGCCAGGTCATCGGCGACGGCATCAAGGAAGAGGCGTCCCTGCTCGGGCGTGGCGCCACGTGCGTCACCCCACGTGCCGTGTGGTGTGAACGAGGCGACCGAGCGCTCGGTACGCGTCACCGCGGGGTCGCGAGTGGCCTCCAAGTAGGCGCGGACGTCGATGGGTGGCGGTGCGGCATCGAGTTTCACGAGTTCTGGACGTTCAGCAAGCACGGCGGCCGTCTCTTGCTCCCCGCCATGCGCACCCCAGAAGTCCGACAGGGGCGCGCCGTAGGCGGCTTGCACCTGGTCGCGCAATGGGGCACCCGTCTGAATGGGGAGCATGCGGGCATGCACGAGCGTCGCGTGAGGTACCGCTTCGGCAATTTCCGTCACGGCAAGGTCGATCGCCACGCGGTTTCCCCCGTGGCCACTGAGGAAGATGAACTGCTCGAAACCCTGCGCTGCGTACCCGTGCACGACCTCGCCCAGCACCGTGGCGAGCGTGCGGTTGGTCAAGGTCGCCGAGCCGGGGAACGTCCGGTGGTGGGCTGCGTAGCCAAACGGCATGGGGGGTGTGGCGAGTGCGTCGAGTCGCTCGGCGAGCCGCTGTCCCACGGCACGCGCGATGATGGTGTCCGTTCCCAGTGGGGCGTGGGGACCATGATTCTCGGTGCTTCCAAGGAGTACGACGAGGCGAGTGTCGCCCGCATCGAGGTAGTCACGAACCGTCATCCAACTCAGGTCGTCCAACAGTCGAGAGGTTGTCAAGGTCACACTCCGTTCGTTCGCGTGTCGAAGGCGTCGCGCAACGCATCGGCCAACAGGTTCACGGCGAGAACCGTCAGCGCCAGCGCGATGCCAGGCATGGTGATGATGTGGGGGGCGAGGCGTAGGTAGTTACGACCTTCGGAGATCATGTTGCCCCACGACGCGATGGGCGGTTGAGCGCCGAGACCCAGGAAGCTCAAGGCCGCTTCGAGCATGATGGCGCGCGCGGTGAACACCGCTCCGTAGACCAGCAACGGAGAGAAGGTATTGGGGACCACGTGACGGAGGAGGATGCCGCCGCTTCGCGCACCGAGCGCACCGGCAGCCTCGACGTACTCCTTTTCCCGTAAGGACAGCACGGTGCCCCGAATGAGGCGCGCAAAACTGGGAAGCGTCCACACGGCAATCGCAAGTTGCGTGTTGAACTCGCTCGGCCCCAGGGCGCTGACGATGGCGATGGCGAGCAGGAGGTAGGGGAACGCGAGCAGAACGTCCATCACCCGCATGATGAGGTCGTCGATCCAACCCCCAATGAAACCGGCGATGGTCCCGAAGAACGCCCCGGCTACGAGGCCGATGAGGGTCGATACGACCCCCGTACGAAGCGCAACGCGCGCACCGTAAAGGATGCGCGACAGAATGTCGCGACCGAACTCGTCCGCGCCGAGGAGGTACGTGCCGCCGGGAGCCGCTCGCCGGTCCGGCAGGTGTTGTTGATACGGGTCGAACGGTGCGAGGTATGGAGCGAAGATGGCTGCCAGGACGACGACCACGAGGAAGGTGAGGCCAATCACGCCGGCGGGGTTACGAAGGAAGCGCCGGAGGGTGCGGTTGTTTCGCCATGAGGAGCGAGCCGGTTGCGTGGTCATGCGAACCGAATCCTTGGGTCGAGGAAGGCGTAGATGAGGTCCACGGCGAGATTCACCGTCACGAAGATGATGGCGAGGACGAGAACGGCGCCCTGAACCACAAGCAGGTCACGGGTCATGATGGCGTCCACCATCAAGCGGCCGATCCCTGGCCACGAGAACACCGTCTCGGTCAGCACCGCACCGCCCATCAGAAGGCCAAACTGGAGGCCAATCACGGTGATGATGGGAATGAACGAGGCCTTCAGGGCGTGTCGCCACACCACGACGTTGAAACCGAGACCCTTCGCGCGTGCGGTTCGAATGTAGTCCTCACCCAGCGTTTCGAGGACTTCGCTTCGGGTGAGCCGAGAAATCATCGCGTAGCTGTTCAAGGCGAGCGTGAAGGCGGGCAGCACGAAACTCGCGAGGCCATCCCGCATCCCGCCGATGGGAAGGACGGGCCAGGTGAAACCGAAAAAATAGATGAGGAGGAGGCCGATCCAAAAGACCGGCATCGAGAGGCCGACCAGGGAAAGGATGTTGAGCGTCGCATCGAGCCACGTCCCGCGGTACACCGCGGACATCACGCCACTTGGAATCCCGAGGAGCACGATGAGCACGAGGGCGGCGACGGCAAGTTGTGCGGTGGCTGGAAGCGCGTCACGGATCTCCTCGGCCACGGCACGCTTGTTCCGGTAAGACTCGCCCAGGTCGCCGCGAACGACGTTGGCGAGGTAGAAACCGTAACGCTCGAGGAACGGCCGGTCGAGTCCGATTTCTGCTCGGGCGGCCTCGATTTGGGCTTCGGTGGCAGTCTCACCCAGCATGATTCGTACGGGGTCACCGGGCGTGAGGCTCAACACCGTGTGGATGGTGAACGTGATGCCGATCAGGACTGGGATGGCCCAGAGCAACCTGCGAATCACATAGGCGTACATCAGACTCCCTTGACTGCGGTGGGAAACGTGGCGCGCGCGGAGCGGCCGTCAGGGGGGAGATCGACGTGGCGTCGATCTCCCCCCTCGTCGGGTGTTGCCGTCGCGATATGCGCGGCTACGCTTACTGCTTCGTGACGGTTGCGAGACGGACGTAGTACTCGGCGGGGTGCGGCACGTAGCCTTCCACCCAGTCCTGCACGACGACCGTTTCGCGCGTCTGGTAGATGGGAACCCAGACGACGTCCTCGACGATTTGCTGCTGCGCAGCGGCGTACGCTGCGAGACGCGCCTCAGGGTCGAGGTTTACGCGCGCTTCGTTGAGCAGCGCGTCCACCTCGGGGTTCGCGTAGTGAGCACGGTTCGTGCCAAAGCCCTGGTGGAAGTTGGTGTAGAGACCGAAGTCGGCGTCCCCCGTAACCGTGACCCAACCCATGGTGAACATGTTGTAGTCAACTTCCTCGAGCGCGAGTGCACTGAGGTACGCGCCCCATTCGCGTTGCACGTAATCGATGGTCACGCCAATCTCGCGAAGTTGGGCGGCGACCGTTTCGCTGACTTCCTTGTCCTTGAGGTCACGGCCGACCGATGCCCATTGCACGAGGCGGAGCGGTTCGCCATTCGCATCGACGAGTTGGCCTTGCGCGTTCTGCTCGTAGCCTGCCTCGGCGAAGAGTTCGAGCGCGCGTTCGGGATCGTAGGCATAGCGTTCGACGACGTCGGTTTCGGCGTAACCGAAAACGCCGGTGGCGAGCACACCCTTGGCGGGCTCCATGGCGTCCTCGACGACGAAGGCGTTAATCGAGTCGACGTCGATGGCGTGTGCGATGGCCTGACGGATGCGCGGGTCGCCGGTCGGCTCCTGCGTGAAGTTGAGGCCGATGTACACGATGCGCAGGCCGGGCGTGTCGTAGACCTTGTAGCTGGGGTCCTCGCGAATCATCGGAAGTTCTGCCGGGGCTGCGCGGAGAAGCATGTCCGCGTCACCTCGAATGAACGAGAGCATGCGTGCACCTTCCTCGGGCACGACGCGGAACTCGACCTCCTGAATCTCGGGCACGTCCCCGTGGAACGCTTCGTTGCGCTCGAGAAGGATGTACTCGTTCGTTTGCCACTCGACGAACTTGAAGGGACCCGTACCCACAGGGTTACGTCCAAACTCGTCGCCATACTGCTCGACGGCCGTTGGGCTGACGATGCCGACGACGAACACCATGCTTAGGTGGTTGAGGAGAGGTCCAAGTGGACCGTCGGTGACGATGTCGACCGTATAGTCGTCCACGACCTCTGCGCCAACGATTGGGCCGAGCCAGGAGGCGCCGCGGGCGGGCGATTCAGGGTTCAGGACGCGCTCGAGCGTGAACTTGACGGCATCGGCGTTGAAGGGCGTGCCGTCGTGGAAGGTCACGCCTTCCTTGAGGTAGAAGCGCATGCGTTCCTCGTCGATGCGCTCCCACGAGGTGGCGAGCCCGGGTTGGATCTCCATGTTCTCGTCGAGGACCACGAGAGTTTCGTAGATGTTGTTGTAGACCCACACTTCGGGCGCCGTCGTGGCGCGTTGCGGGTCGAGCGAAATGGCGTCACTTGGACGCACGATGACGAGACGGTCGTCTTGCGCCATCGTGACTCCCAGAAGAGCGACGAGGACCAAGACGAGTGCCAACACGGTAGGGCGGAAGGACCAACGCATCTGCCAACCTCCTTCAATGTGCGAGCCTTTGGACTTTGCTCACATTTCGAATGCTATCTCAACATGTCATTTCTTGCAACGTTATTCATTCAGTCTCGAGTTGGGAGGACCGGGACAGGAACATGTCCATCCCCGTGTAGAGCGCCTGCGCCTCCTCGGCGACCGCTTCACCACGCTCCGGATCGAACTGCCAGACGGCATTGACGATTGCGTAGGCAAGCGCCACGGCAGCCACCATCGATTGGTAGAACGCCGTGCTCTCCGTCGGCACGAGGAACGTCTCATCTGCAAGCCGCGCGAGGTGCGAGCCTGACGCATCGGTGATGGCCACAAGGCGCGTCCCCTTCCCCTTGGCGTGCGTCGCCACACGCAAGTGCGACGCACGATCCCGCCAAAAACCGACGACGATCATGAGGTCCTGCGGACCGAGGGATGCCACCTCGTGCGCGAGGAAGCTCGACCCGCGTAGCTCGAGCCGAACGTCGTAGCCAAGAAACCTGCATTGATGCGAGAGGATGTGACCCACCGCGGCGTAACTTCCGGTCGACACGATGACCGTGCGGCGCGCCGTCGCGATGTCGCGCCCAAGCTTCACGACTTGGGCAACGTCCACCGTCTCGAGCAGGTCTTCGAGGTTGTGCGCGTCGCGCTGCAACTGCGCCGCCACATAGTCGGGATCGATGCGCGACGTGATGCGCACACGCGCCTGCTCGAGGGGTTCGAGCGTGTTCAGGTACGCGGCGCGGAGATCGCGCTTGAGCGCCCCGAAGCCCGAATATCCAAGCTCCTTGGCGGTACGAATCACCGTCGACACGCTCACGTCGATCTGTTCGGCCATCTGCTCGATCGTCACGCTCGCCCCCGCCATGGGGTTGGAAACGAGGAACTCGAGGACGCGTTCCTGCTTGCGGCTCAGCGACCCAATGCGCTCGGTGAGCGCAGCAGGCAAGGGATACCGATCAAGAATCGTCTCGGACACGTCGTGACGACCTCCAGCGAGTGCACGTGGGCGCAATGCGGTCAATCGATGTACTGACCCCCGTTGATGTCGGTGATCTCACCGGTGATCCATTCTGCGCCGTTCGAGGCAAAGAATAGCACCGCCATGGCGACGTCCTCCGGCTTTCCAAAGCGCGCCATGGGAATCTGCGCGAGGATTTCCTCACGGTGCGGTCCCTCGGTGATTCGCGAGGTGTTCGGCGTGTGAATCAAGCCTGGGCATACGGCGTTGACCGTCACGTGCGGCGCAAGCTCCTTCGCCAGCCCCTTCGTCAAGCCGATCACGCCACCCTTCGCCGAGGCGTACGCCGACTTGCTCACCGTGGCAGGCGGTCCCCCACCATGCTTTCCGGAGATGGAGGCGACGTTGATGATCCGCTGGTGAGGCCGGCCCTTCATTTGCGGTGCAAGCCGGTGAGCCCAAGCCCAGGCGCTCATCATGTTGCGGCGGAACGCCGTTTCGTAGTCCTCGGGCCCAATCTCGAGGAACGGCCGGGGTTCACTCCCGCCCGCGACGTTCACCAGCACGTCAGCCTGACCAAAGGCGCCCAGCACCTCATCCGCCATGCGGCTCACGTCCTCGTAATCCGAAGCGTCACCCGTCACGGCGATGGCGCGCCGCCCAAGGCCCCGCACCTGCTCAGCCACGGCCTCGGCGGCGTCACCCCGAATGTCCACGACGGCCACGTCCGCACCCGCCTCGGCGAGCGCACGACTCGAAGCCCCACCGATGTTGCCCCCACCACCCGTAACCACCGCTACACGTCCGGACAAGTCCACCAATGAATGTGCCATCGCTTCCTCCTTTGACCTCGCACTGCAACAAGTTGAGCGGAATGGAATGCAATCACGCTCATTTGACATATTATCGTGTCAGGTCGCTTGGTACCGCGATGCATTCCAAGGTCACCAGCACCCGCACGCGCCGCGACACACCAAGGGGGTTCCATGCACACCCGATACCAACGAGACGAGCCGCCCACCAGCCAGGGAGCCATCACCGCCATGCACCCCCACGCCGCCCACGCAGCCCGCGACGTGCTCCGCGAGGGAGGAAGCGCCCACGACGCGGCCCTCACCGCGCTGGCCACCATCTCGGTCGCGGAACCGTTCATGAGCGGACTCGGAGGCCACGGCGCCCTCCTCGTCGCCCCACCCGATGGCGCACCCTACGTCCTCGACGCCAGCGCCCGCGGACCGAGCCTCCCCTCCAACCTCCCCGCTCCCCCCCGCGGCGTGCAAGCAACACCCGTCCCCCACGCCATCGCCGGCTGGATCGGCCTGCACGGCGACGGTGGCACCCGCCCATGGAACGAACTGCTCGCACCCGCCATCCAAGCCGCTAGGGACGGTCTTCCCGTCGCCTGGTACACCGCCCTCATGATCGCCGCGCATGCCCGCCTCGTTCACGACGATCCCGCAGCACGCAGCATCTTCCTCGCCGAACAGGGCCTACCCCCCCAAGCGGCGAGTTCGAGTCGAACCCCCGGCGACCTTCTCATCCAACGAGACCTGGCCGACACGCTCGAGCGTGTCGCACGCCACGGGCTCCAAGAACTCACCCACGGCGAGACCGCAAGCCGCATCGCGAGCCACATGGCAACGCACGGCGGGTTCGTCACACCCGACGACCTTTCCGCCGTGACGCCAGCTCGCCCCTCAGGTCCCCTCTCGGGCCACTACCGTGGCTTCACCGTGCACGCAGGTCCCACTGCAAGTGCCGCCGCAAGCCTCATCGAAATGCTGCACATCCTCGAGCATCTCGATCCAAACCGGGTACCCCTCGGCTCCGCCGCGTACTACGCCGCGCTCGCCGATGCACAACGCGCCGCCTTCCTCGACCGCGATCAACACGGTGACCCCGACGTCACGGCAAGCCCCCTGGACGCGTACCAAGACCCAACCCTCGGAGCGCTGCGCCATGCCGACCTCCAGGCAGCCGCCGGCCAGCCCCTCCCCACGCGCGACCTGCGGTCCCCCGACTACCCCCACCGCGACCTTCCCCCCACACGGGATGCGGCGCGCGATGGCGCCTCCACCACCCACGTCAACGTCGCGGCGCCCGACGGCACCCTCATCACCGCCACCTTCACGCTCGGCTACCCATTCGGATCCGGCATCGTCGTTCCCGGTACCGGCCTCCTCCTCGGCAACACGCTCTACCAGTTCCACGACGACGCGGCCCACCCGAACGGCTACGCCGCGGGGAAGCGCGCCGTATGGAATGGCGCCCCCACGATCCTCACGCACCCCGACGGTACGCGCATCGCCATCGGCGCGCCCGGCGGCCCCAAGATCCCAGGCGCGCTCGCACAAGTCCTCGTCGCCCACCTCGCCTACGGCCTGTCCCCACAGCGTGCCACCGAAGTGCCGCGCATCTTCCAATCCGACGCCATCGCCTTCATTGACGACCGCGTCGACCCACACGTGATTGACGCACTGCGCTCCCAAGGACGCGACGTGCGCCCCACCCCCGAAGGCCCCTTCCAGTCCAACTTCGCCCGCCCCAGCCTCCTCGTCCGCCATGCTGACGGGTCCGTGCAAGGCGGCGTCGATGCACCCAGGCTCGCGACCTTCGCCCCACTCTGACGTTCCCACCCCGTTCCGGAGGAGAGGTACCCCATGACCCCACCCAGCATCCCCACCATTCACGCCCTTCGACGCCACGTGGAACGAAACCACGAGCGCGCCACCCAACGACTCAAGCAAATCGTCGATCACGACACCCCGAGCTTCGACACGGAAGCCACGAGCGGCGCCATCACCCTCCTCCAAGGATGGTGCGAAGCCCAGGGCGCCACCGTCGACACCATCGACGCAGGGGGTGCACACGCCGACCACCTCCGTGCACGCTGGCCAGCCACCCAAGAACCTCGGAACCACCTCCTCATCCTCACGCACGTCGATACCGTGTGGCCAGGCGACGAAACCACCCGCCGACCGTTCCAACATGACGGTGATCGAGCCACCGGACCCGGCATCTTCGACATGAAGACGGGCATCATCCAAAGCCTCGAAGCCATCGACGCCGTTCTCGCCATGCAACCCCTCGAGCACACCACCCTCACCCTCCTCGTCACCACCGACGAAGAGGTCGGCAGCCCGACCTCTCGGGACCTCATCGAACGCGAAGCCTCAACGGCCGACGTCGTCCTCGTCACCGAACCTTCGAGCGATGCGGCCCTCAAGACCTCCAGGAAAGGTGTCGGCATGTACCGCGTGAGCGCCCATGGACGATCGGCGCACGCAGGCCTCGAACCGCAAGCAGGTCGAAGCGCCATCCTCGAGATCGCCCGACAAATTCCGCTCATCGATGCCCTCAACGACTACGCGGTCGGCACCACCGTCACGGTCGGCGTGATTTCGGGCGGATCGGCCCGCAACGTCGTCGCCGAACGCTGCCACGTCGACGTTGACGTGCGCACCGTGACGCCTGAGGAAACACGGCGCGTGCACGAAGCCCTCCTCAACCTCCACGCCGTGGGCGAGGACGTCACCCTAGACGTCGAGGGGGGCACGAACCGGCCAGTCATGGAGCGCACCGAAGTCACGGTCCAGCTCTACCAACGCGCCGAAGCAATCGCCAATCACCTCGACGAACCCCTCAGCGAAACCGCCGTCGGGGGCGGCAGCGACGGAAACTTCACGGCGGCCCTCGGCCGCCCAACACTCGACGGACTCGGGGCGGTAGGGGGCGGTGCCCACGCGCTCCACGAGTGGATCGACGTCCGCCGCTCCCTCATCCAACGCACCAGCCTCCTCGCCGGCCTCCTCCTCGACCTGTCCGCCACACCGCTCCAAGAATCGGCATGACGCACACGCCGTACCGACGCCTCGCCTGGGCCTCCGCGTACGGTTTTCTCATCTCGGTCGTCCTGTCGCTCGCCCTCCCGCTCGTCACGCTGTACGCCATCGAACTCGGTGCCTCGGCCGCACTCACCGGCCTCCTCCTGACGAGCGGGTTCATCCTTCCCACCCTCGCGTCCCTCGCCATCGGACGCTGGCTCGACCGAGTCGGATCGGCACTCGGCACGAGGCTTGGATCACTCGGCTTCGTCCTCGCCCCCCTCGCCGTCGTCACGCTTCCGTCCCTCGCCACGTTGACGATCGCCCACGTCCTCATCGGCTTGTCGCAAGTCACCAGCGTCATCGCCGTGCAGCGGTATGTGGCGACGATCTCCACCTCGCGCGAACGCAACTTCGGGTGGTTCGCGACCTTCGTCTCCATCGGCCAGTTGCTTGGACCCATCCTCCTCGGGATTGGCCTCGACCTCCACGACTTCCGCTGGCTTCTCCTCGTCACCAGTGGCCTCGGTGCCGTCAGCCTAGCCGCCACGCTCGCCATTCCACGACGAGGTGACGCCAACGCGCCATCGAGCCCATTCGACGATGCCGTGCGTGAACCTACGCCACTCACGACGCTCTGGAGCACGCTGCGACGCCGCTCGGCCGCCACGACGCTGGCAGCGAGCTTCGCCACCCTGTTCGCGCTCGCAGTGCACCAGACCTTCTTTCCCGTCTACCTCGAGTTACGCAACGTCCCCCCAACGCTGCTCGGTTTCATCATGGCCATGCGCGGCATCGCTTCCGTGGGCGTGCGCCCCTTCCTCGCCACGCTGACCCGCCTCAGCGGCCAACACGCTCGCCTGCTGGCCGTCGCCATGATCGTGACGTGCATTGGCCTCGGCGCGGTTCCGACGACTGGGCGTGTCGCCGTCCTCGCGTTCGCTTCGTTCGCGATCGGTGCGGGAACGGGCATCGCACAACCATTAACGATGGTGATGCTGTCCAACCTTGCAGCGGCCGGTCGTCATGGCGCCATTTTGGGCTCGCGTCTAACCGTGAACTTCATTGCCATGTCCACGGCCACCCTCGTCGTGGGCGCACTCGCCACGACGTTCGGCTACGCTGCGACATTTTTCGTCGTCACCCTCATCCCACTGGGTGCCGCGATCATTCTTGCGAATCCCGGTGAAGCGTCTCGTGCATCGGGAAGGTCGCATGCCTCTTGAACCTCGAGTCCACGAAATGGGCATGGGATGATAGAGACGCGGAAAGCGAATTTCGTGGGCGCTCGCGACTCTGCAATCCACGAACTCGTCAGGGGCCTTGTTCTCGACGTCACGGGAAACAAGCTGCACTGAAGGCCAATCGGTGTCGAGCTGTGCGCGGTTCCCACGCAGGTGCACCGTTCGTGAGGCTGCCCCATGTGTGCCTTCGTATCGAGTTGAACGCGACGTGACCGACGTCGATCTCGAGGACGACCACGAAGTGCTTGACGAAAGGAAGCTTCCATGACCCTGCGCAACCCCTCCCACCCCGGCGCCATTCTCCGACACGACGTGCTCGAACCCCTCGGCATGTCCGTCACCGAGGCCGCCTCGCACCTGCACATGTCTCGCATCGCCCTGTCACGCGTCCTCAACGGACGGGCAGCCATCAGCGCACGACTTGCCCTGCGCCTCGAACGGGCAGGCGCATCCACGGCGGATTTCTGGCTTGCGCTTCAACGCCAGTACGACCTCGCCCAAGCACGCAACGAGCCGCAACCGAACATTCACAAGCTCGAACGCTCACCTACACGCCAAACCGGTACGTAGAAAGGCATCGTTGCGCTCGATCTTGTGCCCAACGACTCGGGACGCCCCCAGCCCCTCGCGGCAGTTTGGCCGGTCCGATACGGGCTAGGCCACCCGCAAGACGAACCAAAGCGTGAACGCCGCCACCACCACATGCTGGAGTTGCAGTAGCAGCATCATGACGAACGGCGCACCCAGCCCAAGCGGCGGGAACGCCATGAAGGCCAGCACGACGAACGCGATGCCCAGGAACCAGGCGCGCCCCTGCGCCGAGCGGCGCATGAGGATGCCCGCGAGCAGGGCCCCAAGAACGGCCGGTACGAGCGAGAAGATGATGACCGGCACGACCGTAATTGCGCTTCCTGCCGGCGAGATCACCGTGAGGTCCCACGCCCCCGCCACACTCGCGAGAAGGTAGATGGCGGCGTTGACGACGACGGATGCGAAGCCCGCCACGAGACCCGCGCCGAGAAAACGTGAAAGTGACGTCGATGATTAGGCGATGATGGCCTCCTTCCCAAACTTGCCCACGGAACACCCACGGCTGAACATGACCATGTCGGCAGGGTCCGCAAACGTAGCCAGCCTGCTATCCTCGTCGGCATGACGATGCCCTCCCGCGACGACGCGCTCTTCGCGCTGCTCGACCAGGAAGCCGAACGCCAACGCGACGGCCTCGAACTCATCGCCTCGGAAAACTTCACCAGCGCCGCGGTGCGTGAAGCGACCGCCAGCGCCCTCACGAACAAGTACGCCGAGGGGTACCCCGGCAAGCGCTACTACGGCGGGTGCGACGTGGTCGACGACGTCGAACGCCTCGCCATCAGCCGCCTCAAGGAACTCTTCGGTGCGAGCTGGGCCAACGTGCAGCCGCACAGCGGGAGCGGCGCGAACCTCGCCGTGTACCGCGCGCTCCTCGAGCCGGGTGACACGGTCATGGGTATGGACCTCGATCATGGCGGGCACCTCACCCACGGCAGCCCCGTCAACTTCTCTGGTCAGGATTACAAGATCGTCGGGTACCCCGTCAGCGAAGACAGTGAGCGCATCGACATGGATCACGTCGCCGACTTGGCCCGCGAGCACCAACCCAAACTCCTGATTGCAGGTGCGAGTGCGTACAGCCGCATCATCGACTTCGCCGCTTTCCGCGCCATCGCCGACGAGGTGGGCGCCCTCCTGCTTGCCGACATCGCGCACATCGCGGGCCTCGTCGCCGCCGGCGTGCACCCCAGTCCCCTGCCGCACGCCCACGTGGTCACGACCACGACGCACAAGACGCTACGCGGTCCGCGCAGCGGCGTGATCTTCGGCAACGACGAGGAGCTGGGCAAGAAGATCGACCGGCAGATCTTCCCCGGCACGCAAGGCGGACCCCTCATGCACGTCATCGCCGCCAAGGCGGTCGCGTTCCGTGAGGCGATGCATCCGAGCTTCCGCACCTACGCGCAACTCATCCTCGATGACGCTGCCGCCCTCGCCGATGCACTCACCGAGCAGGGTCTCCGCATCGTGTCGGGCGGGACCGACAACCACGTGTTCGTCGTCGACCTGCGTCCCCTCGGCATGACCGGCAAGACCGCCGATGCGCGCCTCGGCCGGGTCGACGTCACGGTGTCGAAGTCCATGGTGCCGGGCGACCCGGAGAAACCGTGGATCACCAGCGGCATCCGCATCGGCACGCCCGCCCTCGCCACCCGCGGCATGCAACCGAGCGACATGGCGACCGTCGCCCGGTTCATCCGCCGCGCGCTCGACCTGCCCGACGACGCCGTCGACGGTGAGGTCGCAGCGCTTCGCGACGAGGTGCGCACCTTCGCACGCCGTTTCCCCATGCCGGCCAGCCCCTTCGACGTGCCGACGCCCGCGTAACGGAGGCGCACCCCCGTGTACGCCCTACAACAAGCCCTCCGCACGCTCCGCAGTCACTGGGTGGCGTCCATCGCGACGATTACCACCATGACGCTGTCGCTCACCATCCTCGCCGCCTTCAGCCTCGTCAGTCTCAACCTCGACGCGGTGCTGCGCGACTTGCAGACCGAGCTCGAAGTCACCGCCTTCCTGCAGCGGGGCGCCGACGCGCGCGGCCTGATGGACACCGTGCAAGGCTGGAGCGACGTGGCGCGCGCCGAGTTCACCGGTCGTGACGCCGCCCTGAACGAGCTCGTGGCCGACCTGCCCTCGCTCCGCACCGCTGCGACGCTGGTCGACAACCCCCTCCCCGACACGATTACCCTGCGCCTCTTCGACCCGGCACAAACGCCGGTCGTGCGCGAGCGACTGCTCGCCTTGCCCGGCATCGCCGACGTCGAAGACGGCAGTGACGCCGTCTCCACCTTCCTCGCGTTGAACGACGCCCTACGCGTGGCCGGATCGATCCTGATCGTCGTTCTCCTCGGAAGCGCGCTGTTCGCCATCCAAAACTCGATTCGCGCGGCGATCGAGTCACGTCGCCGCGAGATCGAGGTGATGCGCCTCGTGGGCGCCACCCGCGGGTTCATCCGCGCGCCGTTCCTCATCGAAGGGTTCCTGCTCGGCCTGTTCGCCGCGGTGACGACCCTCGCGCTCGTCATCCCGGGCTACCAGTACATCGTGGCGCGCCTCACGCCCGAAGTTCCGTTCATTCCGTTCGTGCGCGACCCGGCCCTGCTCGGACAGATCGCGGGCCTGCTCACCCTGCTCGCGCTGCTCGTCGGGCTGGTCGGCTCCGCGATTGCCGTTTCGCAGTACCTGCGCGAGGAGGCGTAGTGCCGCAGCGACCCGCCCAATGGGGCAGGCGCACCCTGCTCGCCCTGGCCACCATGACGGTCGCCCTGCCCCCGTTCGCCTGGGGGCAGGTGGACACCACGCTGCGCGACGCGCTCCGGCAACAGGCGGGCGAGTACGAGGAGCTGCTCGAGCAGCGGCGCGCCGACATCGCCTCGGTCGAGAACCGCCTCGGGGAAACCCGCAACGAACTCGCCGACCGCGTGGCCGAGCGGGATCGCATCAGCGCCCGCATCGCCGAGCTCGCAGCCGAGGAGCGGACGCTCGAGGGACGCATCGCCGAGCTCGAACTGCAACGCGCGGACACCGAAGCCGCCATTGCGGAAGAGGAAGCGGACCTCGGGGCGCTCGAGGAGCGCATCCGTTCGGTCCTCGTCAACTTGCACCGCCGGCGCGCCGGGCAGGGCGTGAACGTCCTCTCGGGTGCGGAGAGTCTGCACGACCTGCGCGTGAAGAATCGTTACCTCGATCTTCTCTCCCGGCAGGACGTGACGCTCATCGCGGAACTCGATGCGCAAATCGCGGATTTGACGCGGCTGCGTGAACGACTCGCCAGCGAGGTTGCCGAGCTGGCCGCGTCACGCGACGCGCTCGCCGCGACGCGCGTCGCGCAGCAGGATGCGCGCGCCGAACTCGAGGCGGCCATCGAAGCGCTTGACGCGACGCAGGCAGGGCAGGAGGCGCAACGTGTCGCGCTGCTCCTGGCGCAGGAGGATCTCGAGCGTGACCTCGCGACGATCAACACGCGTCTCGAGCAGGAGATCGCGCGGCTTGAGGCGGAGGAGCGGCGACTCCGCGAGGAGGCGTCCCGCGCCGTGGAGGATGCCGACCGGCGTGAAGCGCTGACCGCCGAGGCGGACCGGACGCGGGAACGCATCGAGGCGCTCACGAGTCCGCAGGCGCCCAACGCCTCGGGGTTCGTCGGGCCGATCGAGGGGGGTTCGCTGCTCAGCCGGTACGGCGAGGGCAACAATTCGTTCATCGCGATTCGCGCGGCGCAGGAGGGGGCGGCGGTGTACGCGGTGCAATCGGGCGTGGTGATCGCCGCGCAGTCGATTGGGGCGAACGATGGCTACATGGTGGCGGTGCGGCACGATGCGACGCTCACGACGGTGTACACGAACCTGCGCGAGCCGCCCGTCCTGGTGGGCGACCGGGTTGAACGGGGGCAGGTGATCGGGTTCCTGGGGGGTGGCACGCTGCCTCCGCCCGACGTGCTGCGGCTGTACGTGCGGGTGAACGACGGGGGCCGTGAGTCGTTCGTCGACCCGCTTCCCATTCTTGGTTTGTGACGCACCAAGCAGGTCGAGGATGCTTGGTTTTGTCATACTTTGCCGAACCGTTGGTCTTTAGTACTTGTGTAATTGCCGACTGCTTGGGCTCGATGCGAGCCGTAGAGTAGGGGCGTGACCTGTCCGCACTGTTCAGCCAGCACGTCCCCTGGCATGCGGTACTGCGGCATGTGCGGTCGACCGCTCAACGAGCCGACCGCCACCCGCGAGCGTAGGCGCGTCTCGGTCGTGTTCATCGACCTGGTGGGGTTCAGCGACCTGACGCACGACGAGGACGCCGAACTCGTCCGCGATCTCGCTGACGAGGTGCTGCGCGTCGCATCGCGCGCCATCGGGAACGAGGATGGCTACGTCGCCGCCCTGCGCGGTGACGGTCTGATGGCGGTGTTCGGCGCGCCCCGCTCGCACCCCGACGATCCTGAGCGCGCCGTGCGCGGCGCTGCAGCCGCCCTCACGGCCATCGCGCGTCTCGGGGAGGCGCGCGGACGCCCCCTGCAGGGGCGCGCCGGTGTGAACACGGGAACGGTGATCGCCGGAACCGTGGGCGCGGGTCGCGCCTCGGAGTACACGGTGATGGGCAGCGCGGTGAACCTCGCCGCCCGCCTCGAGGAGGCCGCCGAACCCGGTCGCGTTTGGGTCGGCGCCGACACGGTGAAGGCGGCGCGCCGCCTGACGTTCGAGACGACCGACCCGGTGCGCCTCGCCGGCTTTCCGGAGGTGACGCACGCGCACCGCTACGTCCCCTCCCGCGACACGCGCCTCGCGGCCTTCCCCTCCGACGTGCCGTTCGTCGGTCGGGAACGCGAAATAGTCTTTCTGCAGGAGGCACGCGACCAGGTCGCGTCGACCGGCACGGCGCACGAGGTGTGGCTGCTCGGCGAGACGGGCGTCGGGAAGACGCGTCTGCTGCGCGAAACCTTTGGGCTCGACGCACCCATCAATGCCCGAACTGAAATCGTGCCGCCGCGGGACGCGGTGACCTGGTTGCGCGCCCCACTCGGCGACGCGCTCACCTGGAGCGACCTCGCGGGCGTCGTGTTCGACCTGCCGATGCGGCCCGCCACGCCCCCATTGAAGGAGGGGTCGCCCCGCCAACCGGGTGGGGAGGGCTCTCTGAACGAGGAGGACGTGCCCCGCATCGAGGCGGGCTTGCGGCGCTTGCTTCCCGGTGAACCGCGCTGGTGGCGCGCCATCCTGGCGAGCGTGCACGCCATCGAGGTCGAGCCATGGCACCGGATCGACCGGCGGCGCGTGAACCGCACGGCGCTCGCTTGGCGTGACCTGCTGGCCGCATGGGCGCGGGACCGGGGGGCGCCGTGGATCGTCATCATTGACGAGGCGCCACCAAGTGCATTGTTGGACGAGTTCCTCGCCTTGCTGCGGGAGGCGGACGCCCCCATCCTGGTGGTGCGCTCGGCCCGCTCACTGCCAGCGGGTGTGCCGCACGAACACCGCTCCACGCACGTCACCCTGTCCCCCCTGCCGCTCGATGCGGCGGACGCGCTGGTCCGTGCGTTGACGGCACCCGAATTGCGGGAGGCAGCCAGCGCCCTCGTCCCGCAACTCGACGGCATTCCCGGTCACCTCATGGAACTCGGGTTCGCCCTGTCCCACGCAGCCGATGCATTGGACGCGTCGGGCGACACGCCCCTCGATGCCTTGCTGCAAGCGCGCCTCGATCGCCTCGATGGCCCCACGCGTCGGTTGTTGGCGCACGCCTCCCTCGCGGGGGAACGGGTGTGGGACGGTTTGCTCCACACGCTGAGCGGGGGGCGCGACGGGGAACTCATGGACACGCTGCTCGCCGAGCGGTTGCTGGTGCGCGAACCGCGTTCGCAACTCACGAAGCAGCGCGAGTACCGGTTTCAAAGCGAATTGCTTCGCCGCACGGCGCGCGAGCTCGTCCCGCTGAACGAGCGGGCGCCAGTGCACTTGACGATTGCGACGTGGCTCGAGGCGCACGCTCCCCTGGCCTTGTCGGAGGCGATTGGCGAGCACTTCCTGGCGGGTGAGGCTGTGGAGGCCGCGTTCGCGCACTGGCTGGCCGCGGCGGACGTGGCGGCCCGCACCCGCACACCCGAGGAGGCGGACGCCCTGTACGGCCGGCTTCTCGGTCTGGGGGTGGGGGTGGCGGAGCGGGCGCATGCGGCCCTCGATTGGGCGCGCGCCTGCGTGGAGCGGGGGGATGGCGTCCGGGCGACCGAGGCGCTGGACTTGGCGGAACGGTTCGTAGCGGAGGGTCGCCGCGATGGGCCCTCGAAGGTGCACGGTTTGCTCGACCGGGTGGCGCAGGATGCGTCATCGCTTCGCCTCATCGATGCAACGGCGCCGGTCCTCGACGAGGCGCCGAACGGGTGAACGCCCGGCCTGAAGCATGATGCGATGCCCCAGGCGAAGGCGTGGGGCATGCAAGGTCTCCTAGGAGAATGGAACAGGAATGCGTCGATCAGGTGTGGATTGGGCAGGCGTGGATCGGTTAGGCAGCGTTGGCGCGGCTTCGGCGCACGGTCACGACGCGCGTGGAAACGGCGTCGCCGGCCGACGTGCGCAGCGCAACGGGTTGAGCCTCGGGGAACAGGCTGCCTTGCACGAGCGTGCGGCCAAGCGGTGCGCGCGAACCGGTGAAGCTGCGACGCGCGGCAGGCCGGACGGTCCGACCCTGCGCACCCAGAGGAACGAGGCGCGCCGAACCCTCGCGACCCCAGTACGCCGCGGCGAGCGTGTCGTACGCCCACGTCACGAGCGTCCCGAAGGCAATGATGCTTGCGAAGGCTACGGTCAGGGTCATCATCGGCGTCACGGTTCCTTCTCCCATCGGGCGGGTTCGCCCTCGTCTCGCGGGGTTCCCCTTGGCGGGGTTCCTCGACCTGCCCTGACCCTACTACCTTAATTGGTAAGGCGTCAAGGGGGTGGTGCGTCTTGGGTGCTACCCTGAGGCCATGAACGACGTACTCCTGCCCGCCCTGACCCTCCTCGCCGGCCTGATCCTGGGCGCGCTCGTCACCCTCGCCGTGACGCGCCGGGCGGGCGGCGGGCGCAGCGCAGGTGACCTGCGCCGCGAACTCGACCAGTACCGCGACGACGTCGCCAACCACTACGCCGACACCGCCCGCAAGATCGACACCCTGACCCGTGCGTACAAGGACGTCTACGATCACCTCGAGGAGGGCGCGCATCGCCTCGTGGGCGAGGAACCCCTTCGCGCCCGCCTGCAGGACGCCGCCCCGACCACCGTGACGCTCGAGGGAATCGGCGCACGGCGACTCGAAGCCACCACCCCAGCCACGAGCGACGCTGCGGGCAGCCGCCCGATGGAGGGTGCGGCGACGGACGACGCGGAACGCGGTCCGCACGCACCCAGCGCGGAAGAGGCCGAATCGCTTCCGGACTGGGAGGCCAGCGACGTCGAAGCCGCCAACGTCCCCGACGCCTGGACCACCCCCGCGGAGGACCCGCAGGACGCCCCCGATTCCGTCCCGCCAGCGTCGAGTGCAGCGCCGGACGACGACGCAAAGCAGTCGGCGACTCCCATGGGTACCGACACGCCGGTGGAGCCTGCCGCCGTACCCGCCCCCACCGAGGAGGAAGCCGGGGAGGAAGACGTCGCCGAGGAGAACGCCCCCGACCAGGCTGGAGTGGACCAGGACGTCTCCAGCGAGGACGCCTCCGAAGGCGCATCCCGCGAGGACGAACCCCCCCGAACCACCCCCTGACCGGACCCGCCGATCCGCCCAGGTGAACGGCCGCGGCACGCACGCGCGGGCGTGTCGGGGAGCGCAAGGTAGGCGCCTGGAGCCGTGGTAGCGTCCGGCACGTGAACCACCGCGCGCGCGACCGCGACCCGAGCGCCCACCACGACCCCGCGGCAACGCGGCGGTCCGCGCCCAGCACACGCCACCGACACGCGAATCGGTTCACCGCTCTCCCCCTCCTCACGCTCACCCTCACGGTCCTCCTCGCCGCCCTCAGCCTCGGCGCGGCGCAGCAACGCTTCAACTTCCTCGCCGTCGAAGATCAAGTCCTCGACGACGCGGGCCCCTACTACTTCGTCAACTACGGAGACTCCACCAACGCCTACGCCAAGGCCGGCCCCTTCGCCGCCGCGATGGACCTCGAGGTCGACTACGACGGCGAACGCGGCCTCCTCGTCTTCACCCACGGCGCCACGACCGCCGAGTGGCGCGTCACGCGCGACGTCCCAGACGGCCTCCAACACCGAGACGGCGTCCTCACCATCGACGGTGCACCCTTCCCCCGCCCCATCCCCAGCGCACTCCTCATCGACGGCACCAGCTACGTCGCCGTCACCCCCCTCGCCGAAGCGTTCGGCGGGGACGCCGCCTGGCTGCCCTCCGCCCGCGTCATCCGCGTGACCCTCCC
>CAJXWR010000015.1 GCA_913062675.1 uncultured Trueperaceae bacterium
AGCCGAGCCTGTCGCGATGAAGCCGGTCGGGTCAGGATCGGGGTCAGGATCCGGGTCAGGGTTAGGGTTGGGGGCGGGGGTCACGTCTCGCAGGGCAATCGTGTCGATGTCCTGCCGAACCGGCGTGTCGCCATACCACGCATCGAACACGACAGTGCCTGCGGTTTCGTCCACCCGAACGCGCGTCCCTGAACTTCGGGCGTACCAGAAGGTCGACGGCTCGGGCGGGTTTCCGGGGACGTAATAGTCGATGATATAAGGCGCGTAGGTCGGATCGGTCGTAGTGCTTGCGACGCTTTCCGGGGGGTTGTGCGGCCGCTCTGCGATGACCTCTATTGCCAGGCCAGAAGACAGATGCTCGGCCAGAAGAGGCGCCACGTCGCGCGGCGTGTCGTCTCGTTCATTTCCTGGCGGATGCCATCGTTGGAGGTAACGTGAGGAAACAAGCAGCGGCTTCACCGTAGGCGGCGACACGTGGAACCGGCACGTGGCGACGGGATCTCGTGCTTCCATGTCACGTCAAGTCCCGAGCCTCTTCAAGGGTGGAGCGAGCGATGCTGACGCCTCAACGGTGATGACGGGCGGCATCGTGTGTGTAGCAGCTCGACCTGCGGTGATCCCACGACGACTGTCCACATCGACGCGGATTCAAGGCAAGGTTGAGGAACGATCGCGGTTCGCTGCACCGCACGCCTCGATGCGCTCGCGGGCGGCCGCCCCTACTGCTTCATTGGCGCGCGCATAGACCGCTCGGTGACTCGTCGCGTCCTCCGCCTCACGCCAGGTTTGCAGCAACGCCCGGTACGACGCCGACCCGACGTTCAGCTTCGCCACGCCGCACGAGCGCGCGAATGCGAGGTCGTCAGCCGGCACGCCACTGCCGCCATGCAGCACGAGCGGACCCGCCACCCGCTCGGCGAGGGCACGGAGGGCCTCCCGGTCGAGATGACTTGCCGAACCGTGCCGGCTTCCCACCGCCACGGCGACGAGGTCCGCCCCGGCCTCGGCGAGACGCCAGGCCGCCTCGGGGTCGGTGGCCTCCTCGAACGCGACGGAGAACCCGTCCGCGGCCACTTCGAGCGCCGCATTCGCGGCATGCACCTCGGGCGCGAAGGTCCGCACGCGCTCGACCAGCTGATCAAGATCGTCCTCCGCACCATCGAGCATCACGCTGCCAAAGCCTGCCGCGAGGCAGGTGCGCCCCATCGCCTCGTCGACCCCGTGATCGAGGTGCAGGGCAATGGGCACGCTCGCCTCCTCCGCCACGCTGCGCACGAGCGCATGCACGTGCGGGGCGGGGAACAACGCCAAGTCCGCGGGGTAGGTCTGGATCACGATGGGCGCCTGCAACGCCTCCGCCGCCCGCGCAACCGCGAAGATCATCTCCGCCGAACACACGTTGAAGGCCGGGACGATCCAACCTTCGTCGAACGCCCGGCGGTAGAGCGGACGTGCATCCTCCAGGTACGGCATGCAGCGGCCTCAGTCGTTCGGCGCGTCGTCGCCGAACGGCAAGGGCAACGTCCAAGGCGCCTCGTCCCAGGCGTCGACGATCCAAGCGTGGTCGGGATCGTCGACGGGGGGAACCCCGCGCTCGTCCATGACCAGGTCGCCGGCGAGGAAGTTCAGGAAGTACGTGTTCGATCCGGGGGCCGCCGCCACGGGATGGAAGCCGCCCGGCACCGCCACGAGGTCCCCGTCGCGCACCACGAGCACCTCGTCGAGGTCCGCTTCGCGCGTGTAGTTGCGGTGCAAGGCGAACGCTTCGGGTCGCTGCATCCGGTAGTAGTAGACCTCCTCCAGGTACCGCGAGCCGATGCGGCCATCGTGGGTGTGGGGTGGCCAGCCCGACCACGCGCCGCCGGGTACGTACACCTCGAAGACGATGAGGCGCTCGGCGGGCAGGGGGTGCGACAGCACGTGGTGCACCTCGCGCACCGCGGGGCCGCCCCCGCGCACCTCGCGCCGCATCTCCCCCGGCGTGAAGAGGCGGACGGGCAAGCGACCTTCGGCAGGCGCACTCCCCCACGCGATCTCGGCGTCACCGGCCGCCTCGAGCGTGACGTCGTGACCCGGCGGCACGTAGAGGACGTGCGGCAGCGCGTCGAACACGCTGCTGCGGGACACGTCGTAGGGCGTGCCGTCGACCGTGATCGTCACGCGGCCCGACAGGGGCACGAACGCCACCTCGTTCCCCGCCGTCGCCATGGCGTGCCGTTCCCCGCTCGCGAGGCGCAGGAGCGAGAATCCGAGTGCCTCCCATCCCGCGCTGCGGGGCGTCACCTCGAGAACGAGACCGTTTCCCTTGCCTGCATGCATGTGGTGATTCATGGGGTTCCCCTTCCGTCATCGCCGCGCCAACCCAGCGCGACGGAGAGATCACGACTCGCCGTGAGGACGAGTTCGGCGAGGCTTCCAACGGCGTCCAGCGTGACGCGGGTCATGGGTCCGGAAATGCCGATGCTGGCGATCACGGTGCCCTCGTGGTCGAAGACCGGTGCGGCGATGCAGCGCACCCCCCGCTCGTTCTCCTCGTCGTCGACCGCGTAGCCCAACCGCCGGACGTCGGCCACGTGGTCGAACAGCACGTCGAAGGAGGTGATCGTCCGCTCGGTCAGGCGTTCGAGTTGCTCGGGCAGTTCGGCATCGGCGAAGGCGAGGAGCGCCTTTCCGACGGCGGTGGCGTGCAGGGCGTTCCGGCGGCCAATGCCGCCCGTAACGCGGAGCGATGCGGCGGATTCGACGTCGTCGATGATCAGCGCGGCCCCCTGCGTCATCACGGCGGTGTGCGCACACTCCCCCGTCCGCGCCATCAGGGCGTAGAGGAAGGGACGTGCGCGGGTGAGAAGGTCGGCCTGCGCATCGCGGCTGGCGGCATGGTGCAGCTTCGCGCCGGGCACGAAGCGCCGCGTTCGAGGATCGCGCGTGAGGTACCCCCGTTCGCTCAGGGTGCGCGCGATGCGCGAGGCGCTGCTCTTGTCCACGTCGAGCGCAGCGGCGATGTCGGTCACGCTCACGCCCTCGCTTTCGCCCGGGCTCGCGGCGGCGGCCAGGACCAGGTCGAGTGCGGCGAGGCCACGGTCGAGCGAGCGTAGGGGTGCGCTTTGGGTCGCCCTCGCCGGGGTGGCATGTCGGTGCGCGAAGGGTTGCATGGGCTGCACTCTGTCACGTTCGTCCCGCATTGCGCAACTTAGGTCTGCAATCGTTGCAGCATGCGCAACACCGTCTTGACCTGACGCCTCGCGGCGCCGATGATGCAACCCACACTCGGCATCCCCGAGCGAAAGGAGCAACGCCGTGGCGAACGAAACGACCCTCCGACGCACCGTCGGTCAAGCGCTCGCGCACTACCTTGCCGTGCAGTACAGCGAATTCGAGGGCGAACGCCGCCGCCTCATCCCCGGCGTGTGGGGCATCTTCGGGCACGGCAACGTCGCCGGTTTCGGTCAAGCCCTCCAGGAGTACGGCGACCGCCTCGACTTGCCGCTGTACCGACCCCAGAACGAACAGGGGCAGGTCCACGCTGCCGCCGCGTTCGCGCGCCACGCCGACCGGCTGGCCACCTTCGCCTGCACCGCCTCCGTCGGCCCGGGCTCGACGAACATGATCACCGGCGCCGCCCTCGCGACGATCAATCGCCTCCCCGTCCTGCTGCTGCCGAGCGACATCTTCGCCAACCGCATTCCCGACCCGGTCCTGCAGCAGCTCGAACACCCGAGCGAGCATGACGTCAGCGTCAACGACGCGTTCCGCCCCGTCAGCCGCTTCTACACCCGCATCTCAAGGCCCGAGCAACTCCTCCACGCCCTGCCCGAAGCCATGCGGGTCCTCACCGACCCGGCCGAGACGGGCGCCGTGACGATCAGCCTGCCCGAGGACGTGCAGGCCGAGGCCTACGACTGGCCGCGCGCCTTCTTCGAACCCCGCACCTGGCGCATTCGCAGGCCCGTTCCCGAACCCGACGCGATCACCGAAGCCGTGCAGCACCTACGCAGTGCACGCAATCCGATCATCATCGCGGGGGGTGGCGTGAAGTACGCGCACGCCAGTGACGCCCTCGCCCGACTCGCCGAGCGGCACGCCATCCCCATCGTCGAAACGCAAGCCGGGAAGGGCGCCGTGCCCTGGGACCACCCCACGAACCTCGGGTCGGTCGGCACGCTCGGCACGATTCCCGGGAACACCTTCGCCGAATCCGCCGACGTGGTGCTCGCCATCGGCACGCGCCTGAGCGACTTCACGACCGCCTCGCGCAGCATCCTCCCGGCCGGCGCCACCCTCTTGCACGTCAACGTCAGCGCCATGGACGCCTTCAAGATGCAGGGCGTCCCCATCGTGGCCGACGCGAAGCACGCGCTCACCACGCTCGACGCCGCCCTAGGCGTTGCACCCCTGCAGGGTGCGGCGTCGCGACGCGCGGCGCTCGACGAGGCGCGCGCGACGTGGCACGCCCTCGTGGACGACATCACGGCACCCCGGGGCGGGGAGGGCGTCACGCAACCCGAGGTGCTCGGCATCACGCAGGAGGTGTTCGGCGGGGACGCCGTGGTCATCAACGCGGCCGGCTCCATGCCGGGCGACCTCGTGCGGTTGTGGCGCCCGACGGATCCACGCGCGTACCACGTGGAGTACGGCTTCTCGTGCATGGGGTACGAGATTCCTGCCGGCATTGGGGTCCGCATGGCCGAACCCGATCCACAGCGACCGGTCGTCACCCTCATCGGGGACGGCAGTTACCTGATGATGAACAGTGAACTCGTCACCGCGGTCGCCGAGGGACTCGACCTGACCCTGATCGTGGTCGACAACCACGGCTTCCAATCGATTCACGGTCTGCAACGCTCCTGCGGGACGCCCACCTTCGGCGTGGAGCTGCGGCACCGTGACGCGTCGAGCGGTCACCTCGATGGCAACCCGGTCGCCATCGACTTCACCGCCCACGCCACCGCCATGGGTGCGAATGCGGTCTTCACGCGCGATGCCGATGCGTTCCGTTCGGCGCTCACCAGCGCGCGGGGTGCGCGGGGCGTGCAGGTCATCGTCGTCGAAACGCAACCCGACGCGCGCGCCGGCAGTTACGGCATCGGCGCGTGGTGGGACGTCCCCATCGCGGAGACGAGTGACCAGGCCTCCGTCCAGGAGGCACGGGCGAAGTACGTCGAAGCGCTCGAGGGGCAGGTCCGGTACCGGTGAGCGCGAGCATCGGATTCGGCGTGATTGGCGCCGGTCGCATTGGCCAAAGGCACGCCCGCAACGTCGCGGCGGCCATCGATGACGCGCACCTCGTCGCGGTGTTCGACGCCTCGGAGGAAGCCGCACGCGCCGCGACCTTCGGCGGTGCCGAGGTCGAACCCAGCGTCGAGGCGCTCCTCGCGCGCAGCGACGTGGACGCGGTCATCATCGCCTCCCCCACCCCGCTGCACGTCGCGCACGTCGAAGCGGCCGCCGCGGCGGGCAAGGCGGTCCTCTGCGAGAAACCGATTTCGCTCGATCATGCCGAAACCGTGCGCGCCATGCGCACCGTCGCGCATGCGGGAATTCCTTTCCAACTTGGCTTCAACCGCCGCTTCGACCCCGGCATCGCCGCCCTCGCGCACGCCCTGTTCGACGGTGAGATCGGCACGCCGGAAGCGTTCCGCAGCCTCTCCTCCGACCCGGCGCCACCCCCCGAGGCGTACGTCGCCGTGTCGGGCGGCCTGTTCGTCGACTCCGCCATCCACGATTTCGATTTGGCGCGCTGGATGTTCGGGGAGGTGCGCCGCGTCACCGCGCTCGGTCGCGTCCTGGTCGAGCCGTACTTCAGTGAGCATGCCGACGTCGACACGTCCATCGTCACCCTGGAGTTCGAGAGTGGCGCGCTGGGCGTCGTCCAAAACTCGCGCCGCACCCGGTACGGGTACGAGGTGCGCGTCGAGGCGCTCGGTTCCGACGGCAAACTCGTGGCGGAGGACGCGTTCGACCCGAAGACCTGGCGGTTCGACGAGCGTGGCGTGCATGCGAATCACGTGCACTACTTCCTGGAACGGTTCGAGGCGGCGTACCGGCTGGAGGTGCAAGCGTTCGTCGACGCCTTGAAGGCGGACCGTGCGCCCAGCCCCGGTCCGGTCGACGCCATCGCGTCGCTCCGCATCGCGCTCGCCGCGCGGGAGAGCGTGGCGCGGGGTGCACCCGTCGACCTCACGACCTTCACGGCCGCACTGGAGGCGGCGGAGGGAGGAAGCGCATGAAGATCGCCAATGCGCCCTGCTCCTGGGGCACCATCGAGAACGTGCCCGGTGCACGCATCGGGTATGCGCAAATGCTCGACGAGCTTGCCGAGACGGGTTACGTCGGCACCGAACTGGGCGACGTGGGCTTCATGCCCGACGATCCCGAAGCCCTGCGTGACGCGCTTGCCTCCCGCTCCCTCGAGATGGTGGGGTCGTGGGTCACCGTCGGCCTGCGCGACCGCGCGCGTCACGAGGAGGGCCTGAAGCGTGCCGTGCACATCGCGCGCCTGCTGCGCGCCGTGGGCGGCCCCACGGCCGTCGTGAACCTCGGCGACGACCATTCGACCGACCCCGTCCGCACGCAGCGCGCGGGCCGCATCGACGCCACGTCGAGCGTCAGCGACGAGGATCTCGCCGTCATCGTGGAGGGCGTCGAACGCATCGCCGCCGCGGTGCGGGAGGAGACGGGCCTGCGGACCGGGTTGCATCACCACGGCGGCAGTTTCATCGAGACGCCGCGGGAGGTGCAGGCCTTCCTGGACCGCGCCGACCCGGACCTCGTGCACCTGGTGTTCGACAGTGGGCATTGGACGCTGGGGGGCGGGGACGCCGCGATTGGCCTCGACCGGCACTACGACCGGGTGCAACTCGTGCACGTCAAGGATTTCGATCCGACGGTCCTGGCGCGCGCCGACGCCGAGGGTTGGGGCTACCCCGACCTGGTAGCGCACGGCGTGTTCCCCGAATTGGGGCGCGGCGTCGTCGACTTCGCGGCCCTGTTCACGCTGCTCGAACGTCGCGGCTACGATGGTTGGATCGTCGTGGAGCAAGACGTCGTTCCCGGCCTGGGAACGCCGAAGGAAAGTGCCGCTCGCAACCGCGCGTACCTATCGCGCTTTGGTGTCTGACCCTGGAGGTTCGCATGTCCAACGCTCAACCCCTCAACAACTACGTCGCGGGTACCTGGACCCCGTCCTCGCACGGGGAGCAGCGCCCCGTGCACGACCCCGCCACCGCCGAGGTGATCGCCACCGTGACCCTCACGCCCGCCGAAGAGGTGGCGCGCGCGGTCGAGGCGGCGCACGAGGCGCAACGCGCCTGGCGTGACACGCCGGTCGTGGAGCGCACCCAACCGCTGTTCCGCTTCAAGGCGCTCCTCGAGGAGCACATCGAGGAGATCGGCCGCATCATCGTGCGCGAGTCCGGCAAGACGCTGCCCGAAGCGGTGGGTGAGTTGCGGCGCGGCATCGAGAACGTGGAGGTCGCCTGCGGCGCACCCATGTTGATGCAGGGCGTCAACAACGAGGACATCGCACGCGGCATTGACGAGCACATGTTCCGTCAACCGCTGGGCGTGGTGGCCGCCATCACGCCGTTCAACTTCCCCGGCATGATTCCCCTGTGGTTCCTTCCGTACGCGGTCGCGACCGGCAATGCCTTCCTCCTCAAGCCGTCGGAGCGGGTACCGCTCACGTCGCAACGCATGTTCGAACTGCTCGAGCAGGCGGGCTTCCCGAAGGGCGTCGTGTCGCTCGTCCACGGCGGCAAGGAGACGGTCGACGCGATTCTCGATCACCCCAAGGTGCGCGCCGTGAGTTTCGTGGGCTCGACACCCATCGCGAAGTACGTGTACGCGCGCGCGACGGCGAACGGCAAACGCGCGCAGTGCCAGGGCGGCGCGAAGAACCCGGCGGTCATCCTTCCCGATGCCGACATGGACATGGGGACGCGCATCATGGCGGACAGTGCCTTTGGTTGCGCGGGGCAACGCTGCCTCGCCACGAGCGTCGCCATCACCGTCGGGGAGGCGCATGACGCCTTCGTGGACCGCATCAGCGAGGATGCCGCCACCCGCGTGGTGGGCAGTGGCCTCGAGGACGGCGTGCAGATGGGTCCGGTGATCAGCGACGTCAGCAAGGAGCGAGTCGAAGGGTTGATCGAGAAGGGTGCGAGCGAAGGCGGTCGCGTGCTCGTCGATGGGCGTGGACGCGGCGTCGATGGGTTCGCGAACGGGTACTTCGTGCACCCCACCGTGATTGACGGGGTGGCGCCCGGCTCGACGCTGGCGACGACCGAGGTGTTCGGTCCGGTGTTGAGCGTGATGCATGCCGACACGCTCGAGCAGGCGATCGCCATGGTGAACGACCGCGCCTTCGGGAATCAGGCGTGCCTGTTCACCCGTTCGGGTGCGGCCGCCCGCGCGTTCCGTCACGAGGTGCGGGCCGGCAACGTCGGCATCAACCTTGGCGTGGCGGCCCCCATGGCGTTCTTCCCGTTCAGCGGTTGGAACGACAGTTTCTTTGGGGACCTGCACGCGCAGGGGCGGCACGGCGTGGAGTTCTACACGGAGACGAAGGTCGTCATCGAACGCTGGCCCGCAGCGTGGAGCCGGACGTTCTGATGAGCGACGCGGCCGCTACGGACGCCCGACCGCTCGACCTGCTCACCATGGGACGCAGTTCGATCGACCTGTACGCCAACGACATGGGTGTTCCGTTCGAGGACATCGGTTCGTTCGCAGCGTACGTGGGGGGCAGCCCGACGAACATTGCGGTGGGAACGAAACGCCTCGGCTTGAACTCGACCGTTTTGACCGGCGTGGGCGATGACAAGGTGGGCGATTTCATCGAGACGTTCCTGCAGCGCGAGGGCATCGATACGCGGCACGTGGTCCGCAAGCCGGGCACCCGCTCCACGGCGGTGCTGCTCGGCATCGAGGAGGGTCGCACGCCGCTGGTGTACTACCGCGCGACGGCGCCCGACGTGCAACTCGGCATCGATGACGTGATCGCCGCGAACGTCGCGTCGGCGCGCGCCCTCGAGATTTCGGGGACCGGATTGGCGCAGCAACCGCAGGCGGCCGCGACGCTGTTCGCTGCGGAGGAGGCGCGCCGCGCGGGGACCACGGTGTTCATGGATCTCGACTTCCGGGCGGACCAGTGGCACGACCCGCGCGCGTTCGGGGTGATGGTGCGCGCCGCGCTGCGCAACGTGGACGTGGCGATTGGTACCGAGGAGGAGATCAACGCGGCGATGCTGACGAACCCCGGCGATCTGGTCATTCGCGATCAGCAGGTCAGTGCGCCCGAGGTCCGCGGCGATCTCGAGGCGAACGTACGCGCGCTGCTCGCCATTCCCGATGGGCCGGAGGTGCTCGTGGTGAAGCGCGGTTCGGATGGCGCGTCGATCCACCGGCGTGGCGAGGAGACGGGCACGCCGGTCGCGGGGTACCCCGTGGAGGTCATGAACGTGCTCGGTGCGGGGGACGCCTTCGCGTCCGGCTTCATCTATGGGCGCTTGCAGGGGTGGAGTTGGGTGCGTTCCGCGCAGCTGGGGAACGCCTGCGGCGCGATCGTCGTGACGCGGCACGGCTGCGCGAACGACATGCCGAGCCTCGAGGAGGTCACCTCGCTCGTGGAGCAACGCGGCGGCTTCGCACCGTAGCTTCGCGCCGTAGCTTCGCGCCGTAGCCTTGCGCCTCTGCACGGCGGCTGCCGTGGTGCTGCGCGTCGTCAGGTGACGTCGCGCAGCGCCACGGCGCCGCCTTGGCGGTAGGAGCGTTCGGCTGCAAGGCAGGCGCGCAGCACGTCGATGCCTTGCTCGGCACCGAGCACCGGGCGTTCTCCCGCCTGGAGTGCATTCACGAAGGCGGCAATCTCCTCGCGGTAGGCGTGCGCGTACCGCTCGAGGAACCAGGGCACGAACGCGCGTTCGCTCCGGTCGGCCCGGTGGAGGGTCAAGTCGTCGAGCTGGTCGTCGCGGACGACGCCCTTCCCCTTGCTGCCGGACACTTCGAGGACCGTTTCGTACCCGAAGGTGGATTGCAGGCGGTTCTCGATGACGCCAAGCGCGCCGCTCTCGAACTGGATGGAGATGACGGTCGTGTCGGGCTTGCCGAGCTCGGCGAAGCGTGGGTCGAGGTGGGCCGCGCCGCGCGTCATGACCTCGGCGATGGGTCCGCCGAAGGCGAGCGCCATGTCCATGTCGTGCGAGAGCGTGTCGTGGAAGATGCCGGCCGCGCGTTGCATGCCCTCGTAGTCAGGGCCGTACGGGTCGCAGGTGACGGACCGCACGACCTCGATGCGTCCGAGTTCCCCCTCGTCGACGAGGGTGCGGAGTCGCGCGACGCCGGGGTCGAAGCGGCGCTGGAAACCAATCTGGAAGGGGACGCCGGTCTCCTCGAGAACCGCGCGGATGCGGGCGGCATCCTCGAGGGTCGTGGCGATGGGCTTCTCGCAGAACACGGCCTTGCCGGCGCGGGCGGCCTGCTCGATGAGGGCTGCGTGCGTGTGGGCGGGCGTGACGATCACGACGGCATCGACGTCCAGGGTGAGGGCGTGCGTCACGTCGCTGGTGACCTGACACCCATCCGACCAGGAGGCCACCTCGCGGGCGGCGGTCTCGTCGACGTCGACGACGACGGAGAGGTGCGCACCGACGGTGCTGGCGAGCGTCCGGCCATGGAACTTGCCCATGAAGCCGGCGCCGATGAGGGCGAATCGAACCTTGTTCACGGATTCCTCGTTTCGTGGCATGCGCGTCAGGCTGCGTAGAGGGGGTTGGTGAGGGCGAGGCGCCAGGGGTGCGCATCGACTTCGTCGAGGGTGATGCCGTAGGGAAGGGCGTGCAGGCGAACGGCCTCTGCGAGCCTTGCGCGTCGCTCGGCGAGGCTACCCTCCGCCGTGACTTCGCAACGGAGGTACGGCCCGTCGGCCGTCCAGGTGTGAAGGTCGGTGAAGGCGTCACTCGTGATGGGCACGTCGCGCTCGACGCCGTTCACGCCGATCCAGCGGAGTCGTTCACCGGCCGCGCCGATCACGCGCGCCTGAACCTCGTGCGGTTCGTTCGCCGGCAAGGTGCCACCCGTGGGGGTGGTTCCGGCCGTCAACTCGACGCGCGGGCCGCGTGGGCTTGCGGTGACGCTGGCGCGTCCACTCCGAAGGGCGGCAAGGACGTTGGGCACGGTGAGCGTGGCGACCTGAAGCCAGGTGGTGGGGCTCCCGACGCGTAGCTCCTCGGGGTCGCGTTCCTCCCCTGCGGGTTGATGCCGGTCACTCCCACCGACGAGCGTGATGCGCCGTCCGCGGGCGAGCAGCGCGTCGTAGCGCGCGAGCGACTCCCAGTTGCGCAGCCACCAGGGGCCCTGCCACACCTCCATCGCGTCGACCCCGTCGGGGATGGCGAACTGCCAGTCGCAGCCGATGCAACCGGGTTGGGTCTTGGGGTGATTGATGGAGACGACCCCGCCGAGGGTGTGCGCCCGCTCGACCATCCAGGCGACGTCGGCGTCGCTTGCGAGACGGAAGTCGATCCAATCTGCGGCGCCCCAGACGTTGGCGTGACCCTGGTACGTCGTGACCTCCATGCCGGGGATCGGCAGGACGTTCGTGGCGTCGTGGTGGGCGAGGGGTGCGTGGTGACTGACCGTGTTGTGGTCGGTCACGGCGAGGTACGCCAGGCCGCGGCGTTCGGCTGCGGTGAGGAGTTCGTCGAGGCTTCCCTTGGCGTCGCTGTGGTGCGTGTGGGTTTGCAGGTCGCCGGGGAACCAGGGGGCATCCACGGTGGCGTCGGTGGCTTCGGCGTGCGGTGCGGTTGCGGGGTCGACCTTCGTAGCGTCGCCGACCCCCATGACGTCTCCGCCCACCTCGTCCTTCACGTCCACACCGACGTGCACGCGGTAGTTGCAGCCGGGGGCGTGCACGTCGGCGCGTCCGAGCAGGACGTGCCAGGTGCCTGCCGGGATGGCGCCGGGCAGGTAACCGGGCGTGGCGTCGTCGAGAGCGACGAAGACGTTGCGTCTCGCCCCACCACTCCAACCGCGGAAACCTTCGAGGCTGGGGAACGGTCCCCCCCGCGGGTCCTGCAAGCCTAGATCGAGGATGTGACCCGCGTCATGCTCGTATTGCAGCGTGACGCGGGTGCTCCCCTCGGGGACGTGGAAGGGAATGCGGGCGACCGGTTCGTCCGGGTTGGGTTGCAGCACGCCTTCGAGAATCACTTCGACGTGGCGCGGTTCACTCACTCGACGGGAATCCTCTCACCGTTCTCGCGGAAGACGTGAAGCTTCTCGGGATCGAAAGCGGCGTGCACGGTGTCCGCGAGTTGGGGCGCGTCGTCGGAGAAGATGCGGACGGTGAGGAGTTCGTCCCCGACCTTGAGGGTGACGAGCGATTCGGGCCCGAGCGTCTCGAGGGCGTAGAGCGGGCCCTGGAACCCGCCAGAAACGGGATCCTGAGAAAGGTCAAGGTGCTCCGGCCGAATGCCGACGGTCACCTGCGCACCATCGCTGAGGTGTTGCCGTACGGCGGTCTCGACGTGGCTCTGCATGGGGATGGTGAAGGCCTCACCCACGAAGCGCGGCTCACCGTCGAGGGCGACCTTGCCGGGGAGCAGGTTCATGGGCGGACTGCCGAGGAAGTTGGCGACGAAGGTGGTTCCTGGCCGGTGGTAGACCTCGAGCGGGGGCGCCATTTGCACGATGCGACCCTCGTTCATCACGGCGATGCGGTCGGCAAGCGCCATGGCTTCCGCCTGGTCGTGCGTGACGTACACGGCGGTGACGCCCACCTCGCGTTGCAGGTGCTTGAGGAAGCTGCGGGCTTCGAGACGCAGTTTCGCGTCGAGGTTGGAGAGCGGCTCGTCGAAGAGGAACACCTGGGGTTCGTGAACGACGGCGCGCGCAACCGACGTGCGTTGCTGCTGACCCCCCGAGATTTCTCCGGGGCGGCGTTCGAGCAGCTTGTCGATCTGCAGGTTCTTGGCCACCTCGCCAATGCGGGTGGCGCGGGCGTCGGTGGGTACGTTGCGGACCTTGAGGGGGTAGCCGATGTTCTCCCCGATGGTCATGTGCGGGTAGAGCGCGTAATCCTGGAACACCATGCCGATGTCGCGATCCTTCGCGGCGAGGTGCGTGACGTCGAGGTCACCGATTTGGATGTTGCCGCCCGTAGCCTTCTCGAGACCGGCGATGAGGCGGAGGGTGGTCGTCTTGCCGCATCCGGAGGGTCCGAGGAGACACACGAACTCCCCCTCGGTGATCGTGAAGTTGACGCCATCGACGGCCTTAACCGTCCCGAAGGCCTTCTCCACGTCGTGGAACGTCACCGAAGCCATGCGGCACCTCCACGATCGTTCGCTGCGGATGGGTGGGTACGCCGGTCGTCGGCGAGGTGGGCGTGCATCATGACTTGATCCCTCCAAAGAAGCGGAATCCGTACCGCCAGTTGACGAAGAGGTAGAGGAGCAACACGGGGAGCGTGTAGAGCAGCGAGTAGGCGGCCGTGAGGGTGATCAACGGCGTGCCGGCCTCGGTGTAGAAGGAGTAGATGGCGACCGATGCGGGCATCTTGTCGGCGTCGCGCAGCAGGATGAAGGGGATGAGGAAGCCGCCCCACACCTGCACGAACGCCCACACCCCGACGACCATCATGCCCGGTCGCACGATGGGGAGCGCAATGTCGCGGAAGACGCGCCAGGAGCTCGCGCCCGCCACCATGGCGGATTCCTCGTAGGACCGTGGGATGGAGTCGACGAAGTCGCGCATGATGAACACGGCGGCGGGGAGTAGACCCCCGGTGAACACGAGGATCACGCCGAGGTGCGTGTCGATGAGGCCGAGCTGCACGATCATCAGGAAGATGGGCACCATGGCCGCCGTACCGGTCACGACCGAGGAGAAGAGCACGAGGCCGTACGTGATGGCGGTGGTGCCAGGGATGTTGGCGCGCGACAGGGCGTACGCGGCGAGGGTGGCGGTCAGGGTCACGAGGAGCATCGCGCCGAACCCTTGAATCATGCTGTTCTGCACGAGCGCACGGATGGCGAAGCCGTTCTCGAAGACGCGTTCGAAGTTCTGCAGGCTCCACGGGTCGGGGAGGCGAAGGTCGAGATTCGCGAGGGTGCTGAAGGGGGCGACGGTGAGCCATAGGAGGGGCAGCACGAAGAAGGCGGCGAAGAGGCTCGAACCGACGTAGAAGGTGATTCGCCCCAGCACGAAGCGGGCGGCGCGTTGCGCCTGACTGGGTGGGGTGCGGGTGGCGCGGGTCATGCGGATCTCCGTTGCGTGCGAAGGAGGGAGAGGTACACGAGCGCGAAGCCGAGGTTGATGATCATCATGACCATCCCGACGGCGGCACCGGAACCGAAGCGGAAGAACTGGAAGGCGGTGCGATACGTGTAGATGGAGACGACCTCGGTTTGGTAGGAGGGTCCGCCTCCGGTGAGGAGGAAGGGCGTGAAGGTGTTGAAGGTCCAGAGGGTGATGAGGATGAGGGCGGTGACGATGTGCGAGCGGATCATCGGGAGGATGATGTCGCGCAGGCGTTGCCAGGTCGACGCGCCGACCACGTTCGCGGTCTCGAGGTAGCTCGGGGGGATGGCGCCCAGCGCGGAGCTGAAGAGGAGCATGCTGAACGCCGTTCCACGCCAAATGTTGAAGATGATGACGGAGACCAGGGGTAGGTCGAGGAGCCAGTCGGGCGTGGGCAACCCGAAGAA
Source organism: uncultured Trueperaceae bacterium (assembly GCA_913062675.1). Lineage (GTDB taxonomy): Bacteria > Deinococcota > Deinococci > Deinococcales > Trueperaceae > SLSQ01. The sequence continues at coordinate 14,706 of CAJXWR010000015.1, forward strand.
CCCGAGGATCTGGTTGAGCGTGCCGCCGTCCCCGTTGAGGAAGGCGAACCAGGCGAAGGCGACGACGACGTCGGGCATGATCCACGCGATGATGGCGATGGTCGTGACGGTGTTCTGAATCCAGCCCTTGCGGTTGAAGAAGAACCAGGCGAGGGCGAGGCCAAGGAAGGCTTGTCCGATGATGGCGGAGAAAAATACGAACTGTCCCGTGATCAGGAGCGACGCGCCGAACTCTCCCGAGTTGAGGAAGCGGCTGGCGTCGAAGAGCCTCAAATAGTTGTCGAGACCCACGAACTCGGGGTTCACGGCCGTACGTCCGGTGAGCGTGCGGTTGGTGAAGCTGACGGCCGCAATCCAGAAGAACGGGAGGAGGATGAAGGCAACGATGAAGATGCCTGCGGGAAGCATGAATAGCGCCCCGGTGGGGAGGGACAGGATGGGTCTTCGTTGCATGGACACCTCCGTGGCGAGGGGGTGTGGGGCACCCGGTTGGGTGCCCCACGTCGATGACGGTTAGTTCAGGAGGTCGACGGTGTTCTCTTCACCGACGAGCTCGATGACGGCTTGCGCGTACTCGTTCATGGCCTGCTCGGGCGTCATCTCACCGGAGACGACGCGCTCGGTCATGAGCTGCGCTTCGTAGGACACCTGCGCGTACACGCTCTGGTTGGGGCGTGCGGTCGTGTACTGGCCGAGGGCGGCTGCGGTGTTCGTGAGGAACGGCGCATCGGGCACGGGCACGTCGTCACGAATGCGGATGCGGGGTTGGGTCTTCTGCGCCTCGTCGAGCGCTTCCTTGCTGTTCATGAAGGCAAGGAGTTCCCAGGCGAGCTCACCGTTGTCGGAGTTCGGGTTGAGCGCGAAGCCGGTCCCGCCGGAGATGGTGACGAAGTCCTGACCGCGGAGGCCCGCACCGGGCGCCTGGGCGGGCATCTTGGTCCAACCCATGACCTCATCGCGGTTGGCGACTTCGAATTCCTGTCCGGGCGAGGTGGGGCCGCGGTAGAACCAGTCCCCCTCGACGAGCATGGCCGTGGCGCCATCGCGGAAGTTGGCGAAGGAGCGGTTGCGGCCATCCTGCACGAGCTGGATGCGCGGGTCACCGAGTTCCTCTTCGACGTAGATGGTCTCGTAGAGGTCGAGGGCATCGAGGATGCCTTGGCTGCGGACGATCCACTTGCCGTCCTCGTCGAGGAGGAAGTGACCGGTACCGAGGAGGAGCATGTAGTAGCCCTGCATGGTGGTGGCTTCACCCATGGAGGTGCCGGCGTTGATCTGGAGGGGGTAGCTGTTGGGGTTGGCTTGCTTGAGGATGCGTGCGGCGTCGAGGACTTCTTCCCAGCTGGTGGGTTGCCAGGCTTCGGGGTTCTCGATGCCGGCTTCTTCCATGACGTCGTAGCGGAGGTGGATCATGCGGAAGTCGGTGCCGTTCGCGATGCCGTACCGCTCACCGCCGAAGGCCATGAGGCTCTCGAGGCCGTCGGGAATCTGCGACCAGCCTTCCCACGCGTCGACGCTAGGACCGCCGACGACGTTGAGGGGTTGAAGCAGACCGCCCTCGACGAACTCGGGGATCCAGAAGCCGTCGAAGCCCATGATGTCAGCGCCGCCGCCGACCGCGAGGTCGAGTGCGTACTGCTGCTTGAGCTGCTCGTCGGAGCCACCGAACTCGATGAGTTCGACGTTCACGCCGGGGTTGTTGGCCTCGAAGGTGGGGATCACGTAGGAAGTAATCCACTCGACGAGTTGCGCGTTGACGCCGCCGGCCACGCCACGGAACGTGATGGAGAGGTTCTGGGCGTGAGCGATGGTGGCTGCGAGGACGAGCGTTACGAGAAGGGTTCGAATCGTACGAAGCATGTGGGTCCTTTCCTTGATGCAATTCTTGAAGGTGGGGAACGCAGTGCGTTCACGGACGGATGAAGCGTTGCCTTCAGTCATGAGCAGCAGGGCTCAGGTGTCACCTCCTTTCAACGGTTGAGAGAAGACGAGCGTCAGGACCTCGGAGGGTTCGAGTTCGAGATCGATGATGCCGTCGTGGATGTCGAGGGGTTCGAGCAGCGTGCCGTCGAGGATTGCGACGTGCACGCGGGAGGGGGCTGGTTGGAGGTGCAAGGCGCCCGTGACCCGTTCACGGGTGGGGTTGTAGACGCGGATTTCCGTCTCACCGGTGCCGCGGGTGCGGAGGGCAGACAGGTTGAGGGGGGGCGTGAGTTGGAGCGTTGCGTAGGGTTCGTCCTGCCCGCCGTGATGCCGTGGCGAGGCGAGGGACTTGAGGTCGGGTCTTGGATCGTGATGGCCCGTCTCGAACGTGCGGGGCGGCAGGTGGAATCGCTCGCTTTGCTGGTGGAGCCTAGGTGCCGCGGTGCTCCCTTGGAAGGGTGCGATGGCGAGGTGGAACGTGTGCGCGCCGGGGCATTGGGCTCCTGGCGTTTCGAGGGCCGGCCCTGCGCCTTGGGGGCGGGACGTCATGTCGTCGCGGGAGAGCCAACCGACGCTGCGGAGGAGGGTCACGGCGATTTCGGTTCCCGCTTCGCCGTGGCGCGCTTCCACTTCGGGCAGGCCGCGCGCAAGGACGGCTAGACCGTTTTGGCCGTCGCTGACGGCGCTGTACCTGCGTTGGTGCATGGTGGTGACCGGGCGTTGGTACCAGTGCTCGGCCGGTTCCCCTTCGATGGGTCGCTGGACGAGGTGCCAATGCCCGTCGCTTGCGAGGTCGTCGGTGTCGATGCCCGTGGCGACGACGAGGCGGAGGCGGTGATCCTCGGCTTGATTGTCGACGTGGAGGGTGAGGTCGAGGCGTTCGGCGAACGCGTCGAGGCTCACGTCGACGTCGAAGGGAATCGTGGTGGTGTCGGCGCGTGCGTTGCGCGTCGCGTCGAGCCCGGCGGGCACGGTGAGGGTGCCGGTGAGGCGCACCGTTCCGCGGAGGGGACCGTGGGCGAGCACTTCGGGTGGGGTGTGGGTCCACCCTTCGATGCGGACGTCGTGGGCGAGGGGGGAGAAGTCGTAGGAATCGCCTGCGTCGCGATCGTCCTCGAGACGGAGGTGGAGGTCGTGCTGCCGACCGCTGGCGCGATCTTCGAGGCGCACGGTTCCATCGTTGGCGACGTGAACCTCGAGGGCGGCGTTGGAGAGGCGCACGCCGTCCGTGTCGGCTTGGACGCGCACGGTGTCGCCTGGGGTGACGCCCTTCTCGCCTTCGCTCGCGTTTGCTTCGTGCACCCGGATGGGCGTTAGGCCAAGCCCCTGGGTGGGGAGGGCGACGAGGGCGTGGACGTGGTCGACGTGCTCGTCGCTCTTGCCGGCGACGGGTTTGCGTTCGACGGTGCTTTGCGAGGGGAGTTCGTGCCCTTCGGCGTCGTGGAATCGTTGTCGCGCACCGGTTCCGGGGGGCGCGTCGAAGGCGTGTTCGACGAGTGTCCATCCGGGGACGGGTACGGGGTCGAAGGCGACGAACTTGGATTGGGCTTGCTGGGTGAGGAAGGTGACGGCACGGTCGCAGAGGCTGCCTCCGAGTTGCTCGACGGCATCGAAGCGGGTGTGCATCTGGCGATCGACGTCGTCGACCGAGCAGCCGCAGATGGAGTCGTGCGGATGGTTCAGGAGGAGGGTGCGCCATGCGGTGCGGAGCAGGTCCGCGTCGTCGGTTCGTCCCCGTTGCGCGGCGAGCGCGAGGAGCGGTTCGGCGTAGCGTTCGAGGAGCGTCTCGGCAGCGTGGTTGCGTTGCTTGACGGGCATGCGGGTGGACCACACGCCGGAGAGGACGTGGTGGTAGCGGCTGGAGCGGAACTCGCCTTCGTACGTCTGGAGGTCGAGGTCTTCGCTTCGGAGATCGTCGACATACGTCTCTACGTCGGAGTGGTGGAACTCGACGCCGTCGATGCGTTCGTTGAGGGTGGCGATCACGTCGGGAAGGTTGCGTTGGGGGAAGAGGTGGTCGGAGCCGTTGAGGAGCAGGAGGGGGCGCGCCTGGGCGTAGGCGGTGATCCCGTGGGGGATGCGTTCGATGGCCGTCCTGAGCCAATCGGGGAATCGGGGGTCACCGGCTTCGGGTCCGAAGAGCACGCTTTGCATCTGGTCGACGGCGCGGTCGGGGTCGTAGGCGTCCTCGTACTCCCAGTCGACGTGGCCGAGGGCCGTGGCGGCGGAGTAGGTGGCCATGAGGTTGACGGCGAGGCAGGTGCGCTTTGCATCGGGGGAGGTCCAGTGGAACTCGGTGCCGAGCGTTTCGGCCTCGTCCCCCATGCCTCGTTCGAAGACGACCGCCTTGTGGCCGAATTCGGCGACGAGCCTGGGGAGTTGGGCAATGTGTCCGAACGAGTCGGGCGTGTAGGCGACCTGCATGGTGCCGCCGAAGGTTCGGCTGACGTCGCGTCCGAGTTCGAGGTTGCGGACGAGGGCTTCGGGGCTGACGAGGAACTCGTCGGCGAGGACGTACCAGGGTCCGATGCGGAGCCGGTCCTCGCGGACGAGTCGTTCGATGAGTTCGCGGCGTTGCGGGCGGACGTCGAGGTAGTCCTCGAGGATGACGGCTTGTCCATCGAGCGTGAAGCGGGGGTAGTGGGCGTTCGGGTCGGTGAGGAGTTCGAGGACCGTGTCGACGACATCGACGAGGCGCGCGCGGAAGACTTCGAACGGTTGGTACCACTCGCGATCCCAGTGGGTGTGGGGCACGACGTGCGCAATCCACGGCGTCATGGTCGCACTGGACACAATCGAACCGGTTCGATTCGCGCCGTGCGGCTGTTTCGTCGTCTTCGTACCTGCGTCCATCAATGCGTGTCCTTCCTCGCTGCAAGGCGGTGGTGGCGTGTCCAGGTCAGCTTCACGTCAAGCGCTCGATTCCCGTTCGATGAGGCGGTGTCCAACGATTCGGCGTGCGGGATGGGTGTCGTTCTCCTCGACCTGATTCATGAGCAGGTCGGCGGCGGTGCGTCCAAGTTCGTACGCGCGCAGGTCGACGGTGCTCAGCATGGGGACGGAGTAGCGGCCCACGTCGTCATCGTTGATGCCGTATACGCGTACGTCTTCGGGAATCGCGAGTCCGCGCTTCCGGAGGATCTGCATGGCGGCGACGGCGACGAAGTCACTGATGGCGATGACGGCGTCGATGGGGACCCCGGCATCGAGGCGTTCGGCCAGGGCGCGTTGACCTTCGGCCGCCGTGCCATCGGTGTACGCCACCGCATCGGGGTGAGGCTCGACACCCAGTTCGGCGTGCGCCTCGAGGAAGCCGTTGGCTCGGGCGGTGGTGAACCCGAGGGCTTCGGGGCCGTTGAGGAACAGGATGGAGCGCGAGCCTCGCGCGAGCAACGCGCGGGTCACGTCCAGTGCCACGAGATGGTTGTCACTGTCGACGGTGACGACGTCGGGACGCACGGCCGACCCGACGAGGACGTGCGGGTAGGCGTGATTGAGGGCGACGTCGAGCAGGGGGTCGTCGGGTTGCACGTTCATGAACACGACGCCATCCGCGCGCCTCTCGCGGATCATCCGTTCGAGGGTCGTGCGCGCACCCTCGGCGTTGGAGGGCGCGGCGAGCGTCACGCCGGTGGCGTGAAGGTTCGCGCCGTCGTGGAGCCCGGCGACGAAGCGGGTGAAGAACCCCGAGGACATCGTCTTCTCGATGGGGTTGAGGAGTTGAATCGACCAGGTTCTCCCCTGGGACAGACTTCGTGCGACGTGACTCGGGTGGTAGTCGAGCGAGGCGGCGACGGCCTCGATCTTCGCTCGGGTTGCGGGGCGTACGCGCGGGTCACCGTTCACGGCAAGGCTCGCCGTGGAGACGGAGACGCCTGCAGCCCGGGCAATGTCGCGAATGGTCGTCATGACGACCCCTCGAGACAATCGAACCGGTTCGATGGTACGTTGCGCGCAATGCGAGCGACCACGATCTACCCTCCACGTTTGCTTGGGCGCAAATGTAGCCCCTGGCACGATGTCCCGTCAACCCTCCCCCCGGCCACCCCCCACGGTGACCCCTACACGCAGCAGGTCGGCGCGCCGGACGGGACGACGTCATGACGCAACGCGCCACGTTCCCCGTCGCGAATGCCCCCTGCTCCTGGGGCGTGATCGGCGGGGACACCCCCATGACGCCCTTCCGCACCATGCTCGACGAACTGGCCTCGAGCGGTTACGTCGGCACGGAGCTCGGCGACTACGGCTACATGGCCACCGACGCGGACGTCCTGAACGAAGAACTCGCGAAGCGGAAGCTCACCATGCTCGGCGCCTTCGTTCCGGTCCATTTCACGCGCGACACGCTTTCCGACGAGGACGTCGAACAGACGCTCACCGTCGCTCGTCTCCTCGCCGCCACCTCGCATGGACCCCGAAAGGCTCGCGTCATCCTGGCCGATGCAGACGGTCAGGACCCCATTCGCTCCACGCACGCTGGACGCGTCACCCCCGCCATGCGCCTCGATGACGACACCATGGCGCGCTTCGCTCGAAACGTCGACCGCCTCGCCGAGATCGTGCAGGCCGAAACGGGACTCGCCACCGCCTTTCACCCCCACTGCGCCGGTTGGATCGAGACCCCCGACGAGGTCGATGCGCTCCTCGCGGCAACCCACCCCGACCGCGTGAACCTCGTGTTCGACACCGCCCACCACGTGTACGGAACCGGTCGAGACGACGCGGACGGACAATCCGCCGTGCAGGGCATCGAACGTTTCTGGGGTCGCATCGACACCGTCCACGTCAAGGACTGTTCGCGCGAGATTGCCCGCACGTCTCGCGAGGATGCGTGGACGTACGACGCCTCCGTCCGCGCTGGCCTTTACTGCGAGTTGGGGAAGGGCAGCATCGACTTCGGGGCCGTCCTCGCGACGCTCGAACGCCTCGGCTACCAGGATTGGCTTACGGTCGAGCAGGACGTGTTCCCCGACATGGGAACGCCGCTCGAGAGTGCGCGCCGGAACCGCGCGTACCTTGCCTCGCTCGGCGTCTAACGGACGACGCCTAGACCTGCGCGAGGCCGGCCATCGAGCCGGCGCGTAGGCGACTCACTTCAGGAACGCCTTCACCACCTCGACCGGTTCGTCCCCATGAGGGATCAGCCGGTACCGTTCCACGCGCGCCGGAAGAACGATCGTCTCGGCGAACGCGTACCGCTCCGCCCGTCCACCAACGTCGATGGTCACCCCCGCCCCGGCGACGACGGCGAGGACGTGCGGCGAACCGTGCATCGTCACGTCCATCGGTCCCGTCAACTCGAGTCGATGCACGTCGTAGAAGTGCTCGGGGTGGGTCGGTAGGTGCACCACGCGACCTCCCTCCGACGTCTCGATCACCTTCGGGCGGGACAGCAGCGTCTCGGAAACCACGTCGCCCTGCCGCGAGAAATCGAGGTTGTCGAACGCCCGCGCGACGTTGAGGGGCCGCGGTCGCCCGTCCAGATCCACCCGCAGCCAGTCGTACATCTTGAAGGTGAAGATGTACGGCGTCGCGGAAATCTCGAGGACGAGACTGCCGCGGCCCGAGCAGTGCACCGTGCCCCCTGGAACCAGGAACAGGTCGCCCCGCCGCGCGGGATGCGTCTGCACGTAGGCGCGAACGTCCACCTCCGTGCCATTCTCTGCACTCGCCTCGAGGTCGCTTCGGAACGCCGCGGCATCCACCCCTTCCTGGAATCCGAGGTACACCTCGGCATTCGGCTCGGCGTGAAGCACGTAGTACGTCTCGTCCTGCGTGAACGGCTCCCCGAACTCCCTGCGCATGTAGTCCGACCGTGGGTGGCACTGCAGCGAAAGGTTGGCCCCGTCCACGGTGTCGAGCCAATCGAACCGGATGGGGAACAGGTCACGGAACCGTTCGGCGTGATTCCCGAGGATGGCCGCGTGCTCCTGCGCGTGCAGCGCGTGGAACGGCACTTCGAGCAGGACGTCCTCGGAGGCGAACAGCACGCCGTTCTCGGGCACGATCAACTCGAACGACCAGGCGTAGTTGGGTGCCCGCGGATCGAGGCCCTCCACGTGCTCCTGGATCCACCGTCCACCCCAAACCCCCGGCTCGAACCAGGGACGCGCGCGGAATGGTCGTTCGGTGAGCGATTGCAGGGCGCGGCGGAGATCGTCTCCCCGCATGCTGGTCACCTCCGCGAGCCGCTGGGTATCAAGGAAGCGGTCGAGGTGAGGTAGCAAGCGCGCGAGGTGCCGCTCCTCGACGACCCAGTCGACGAAGTACGCGCGCCGGTAGCCTTCCTTGGCGCCTATGGGTTCGCGTGCAGCCAGGTTGCGGGACCCCTGCGCCCGTGCCCGGTACTGCTGTTCGTTGCGGGCGACGTCGGCATAGAGGATGAGCGACTCGTCCGCCGATGCCCCTTCAGGGAGGACGAGCTGGGCGCCCGGTCCGTAGACGATGGAGGCCGGTGTTTGGGCAAGCTTCGTGCGCAAGGCGTCGAGACGTGACGGGTCGAAGAAGTCGATCAATGTGCCGTCGAAACGCCGGCCGAAGATGTCGCCCTCGGGGAGGACGTCACGCAGCATGCGGTCGACCTCCTCTGGTGCGCGCATCGCTTCACGCACGTCGATCCACCGCACCGAGTCTGGGTCGTGCATGCCCGCCTGGAGCTGGTCGACGACGTCCTCCCAGAACACGGCGGCAACCCCATCGAGAATGACCGTGCGACCGTCGCGCAACGCGGCTTCCACCTCGCGCGCAACCGGCGCCATCCCGACGTCGATCACGCCGGCAGGACACGCGTGGGTGGGGAGGCTTCGATACCGGTCCGCGTCCACGCCGCCTGCGAATCGGACGGGAAGTTCCGCCTGCAGCGTGTGCCTGCGCGCCACTTCGGGCGTGGCGTGCCGGGCGAGGGGATCGGAATCGCGGGTCACGGTGCATCCTCTCCTGCTCGACGGGTGCGGGAGCGTGCACGCGCCGGGCAAACGTGGGGCGCACCATCCCACGCAGGCACGAGGGTGTCAACGCGCTACCCTGACGCTCGATGTACTTCACCAACGGACACGCACGCTCTAAGGAGCCGGGGGCATGACCCGCGACGCGCCACTCGTCTTCGGCGTCGATGGTGGCGGCACGCGCTCGAGACTCGTCGTGGCGGACGACTCGGGACGCCTGCTGGCGCATCACGCCTTCGCGTCCATCAATCCCAATGACGTTCCGTTGGACGTGGCGCAGGCGCGACTCGAGGAGGCGCTGCGCATCATGGCCACCGAGGTTGGAGAGTCACGCTCGTTCGAAGCGGCGTTCCTCGGTTTGGGGGGCGTGCGAACCGAGCAGGAACGCGCGGTGATTCGGGGCATGGTCACCGCAACCGGGTTCGTCGAACCAGAGCGCGTGCACGTGCATCACGATGCCTACGTCGCGCTCGAGGGAGGCCTGGCCGGGCGGCCGGGCATGCTGGTCGTGGCCGGTACCGGCTCGATCTGTTTTGGTCGCGACGCGGCAGGTCGCGAGGCCACCTGCGGGAACTGGGGGCCGATGATTGGGGACGAGGGCAGCGGCTTCTGGCTTGGGCGGGAAGCGCTCCGCGCGACCGCACACGCACATGACGGCCGCGCACCCAAGACGAGCCTCGCGGAGGAGACGATGGCCTGGCTGGGCATCACTGACTCCGAAGCACTGCTCACCCGCCTGCACGAACCCGACCTCACCCGCGACGCCGTCGCATCGTTGGCGCCAATGGTGACCCGCCTCGCGGCATCAGGCGATTCGGTTGCCGGGGACATCGTCACGCGCGGGACGGATGCCTTGGCGCACGTCATCTCCATCGTGCACGCGACGCTGTTCGATGGCGGCGACGCCGAAATCGTCGTGACCGGGGGCCTGTGGAAGGACGAGACGTACGCCAGCGCTCTCCGGCGCGCGGTGACGACGCGAATGACGAATGTGCGATTCGTCTCCCCCGCCCTCCCTCCCGTCCTCGGTGCGGTGCTATGCGCCCTTCGCGATGGAGGCGTGCAGATTGACGCGGAGGTGCAGGCGCGGCTCTCCGACGGCGTCGACCTGCTTCCAGCGTCCTTCTAGTCCATGGCGTGAACGGAAAGGACGCACGCCACATCTGAGGCATTCCGTCAGCAATCTCGTGGACGACGGAGCCCAAGAGCATCCACCTTCCAGCCCACGTTCCGTACGGGCGTGAATCGAATCACGCCTCCAGGAGACGCGCATCGAAGAGATCCTCGAGCGTCCAGGCCACCACGCGCCGACCCTCTTCACTGGCCCTTGCCACGAACCCATCCTCGAACCCACCGGCCGCCACGTACAGCATGACCGCGTCGGGAGCCAACGCTTCATGGGCCCAAGCTCGACCTGCGTGCGCAGCACGTTCGAGCATGGCCAGGTGATTGAGGTGAACGTCGATGCGGATAGGTGCGCGATTCCACTTGACGGCACCCGTGAGCACGCCTCCGTCGACGAGTTTCGCAACGAGGTCAATCTCGATGGGTGCGCCACTTCGGTCGTTGCCCTCGAACCTCGACCAGGTGCGCACGATGGGCAGATCGTCGATGCCACACCTACGCTCATAGCCTTGTTGGGCGATTCGCTCGAAGATGGGTCCAACGAATGCATCCCATTGGGGTGCCACGACGGCGCGCCATACCTCGCGGGCGGGTCGACGCTCGAGGAGGGCGAGGTTGGGTTCGACGAAGCGGTGATGGAACCGCAAGGCGGGATCGGTCACCCCATAAAGGGCAGGAGCGTTGCGTTTCGCGTCGACGTTCCGTCGCACCTCGAGGTAGCCCAGCCGAATGAGGACATCAATCTTGTCGCGCAGAGCCTGATCATTGCGGGTGCCAAGCCGTTGAGCCATCTCGTTACGGCGCGTCACGCCACTCGCCACCGCACGAACGATGCCTCGATACGTCGCCACGTCACGAATCCCTTCCTCCATCTCGAGCGTCGTTTGCACGAGATTGCGCACTTCGCCATGAGGTGCGAGGAGGAGATCAGCCGCCTGGTCGACCCAAGGCGCTTCAGGATCGAGGGATGCGAGGTACCGGGGGATTCCTCCAAAGGCGGCATACGTTTCAATGCGGTTGCGAAGTGAGGGGAAGGGAACCATCGCCGCCGTGTCGAGGTAATCGAAAGCGTTGAGCCTCAGTTGGGCATGGAACCGGCCGTACAGGGGGCTGCCACCCCCGGCGAGGGCTTCCATGGTCGAGACGGCAGATCCGGCGAGCACGACCAACAGGGAACGGGGTGACCGTCTACGCTCCCACGCGGCGTTGAGTTCACTTGCAACGGCGGAAAGCCCCGCAGTTCCCTCGGCAAGGTAGGAGAACTCGTCGATGACGATGACGTGCGGAGCGGCATCGTCTTCAGTGAAGACGAGGTTGAAGACGGTGCGCCAGGTTGGGTAATCGGCGGGATCGAGGGCCTGGTGCGTGAAGCGGGCGTAATCCTCGATGAACTGTCGGCGGTTGATTTCCGGACTCGTTCGTGCAGCCGTGAACGCGAACGTGGAGATGTCGGGCCATGCGTGGGCGAGCAAGAAGGTCTTCCCGATGCGCCTTCGGCCCGTGAGGAGGGCGAGGCGCGGCGCACCTGCGTTCGCGAGCGTATGAAGCAGTGCTCGCTCCCTATCTCGATTGATGAGCCGTTCGTCATTCATGAAGGCCTCGCCTTTTTATCGTCATGCCACGTCCTTTTTGTGGCGCACAGTTGAGGCGCGCCCCGGCTACCTGCAACCATACTTGCATGCAAGTACAGTTGTAGGCAAGTACGGTTGCATGCAATGCCTTCATGCGCCGCGGTCTCCTTCGAGGCGCCGCGGCGCCGGGGCGACGCCTCAGGGAATCGTGAGGTAGTACGGCAGGTCGAGCACGGTGACGTTCGAGCGTAGCGAGAAGAGCAGGCCGATGACCTGGCGCAAACTTGGGCCGGGACCGGTGAAGCGGATGGAGGCGACGTCCACGCCCGTCAGGGTCGGCGTGGCCAGACGGAACGTACCGAGCATGGCTTCCTCGGCGACACGCTCGCGCACCGCCTCCTCGCCGCGCGCCAGCAGCTCGACGCCCGCTCCAGCACCGCCGAGGTAGTACTCGGCCACCTGTCCCTCCCGGGCGGCCATCCAGTCGCTCGCCGTCCAGGCGCAGGTACCGATTTTCGCGAGGAGTTCTTGCGTGGCCCGACCGTTCTCAAGCGACTCGCCTCGCAACGGGAACAACAGGAGCCTGGGGATGGGCGTCCAGTTCCAGATGACGGCGGCGAACGCCACCCGGTCCTCGTCCTCGTCGTCGGTGGCGATGAGCGCGAGGGGCCGAACGGCGGCCGCCGCTCGCGTGAGGACCGCCTCGACGTCGGCGAGTAGGGCTTCTGCATCGAGGTCTTCCGACGTGGCCAAGGGCTCGGTGCCATACGGTGCCTGAAGCGTCGTGAGCAGGGCGCGCCAGGTGTCAAGGTCGAGGGCCTCCTCGTTCCAGTTGGCCGGGAGAAGCCCTCGGGCGTCCAGCCAGGTCGCGTTCGGATCGTCCCATGCAGCAGGTTCTCTCAGGGCGGGGTAGGCGGGCTCGAGGGCGGTGAAGGCGGCGCGAACGAGCGCCGTTGCAAGTCTCGGCGAAGCTGCCTCATGGTCCATGGCAATGCGCTCGAAGGTCGCGTGGCAAGGAGAAGGCTGCATCCAAGCCACGCCACCAAGCATCATCAACCCGATGAGCGCAACGTGGAAGCCCCAGGATCGCTTCCATACGTACGTTTGACGTCGAGACGATATGGCCATGGCTGACACGATACTGACTCGACCCGGGCTGACGCGTCGAAGAGACCCATCCACGCGGGCGTGCCCGACTGCGAACCCACGACATCACGATCTACAGCGATACGGTACGCTTTTCCTACGATGCTGGATAAAGACCAAGGTGCGTCCGTACGATTATTCAAGTACGGTCCACGGTGGTCACTGCGGATGGTGCTCGCCATCGCCAGCCTCCTCATCCTGCTCATCGCCTGCACGTCGCCTTCGGGAGAGACGCCATCGTCGTTCTCATTGACGGTCACGGTCGAAGGCCTCGGCACCGTAGCGAGCGATCCTGCCGGTATCGACTGTGGCGAGGCGTGCCAGGTGGCGTTCCCCAGCGGCAGTGTGGTTTCGCTGACGGCCACTCCGGAGAACGCAGGTGACGGCGTCGTTTGGGATGGTTGCGACGACGTCAAGGGTGCGACCTGCACCGTGACGATGACCCAACCACGCGACGTTGCTGTCACCTTTGAACCAAGTGACCCTCAGCCTCCCACACGCACGCGACTCACCGTTGCCCCACTCGGTGACGGGAATGGCAGCGTGACGAGCGAACCCGAGGGCATTGACTGCGGCGACGACTGCGAACACGTGTACGACGCCAATTTCGTCGTCACCCTCACGGCGGATCCTGCCGCGGGGAACTACTTCGAAGCGTGGGAGGATTGCGATGCGACGCGAGGGTCTTCCTGCATCGTGACGATGCACGAAGACCGGACCGTGATTCCCACCTTTGGCGTGGGCAACCCCAACGAACGAACCGTGGCCGTCACGCTCGATGGCAGCGGCGAGGGGCGCGTCACGAGCGAACCGGCCGGCATCGATTGCGGCGAGGATTGCAGCCATCCATTTCCACTCGGTGAAGCCGTGACGCTCACCGCGATTACCGAGGATGGGAGCCAATTCTCCGCATGGGATGGCTGTGACGAAGCGACCGATGACACGTGCATACTCGAGGTGAACGCCGACAGAGAGGTGAGCGCTCTGTTCGAGACGATTCCCGAGGACGTGACGCTGACCGTCGTGAGTGATAACTGCGCAAACACGGCCGTGGGCGAGGCGTGTCGCGCAAGCTTGGCGATCCTCGGAGATCTTCGCACGTGGGGCGGCATGACGTTCGCTTCGTCGAGCCCCGCCTTCACCCTCGAGGATGCAGAGCTCCTGCCGGGCTTCGAAGCGTGTCTCGTGCATGCAGCCGCTCCCCACGTGGCAGTCATCTGCCCCGATCCAGTGCAACTCGACGTTGCCATGGTGCGTCTGGTTCTGAACCGCGTGACATCCGGCGAAGCGAGCATGGCCTTCGAGACCGCGAACCTTCTTCCCTACAATGGAGGTCTCGTCAGCATCGACACCAGCAGCAGCCCACTCGGTGTGGCACCGTGACGCGCGCGGCCCGCATGCTCAAGACGCTCGCATCAGCCGTCAGCGCGGTCGCGATCCTCGCGTCGTTTGCCATGGGGCAGTCGACCCTCGAGGCCCTGCGCACCGAAGCGATGGAACGTGGAACCGTTCGGATCATCGTCGAGCTGGAGGTCGACACACGGCCCGAGGGCCTTCTCCGTGCGACCGCCGTATCGAACCAACGTGCACGAATCGAGACCGCGCGTGCGAACCTTCTTTCGATCCTTCCCGAAACGGTGACGGTGCATCACACCTACGATTCGGTTCCTCTCGTTGCCGTGGAAGTGGACGTTGCAGCACTGGACTTCGTGGGCAAAGCGCCCGGCGTGAAGAATGTCAGCCTTGATGGCGTCGTGGTTCCCATGCTCTCCCAAAGCGTTCCTTACGTCGGAGCACCCGAGGCTTGGACGAGCGGGGGGGACGGCAGTGGGTACTACGTTGCCATCGTCGATTCGGGTGTCTTCTTCGACCATCCCGTCTTCGCAGGGAAGCAGACGCTCGGCACGTGCGTCGCACCCTCCTGCGCTGGGACACCCGCAGAATCGACGGGTGAACCAACGATCAATGATTCGCACGGCACCCACGTCGCTTCGATCGCGGCAGGCCGCGCTGCAGGATCGATCGGCAACGGGGTTGCGCCGGGTGCGGACATCATGTCCGTCAACGTGTTCGGTGACGAGGAATCGACGTACGACTCGACTGTCGTCGCAGGCCTGGAGTGGGTGTACAACCAGGCTGCCACGAAACCCGTCGCCGCGGTGAACTTGAGTCTCGGTGGCGGCTCGTTCGCCAATGCATGCACGAACACTCCGTACGACACGATCTTCGCGAACCTTACGTCGGCCGGCATTGCGGTGGTTGCCGCGTCGGGTAACGCCGGAGAGACCGGGCGCATCTCAGCACCCGCTTGCTCTCCGTACGCGATTGCCGTGACGGCCACGCAGGGGTACGGAACAAGCGAGGAGCTCGCCTGGTTCGCGAACCATTCCTCTCTCGTCGACCTTGCGGCGCCCGGTACGTCAATCCTGGCCGCCGTCGGTACGAACGGGCAGGATCGGTACTCGGGCACGTCAATGGCCACACCGTTCGTGACGGGCGCCTTCGCCGTAGCACGCAGTGGAGGTTTCTCCCATGGAGAAATCCTGGCTGAGCTCAAACGGCGTGCGGAGCCGGTCGATGGCTATGACCGTGTGCAAATGGCCAACTTGTTCGACGTGGAGGCGGGTGCCAACGTTACGTTCAACGGTTCGCCATCGCTATCTCCGACCAACGTGTCCCTAGGCGACGCTTTTGACGTTTGCGGATCATGGCGCAACGTTGGCGACGTCGATCTCACGACACCCTTCGTGAACCTCCGTGCGACGAGCGACAATGGTGGCGGGGCGACCGTCATCAGCAGTGACGCAGCCCTGACCCAAAGCCTGGCAAGTGAAGAAACGCGTGAGGCGTGTCTGCGCGTCACGAACGCTGCAGAGGCCGGCACGTACGTGGTGACGTTGACGCTTGATCCCGATGGTGAAGTCGTCGAGTCGAACGAGAGTGACAACGTGCGAACGATTACCCTCGACGTGTTCGAGCCGCCCGCGAACGATGCGTTCGCGAACGCAGCCGTCATCGAAGGCCTTCAGGGGAGCGTCACCGGCACGAATGTCTTGGCGACCATGGAGTTCGGCGAGCCAGGACACCTTGACGACGACATTTCCGCGGAGGCCAGCGTGTGGTGGCGATGGACCGCAGGCGCGTCTGGGGAGGCAACCTTCGCAACGCAGGGAAGCAGCTTTGATAGCGTGCTCGCCGTCTACACCGGCACGACCCTCGCGAACCTGGAGCTCGTTACCTCGCACGATGACGTCGACTGGCCGGACGACCTCACGAGCGTGGTCCGCTTCATCGCTCGCGAGGGCGAGACGTACCACGTCGCCGTAGCCTCGTTCCCTTCGTTCTCCGATCAGCCCGATACCGGCTCGATTTCCCTATCATGGTCCCTCACCGCGCCCACTTGTGACGTAGGCGCCAATGTCCTTCGCCCGCTGGGCGACGTCGACAACGACGGCAGGGTGACTGCCGCAGATGCGCTTCGCGTCCTGAGGATGGCGGAGGGTTCACGTACGATTCCCGCCGTGGATGACGTCGCGTTCCGGCACGTCGACCTGATTCGTGATGGTGAGGTGAACCGGCTGGATGCTGAACGACTCCTTGCGAAGGCGACCGACGACGCCTTGCCGGCGGCGTTGCACGTCTACCCTTCGGCATTGACGATTCCAGCGAATACGTTCGCGTGCCTCCTCGTGGGGAATGCGGGTGGCGGGTCGCTGCCCACGATGACGGCATCGGCGAGCTCCGGATGGCTCGTCGTGGAATCGACCCCGGCGGGAGCCACATCGGGTCAAGCCTTCGCGGTCGTGCCGGATGGCCTGACGCAGGGTGTCGTTACGTTGGATGCGGGGACGGCGGGTTCCCTTACGGTGAACGTTACGGTGACGCAGCCGGAGCCGACGCGGCTCGCGCCCCTG
>CAJXWR010000016.1 GCA_913062675.1 uncultured Trueperaceae bacterium
AGGCGAAGACGATGAGGAACGAGGTGACGAGCACCATCCACACGAAGACCGGCATGCGCATCATCGACATGCCGGGTGCGCGCATGCTGAAGATCGTCACGATCAGGTTCATGGCGGTCACGAGCGTGCCAATCCCGCCAATCAACAGGCCAATCATGTAGAAGTCGACGCCGTTCCCGGGGTTGTTGCTCAGGCTCGTGAGGGGCGCATAGGCGAACCAACCGGCGTCGGGTGCGCCTCCAAGGAAGATGCTCGTGTAGAGGAAAAGGCCACCAAACGCGTAGATCCAATACCCGAACGCGTTCAGGCGCGGGAAGGCCAAGTCGCGTGCCCCGATCATCAAGGGCACGAAGTAGTTCGCGAATCCCGTTCCCATCGGCATGATGGCGAGGAACACCATCGTCACGCCGTGCATCGTGAAGAGCTGGTTGTAGAAGTCGGGGCTGACGAGTTGTTGTCCCGGCGCAGCGAGCTGCAAACGAATGAGGAACGCCTCGATGCTTGCCGCACTCAGGAACAGGAAGGACGTGACGATGTAGAGAATGCCGAGCCGTTTATGGTCGACGGTCGTAATCCAGCTTCCTACCCCACGCGTCCACGTGGGGCGCGCGAAAACGCCTGGGCCACTCAAAGGGGCCGGCGCGGCGGGGGCGTTCTGCCGTCCGATCGCCATCAGTTACCTCCCATGGGCGCACGCGCTTCGGTGTCGTCCGCCGTTCCAAGGCTGAGCAGGTAGGCGGCAACCGCGGCGATTTCCTCATCCGCGTTCGGGTCGTCCGCCTGCCACAGCGTGGGCATGTAGTTTCCGGGTTTCATGACCTGCGGGTCGCGCAGCCACGCCTCAAGGTTCTCCTGGTTGTTGTCCGCAATGGCGGCAGCCAGCGTCGTGCGGAGACCGAAGTTGGTGAGGTCGGGGAATTCGGGGGTGCCCACCATGGTGTCGGCGCGGTACCCGTCGATCGTGTGGCAGGTCGTGCACCCCTTCTGCGCGAAGAGTTGGTACCCCTGCTGCACCTGCGGGTCGGCCTGCACGAGTTGCGCGCCTTCGATGTCGAAGGTGCTCGCCCAGGCGTCGAACTCTTCTTGCGGGGTGGCGATCACGCGGAACTTCATGTAGGCGTGCGCCCCAAGGCACAACTCCGCGCACTGCCCGTAGTAGTTGCCGGGCTCGGTGGCGACGAACCACAACTGGTTGTCCTGGTTGGGGATCATGTCGCGTTTACCCGCGAGGCGCGGAACCCAGAAGCTGTGAAGCACGTCGGCCGAGTCGAGCTGGAGCACGACGCGCCGATCGGTGGGGATGTGCAGTTCGTTCGCGGTCGTGATGCCGAGTTCGGGGTACTCGAACTTCCACCACCACTGATACCCAGTGACCTTGACGACGAGGTCTTCTTCGGTGGGTGTGACGCGCTGCTCGGTTTCGAAGATCGTCCGCACGGTCGGCACGGCGACGAGGATCACGATGATCACGGGCACGATGGTCAAGCCAATCTCGAGTGCCGTGCTGCCGTGGAACTGGCTGGGGATCGCATCCGGGTTGGCGCGGCGCCGGCGGTACCGCACGAGCACGAGCGCCATCACGCTGAACGTCACGATGAGGACGATCAGGCTGAGCCAGAAGGACCACATGAACAAGTCGAGTTGGGCCTGAGCAATGGGCCCGGTGGGATCGAGTACGGATTGCGGTCCCACGAACGAGCAACCGCTGAGCGCAAGCGCGCCGAGCAGGAGCATCGCGGCACGCCTGAACCACCTCGTCATCGGCACGATAGACACCCTCCTAGGTACGTGGTGGTGGCGCGCACGGCCCGATCTTCGGGGCGACGTGTGCGCGCCACTTGGTTACGCGAGAAGATAGCACAAGGGACGGGCGTCCTACTGTGTTCTGGTGACGGAATTTGGGCCGCCAGATGCGGCATGCAAGACGTTTACAGACCGAGGTCCGGCGTGGGGTCAGCGAACGCGTAGAACCCGTGCGTGCCCGGGCCTACGTGCACCCCAATCACGGCACCGAGTTCGTCGGTCCCCAAATCGCGGAACTCCAGGCCGGTCGCGCGCACCGCCTCGCGCACCCGGTCAGCCGCCTCGGCATCCTGAATGTGCAGGAAGGACATCACGAGTTCGCCGTCGGGATGCTCGGTGCGGAACGCCACGAGCTTATCCACCATTTCCTTCAGCGCCTTCTTTGCACCGCGCGCCCGACCTGCCGGCGAGACCACACCGTTTTCGAGCGTGAGGATCGGTTTGATGTTGAGCAGGCCGCCCACGAGCGCGCTCGCGCGACCAATGCGGCCGCCCTTCTGAAGGAACTCGAGGGTCCCGACGGTGAACTGGATCAGGAGTCGATCGCGCATCGCTTCGAGCGCGGTGACCACGTCACCCACCGATGCGCCCGCATCGCGCATGGCGGCGGCGCGACGCACCAGCATGGCGGCACCCGTGCTCGCGTTCTTGCTATCGACGACCGACACTGGGACAGGGGCGTCCTTCGCGGCGAGCGTGGCGGATTGATACGTGCCGGAGAGGTTGGCCGAGATGGTGACGACCACGATCTGATCGGCACCTGCCTCCGCCGCCTCGCGGTAGGCGACCGAGAAATCCTCGGGCGTGGGTTGACTCGTCGTGGGTGGCGTGGCGCCTGCCTGCACCCGCGTCATGAGTTCCGCGGGCGTGATGTCCACGTAGTCCTTGAGGGTTTCCCCCTCGAAGTGCACGTAGAGCGGCACCCGCCGCACGTTCAGCTCGGCGAGCGTCTCGGCGGACAGGTCGCAGGTCGAGTCGGTAATCACGGCAATCATGGTTCTCCTCCTTCAGGTACGCCGGTCCCCTCGAGGCCCGGCATTCGCGTGTCTGTGGTATCCCGTGGAGTATACGGGGCGAAGGCGTCCCACGTCGCAGGATGGGAGAGCGTATGAACGAACTGACCTGGTGGTTGCTGCAACCCAGCTCCCTGCTGCTCCTCACGCTCATCCTCGCTGCCTTCCTCGCGCGGGTGGGTGCGCGCCGCCTGGCGGGACGCACGTTGGGGCTCCTCGCGATTGCATGGATTGCACTGATCGCCATGCCACTCGACGCGTGGCTCGCCGCCCCCCTCGAGGCGCGTCACGAACTTCCCCTCACGCTTCCCAGCGACGTCGACGGCATCCTCGTGTTGGGCGGGTCGGTCGATTGGCGCGCAAGCACCGAGCGCGGGCAACTCGCCCTCGGTGAGGCAGGCGAACGCGTCATCGCGGGCGCCGCCCTCGCGCAGCGCTACCCCGAGGCCACGCTCGTGTTCACGGCCGTCACGCCGGAAGCGCTCGCACGCGACTTTCGCGGACAGCCGGGCGTGACGAGCTTCTTCTTCGGTCCCGCCTTCGAGGACCGTCCAATCCTCGTTCTGCCCGAAGCCCAAAGTACGTACCAGGAGGCCATCCTCGTCCTCGAACGGCTCGCTCCACGAACCGGATCGACGTGGATCCTCGTCACCTCGGCATTGCACATGCCGCGCGCCTGGGCGACCTTCGCGACGCAGGGACTCACGACGGTGCCTTACCCGGTCGACCCCATGTCGGCGGGTGCGCGCTGGGGTTGGCCCAACCCACCCGGCGCAGCCGATCGCCTAGCCCGGCTTGATCGCGTGGTGCGTGAGTGGGGCGCCGTGTGGGTGTACCGCCGAAGCGGGAGGATCGACGCGTCGGTCTGGAATGCCGACTCTGCCCCCGGTGCGCTCACGGACCCAATCGGCGGCGACGCGCCAAGGGCGGTCGGCAGTGATTCCGATGGCGATGCAATGGACGGTGCGTCGCAAGCGCCCAATCCCGAGGGCGTGACGCCCGAAACCACGGACGGTGGGTCGGGCATCGTGCCCGTAGCGCCCCCTTGAGTGCGGGTGGCTCGTAATTACTGGAGGAGCGCTTCGCCAATCTGCACCGCGTTCAACGCGGCACCCTTGCGAATCTGATCCCCCGCCACGAAGAACGCAATGGACCCCGGGCGACTCGCGTCCTCCCGGAGACGACCGACCAGGACCTCGTCGCGCCCCGACGCCTCGAGCGGCATGGGGAAGTGGTTCCCCTCACGGTCGTCGACGATGCGCAAACCCGCCGCACTCGAGAGCACCTCACGCGCCGCATCGGGATCGACCGGGCGGGCGAACTCTGCATGAATCGCTTCACTGTGCGCGCGGTACACCGGCACGCGAATGCATGTGGCGCTGATGGCCAGGTCGGGTACCCCGAGGATCTTGCGGGACTCGAGCAGGAGTTTGCGTTCCTCGACGTTGTAGCCGTCCTCGCCGATGGCACTGTCGTGACTGAAGAGGTTGAAGGCAATCGAATGGTCGAACGCTTCCGGTTGCTCCTCCGCACCCTCGAGTGCCGCACGGGTCAAACGCGTCAACTCGTCGATGCCTTTCGCTCCCGCTCCCGACACCGCTTGATACGTCGCGACCGTCGCGCGCGTCAACGTGAAGGCTTCGTGCAACGGTGCGAGCGCCATGAGCCCAATGATCGTCGAGCAGTTCGGGTTGGCGATGATGCCCTGATGTGCCCGGGCCGCATCCGGATTGATCTCGGGAATCACGAGCGGCGTGTCCGGGTCCATCCGCCATGCGCTCGTGTTGTCGATCACCACGGCTCCATGCGACGCCCACGACTTGGCGTGCGCCTTGGAGATCGAGCCCCCGGCCGAGGAGAACACGACGTCGGCATCGAGATTCCCGTCCTCGGGAAGCGCGCGAATCGTAACGTCGGAACCCCGAAACGTGACGGTCTTGCCCGCCGAGCGTGGCGACGCGTAGGCGTGCAGCACGTCCACGGGAAACGCCCGCTCCTCGAGCAGGGCGAGCAGTTCTTGCCCAACGGCGCCGGTGGCACCCACGATGGCTACACGCATGGTTGAGCCCTCCCGCGCGACGACCTACCGCGCATGCGCGGGAGTCTAGCACGCGATTCGCGCCCTCTCGAAGCCACCCATCGTTCGTGGCGCAGGTAGCATGAGCCCCATGACGCAGGCGCCTTCCATGACCGACGGGCTCCATGGGCGCATCGTCGTGAAGGTCGGGACCTCGAGTATCACGAACGAGGCGGGTCGCATCGCGCCCGAACGCATGCACGGCATCGCCGAGGGACTCGCCGCCATCAAAGCTGCGACGGGCGTCACGCCGGTCCTCGTCTCCTCGGGCGCGGGCGCGGCAGGGCGTGAACGGCTTGGCTTGACCCTCCCGCTCACCCTGCCCGACAAGCAGGCGGCCGCCGCGGTGGGCCAAACACGCCTCATGGCGGAGTGGGAACACGCCCTCGAACCCAGGCCCGTCGCTCAGCTCCTCCTCTCGGCGGGCGACATGCATGACCGCGAGCGGTACGTCAACGCCAAGAACGCGCTCCTGGCAAGCCTTCGCGTGGGCGCCGTCCCCATCGTCAACGAGAACGACAGCGTCGCCACGGCCGAACTGAAATTGGGGGACAACGACACGCTGTCCGCCTGGGTGGCGTACCTCGTCGACGCCTCCCTGCTCGTCATCCTGACCGACGTCGAAGGGCTCTACGACGCCGATCCGCACGCGCAGACCGGTGCGCGACTGCTCGACCGAATCGAGGACCTCGGCGCTGCGACGCGTCACGTGGGCGCGAGCCACGGTCGGCATGGAACGGGCGGCATGGTCACGAAACTCCATGCCGCGCGGATTGCGCGCGACGCCGGAATCCCGACGCGCATTGCGGGCGTCGGGGGTGCCGCCCTGCTTGCCCTCGCGCGCGGCGAGACGCCGGGGACGTACGTGCCTGCAGGCCGTGAGGGCATCCCCGCTCGCAAGGCATGGCTCGCGCAGCAACCCGCCGTGGGCCGACTCGTCATCGACGAGGGTGCCGCCGCTGCACTTCGCGACGGTCGAAGCCTCCTGCCCAAAGGCATTCGTGAGGTGCAAGGCGTCTTCGCCTTTGGCGATCCCGTCGACGTCGTGTTGGAGGACGGAACCGTGATTGCGCGAGGCCTGGGTAACTTCGCTGCCGATGCACTGACCCGCATTGCGGGCCTTCACACGCGCGATATTGCCGAGGTACTCGGCACGAAGGATTTCGACGAGGCGGTGCACCGCGACAACCTCGTGCTCCTCCCGCGCGGATCTTGAAGGCAGCGGTACCCCCACCGTGCGGCGACGCGCACCGCCGACCCGCGGTACGCTCACGCGGTATGCGTCTCACCCGATTCGTCCCCCTGCCCCTTCCGGCATGCGCCGCATGAGTGCCGCCCTCCCGGAGGGTGTGCGCGCTTCCTTGCCTGCGCGCGCCCGCGCGCGGCACGGCTGGCGGGACGCTCTGACCCACCTGTACGCGAGTTGGGGCTACCAGCCCGTCGACCTGCCGGCGCTCGAGCGCTACGACCCCAACCACCCTCGCGCGGCCCAGGCGTTCAAACTCACCGACCGCGATGGGGGCCTGCTCGCTTTGCGGAGCGACATGACGCCCGCCGTCGCGCGCCTGGTGCAACGCACCTACCCGCATCTTCTCGACCCTGAGGAGGCGCAGCGCCCCGTGCGCTTGCAGGTTGCTGGGACCGTCTGGCAAGCCATCGACCCCGAGGTGACCCGCACCCGCGAATTCACGCAGGTGGGCGTCGAATTCATTGGTGTTCGTGACCCACGCGCCGACGCGGAGCTCATTCACCTCGCGCGCGAATCGATTCGCCTCGTGGGCCTAAGGCCCCGCGTGGAGGTGGGGAACCCAGGGTTCGTGAAGGCGTTGATGGATGAAGCCGACGTGCCCGAAGCGGCGCGCGAACGGCTCGCCGACGCGATCGACCGCAAGGACGTCGGGGACGTCCGGACCGTCCTCGAGGCTGCGGGCGTACCCGAGGCCCGGGGTGCCTCGCTCCTCGCCACGCCCGACCTGTACGGCGCGACGCACTTGCTGCGCGACGCCGAGCGCCTCGCGACGGGTGAGGCCTCGAGCGCTGCACTTGCCTACCTCGCGGGCACGCTCGCCGAGTTCGATGACGAAAGCGAACTCCTGCTCGACCTCGGCATGGCGCGCAGGCTCTCGTACTACACGGGACTCACCTTCCGCGCGTACACCCTCGACTATGGGCAACCGCTGCTGGGTGGAGGCCGCTACGACGGTGCGCTCCTCCCATACGCGGCGGGCTTCTCGATGGGTCTCGAACGACTCGAGAGTGCGCTGGCGCTTGGCGCGAGCGAACCCCCGCCCGCCCGCGTGCTCTCCCTCGATGACGACGCCGCGCAGCGACTCCGCCGTGCGGGCATCGCCGTCGCGCGCGCCATTCACGCCGACCCGCAGGCCGCCCATGAAGAGGCGAAACGCCTCGCGATTCCCTGGGTGCTGAGCGGGGGCGCCTTGACGCGCACGCCCGGCATTCCGGTGAGCGACGAAGAGGCCGACCTCGAGCGTGAGGACGCCGAACGCGAACGCGCGCACCTCGAATCCATCCTGGCGGACGCAAATGCTTGACGCTCCCGTACGCCCCCTCGTCGTGGCGCTCCCCAAGGGACGCGTGCTCGACCAGGCCCTGCATGCCCTGCAGGCGGCGGGTCTCGATCTCGCCCTGCAGGACGATGCGCGACTGCTTCGGCATGAAAGCGCGGGTGGCACGATCCTCGTCATGCGCAACGGGGACGTACCGACCTACGTCGATCTTGGCGTCGCCGACGTGGGTGTCGTGGGCAAGGACGTCCTGCTCGAATCTGGACGGCGCGTCTACGAACCGGTCGACCTGGGGTTCGCGAAGTGCCGCATGTCGCTCATCCGACCGAGCGGCGCGCGCGGCACGATCACCCGCGTTGCGAGCAAGTACCCCCGTATCGCCACGCGCTACCTCGCCTCCATTGGGAGTAGCGCCGAGGTGGTTCCCCTCAAAGGCAACGTGGAACTGGCATGCATTGGAGGCTTGGCCGATGCGGTGGTCGACCTCGTGGAGACCGGATCCACCCTCACCGCCAACGATCTCGAGGAGGTGGACGTGATCCTCGCGTCCTCCGCACGCTTCATCGTCAATCGCGCCGCGTTGAAACTTCGCGCGGGTGAACTCAAACCCCTCATCGAGCGCCTGCGAGCCGCATCGTGATGCCGGCGTGGGTGGTCGACGCCCAAGCCGAGCTTGGGCGCCTCAATCTCGACGGCTGGCTCATCTACGATTTTCGAGGCATCAACCCGCTTGCCATGCGCTTCATCGACCTCGGCGACAACATTCACAGTCGACGCCTGTTCGCATTCGTGCCACGCGAAGGGCAGCCCATCATGCTCGTCAGCATCCTCGAGGCAGGCTCGCTTCGCGTCGAGGGTTTCGAGGTGCGCACCTACGCGGGGCGCGACTCGCTCGAACGGCAACTCGATGCCCTGCTGCCTGCCGGGCGCATCGCCATGGAGTACTCCCCGCACGGGGACGTTCCCTACGTCTCGGTCGTCGACGGTGGCACCCTCGAACTGGTGCAGGACGTGCTTCGACCCAAGGGCGGCGAGGTGGTCAGCTCCGCCGATCTGCTTCAAGCCTTCGCCGCCTGGACGCCGCACCAGATTGCCGCGCATCGCACCGCCGCGACGGAAACCATGTCGGTGCTCGATGGCGCCTGGGCGTACCTGCGTGACGCGGTCGAGGCGGGCCGCGAGCTCCGCGAGGTGGACCTGCAGGACCACATTGCCCGCGCGTTCCTCGATCGGGGCATGACCTTCGCGCACCGCGCCATCGTCGGGTTCGGTCCGAACGGTGGAAACCCGCACTACGTGCCCCGCGTGGGGGAGGACCGTGCCCTGCAACCGGGCGATCCCATCCTCATCGACCTGTTCGCGCGCCTGCCCGAGGATGGCGCACCGTTCGCCGACGTGACGTGGATGGGCGTCTACGGCGAGCCCAACCCGGCGTTAGAGCGCGCCTGGGAGGCGGTGCGCGACGCAAGGCGGCTGGGCGTGCAGGTCATCCGCGACGCGTTCGAACGGGAGGGACGCTTCGTGCAGGGGTTCGAAGTCGATCGCGCCGTCCGAGCCTTCCTCACCGAGCAGGGTTTCGGGGACGCGTTCCTGCACCGCACGGGCCACAG
The DNA here is from genome assembly GCA_913062675.1 of uncultured Trueperaceae bacterium. GTDB lineage: Bacteria > Deinococcota > Deinococci > Deinococcales > Trueperaceae > SLSQ01. The sequence goes on from CAJXWR010000016.1 coordinate 9,029, forward strand.
CCTCGGTTCGGTGCACACGCATGGGCAGGCGGTCCACCTCGACGATTTCGAGACGCACGACACGCGCATCTTGAGTCCAGGGATTGGCGTGACGATCGAGCCGGGCGTCTACTTCCCCGAGTTCGGAGTGCGCAGCGAACTCGACGTGCTGATGACCGACCAGGGTCCCGAAGTGACGACCGGTGAGCAGGACGACCTCGTCCGCATTCCGTTTGGTCCCGCGCACGCCTGACGGGGCGAGGGGCGTACGGGGTCCGGCGGGTGAGGGTGCTACCTTGACGGCATGAACGGCTTGTGGGTCGTTGGCGATTTCGCGTGGGACGTCCTCATCCGGACGAACGCACCCCTACAGACGGGTGGCGATACGTACGGTGAGGTGAACCTCGCGCCCGGCGGTTCGGCAGCGAACGCCGCGGTATGGGCGCGGCGTTGTGGCATGGATACGACGTTCGTGGGGAAGGTCGGCAGTGACCGGCTTGGAGACTTGGCGGCGGAGGATTTGCAGGCCGAGGGCGTCTCCGCCTGCCTGCTTCATAGCGACGCGCAGGCCACCGGGTCGGTGGCGGTGTGGATCGATCACGCGGGCGAGCGCAGCATGGTTTCGGGCAAGGGGGCGGATCATTACCTCCTGCCGAGCGAACTGCCACGCGACCAACTCGCGCAGGCGCGCCACCTGCACCTGTCGGGCTGGTCGTTCTTCGCGAATCCGCCACGTAGTGCGGCGCGTGAAGCGGCCCGCATCGCGAAGCAGGGTGGCGCGACCCTCTCGTTCGACCCCGCGAGTTTCCAGTTGATTGGGAACGTGGGGGTGGACCGCTTCCTGTCGTACGTGACCGATCTCGGGGTCGACCTGATCTTCCCCAACTACGAGGAGGGCGCCGCGTTGAGTGGCGAGACGGAACCGGAACGCATCGTCCCGGCGCTCGCCGAGCGGATGCCGGGCACGCGCGTGATTCTCAAACTCGACGCGAAGGGAGCGCGGGTGCAGGACGGCCCGGTCGGCGGCGTGCCCATCGAGCCCGTGCCCAGTCGACTCGTGGACGCGACGGGGGCGGGGGACGCGTTCGCCGGCGCGTTCCTGGCAGCCTGGTTGCGGTCGCGGGACGCCGTCGAGGCAGCGCGCTTCGCTGCGCGCGTGTCCGCATGGGTGATCGAGCGGCTGGGTGCACGGCCGAAGGTGGATGCCGCGCTGCACGCACTGCTCGAGGAATGGCACGTTTCGGCGTCACGGGCTGCTGGACTGGAGGAGGAATCGTGAACGACGCATCGCACGTCGACGTCCTGGTCATTGGCGCGGGTCTTGCCGGTTTGACGACCGCCCGGAGCCTCGAGCAGGCAGGTCGAAGCGTACGGGTGCTGGAGGCGTCCGACGCGGTGGGCGGCCGCGTGCGCACCGACCGTCGCGACGATGGGCTCGTGATCGACCGTGGCTTCCAAATCCTGTTCCCCGCCTACCCCGCCTACCGTCGGCACCTCGGTCGCAACGGTCCTCCACTCGCGACCGTGCCTCCCAGCGCCGTGCTTCGCGACGGACGGGGCCCCCGCGAGACGGTCGGCGATCCCATACGCGATCCTGCGGTCCGTCGGCACGTTCTCTCACTCGATGCCTTGCCGCCCCTCGACCTGCTCCGGCTCGGGGTGCTCGCCGCCGAGGTCTTGCTCGCGCCGCCGGCCCTGCTCCTGTCGGGCGAGGACGAGACGGCGCGCGCGTTCCTGACGCGTCGCGGGTTCTCGAGCAAGGCGATCGATCGGTTCTTCGTACCGTTCTTCGGCGGGGTGTTCCTCGAACGGGAGTTGCGGACGAGCGCTCGACTGTTGCGCTACGTGCTGCGCATGCTGCTTCTTGGGGGTGCAGCCCGACCCATCGGTGGGATGCAGCGCATTCCCGAGGCGCTGGCGCGAGGTCTTGACGTGTGGTTCGGTGCTCGCGTGACGCGCCTGGAGCCCGTCACGGAGGCGGGGGAGGCTCGCGTCCGCGTGACGCTCGAGGATGGCCGAACCTTGACGGCGGGTGACGTTGCCGTTGCGACCGAGCCGCCCGAAGCGACGCGCCTTGCAGGCGTGGGCGTGCCTCCAGGTGCCCGGGGGGCGACGTACCTGACGTTCGAAGGACCGGTGGGGGTGGACGAGGAGGTTCGCTTGATCCTGGGCGACGGCGACCCGATTTCGGATGCGACCTGGCTCAGCAATGCCGATGCGACCCTCGCGCCGAAAGGGCGAGCCTTGTTGTCGGTGACGGTCCTATCCGAGGCCGATCCGGTTCCCGAGCATGGCGTGTCGATGGGCGAGCGGGATGCCCGGCTCGAGGCGCGTGTGCGCGAGACCCTGCGCGGTTGGTACGGCGAGCGTGAGGCGGAGCTCACGCTGGTGCAGGTGCTCCGGATTCCGTTCGCACAGTTCGAGCAGCCGGCGGGGATTGGCGGACTGCTCGCGTCGGTTCGCACGCCCATGCCTCACGTGTGGCTTGCGAGTGAAGCGACACGTGGATGCTCGATCCAGGGGGCGATGGAGGCGGGTGAACAGGCGGCTGCCGCCATCATGGGCGACGCCAAGGTGCTGGGTCGCGCGCGCGGCGCTTAGCCCGTCGTCGCCACGCCACGCTCCGCTTCGCTGGGCACGTCCTCGTCGGCGTGATGCCCGAGCTTCTCGATCTTCGTCGCGAGGTACGCGGCGTTGTACGCGTTTGCGCCGGTGTGCAGCGGCACCCGCTCGTCGATGGTGAGCCCGAACCCGCGTAGGGCGGCAATCTTGCGTGGGTTGTTGGTGAGTAGCCGCACGCGCTTCACGCCGAGATCGACGAGGATCTGCGCTCCCACCCCGTAATCGCGCAGGTCAGCGGGGAAGCCGAGGCGCTCGTTGGCCTCCACCGTGTCGGCACCTTCGTCCTGCAGGGCGTAGGCGCGCAGCTTGTTGACCAGGCCAATCCCGCGCCCTTCCTGACGGAGGTAGACGAGCACGCCGCGACCTTCCTCGGCGATGGCGCGAAGCGCGGCGTCGCGTTGCGCACCGCAATCGCAGCGCAGGCTGTGCAGCGCGTCGCCCGTCAGGCATTCGCTGTGCATGCGGACGAGGACGGGCTGCCCGTCCCCCACGTCTCCGAGGGTGAGGGCGACGTGCTCATGCCCGGTTTCGGCGTCGCGGTAGCCGTGCACGGTGAAGGTGGCTTCGGGGGTGGGGAGCGTGGCGCTTGCCTCGCGGGTGAGGAATCCATCGCGCTTTTCCAGGCGGTACCGGATCAGGTCGGCGATGCTGCCGAGCTTGAGGCCATGCTCGCGGCAGAACGCTTGCAGGGCCGGGAGTCGCATGAGCGTCCCGTCGTCGTGCATGAGTTCACTGATCGCCGCGGCGGGGGTGAGGCCGGCGAGACGCATGTAGTCGACGGCCGCTTCGGTGTGCCCTGCGCGGCGGAGGACACCCCCATCGCGCGCGCGGAGGGGGAAGACGTGGCCGGGTCGCGCCAGGTCGGCGGCGGTGGCGCCGGGTGCGGCGGCGGTGCGGATCGTGGTGGCGCGGTCGGCGGCGCTAATGCCGGTCGTGACGCCCTCGCGCGCTTCGATGGTGACGGTGTACGCGGTTTGGCGGCGGGCGGTGTTGCGCTCCACCATGGGCGGCAGGTCGAGCCGGTCGGCGGTGTCGTTGGGCAGCGTGAGGCACACCACACCACCCGTATGCCGGATGGCGAATGCCAGGTCGGCTTCGCTGATGGTTTCGGCGGGGTAGATGAGGTCGCCCTCGTTCTCGCGGTCCTCGTCGTCGACGACGACGATGGGTCGGCCGGCGCGGAGTTCGTCGAGGAGTTCCTCGACCGGGGCGAAGGGGGAGGGGTGGGTCATGGTGCGACCTCGCGGGTTTCCGTGGAGGGTTCGAGGGCGGCGGCGCGCGCGGCGTAACGGGCGAGCACGTCCGCCTCCAGGTTCACCGCATCACCGACGGCGAGGTCGCCGAGGGTCGTGACGGTGAGCGTGTGGGGGATGAGCCAGAGGGTGAAGGCGTGCGCGGGCAGGTCGCTGCGCGTCCCGCCGGGGCCGCCCACGTCAACGGTGGTGAGGCTCACCCCGTCGACGGTGACGCTGCCCTTGGGAATCCACCAGCGCGCCATGGGGGTGGGGGTTTCGATCGTGAGGATCGTGGCGTCCTCCCGGTCCTCGCGCGTGGTGACGGTGCCGACCCCCTCGACGTGGCCGGTGACCACGTGGCCGCCGAAGCGGCCGTCGGCGGGGAGGGCGCGTTCGAGGTTGACCGTGGCGCCCACGTGCCAGCGGGGGGCGGTGGCGCGCAGCGTCTCGCTGCTCAATTCCACCTCGAACCCGTCCGCGTCGACGGTGACGGCGGTGAGGCAGCAGCCAGACACGGCGATCGAATCACTGATGGCGACGTCGTCCATGAGCATGGGCGCGTGAATGTGGACCCGCAGGCCGTCGCCGTGCGGTTCGGTGCGCGCAATCGTGCCGGTGGTTTCCACGAGGCCGCTGAACATCACGCCTCCTCGCTGTCGGTCGCCTGGGCGGAGTCTGGATGGCGGACGCGGGCGGTGATGAGCAGGTCGTCGCCGGAGGTGTCGGCGTGAACGTCGGTCAGGTCGAAGGCCTCGTCCATGCGCGCCACACCGAGTCCTCCGAGCGGCGTGGCGCCATTTCCGCCGAGCAGTTTGGGTCCGATGAACCAGGCGATCCGGTCGATGGCGCGGGCGGCGAGGAACGACCAGGCGAGCGTACCGCCGCCCTCGAGCAGAAGGCTGCGAACCTCGCGCTCGTGCAGCATGCCGAGGGCGGTCCCCACGTCGGGTCGACCGTTGACGCCCTCGACCTGGAGGACCTCCGCGCCGGCCGCTTCGAGCGCGGTCGTGCGGTCGCTCGGCGCGTCGCTGCCGACGAAGATCGTGACGCGCGCGGCTTCCCCGTGCTCGTCGGCCTCGAACAGCTTGGCGGTTACGGGCGTGCGTGCCACACCATCGAAGATCACCTTCCGGGGCGTGCGCCCCCCCTCGATGCGGGCGGTGAGTTGCGGGTCGTCGAGCAGGACGGTGTTCACGCCAATGGCGACGGCGTCGAGTTCGCTGCGCCAGCCCTGCACGAGTTCGCGGGACGCCTCGCCGGTGATCCAGCGGGAGTGACCGGCACGCGTAGCGATCTTGCCGTCGAGCGTCATGGCGGTCTTGTAGAGCACGAAGGGCCGCCGCTTCGTTTGCGCCGTGAAGAACGCTTCGTTCTGCGCTTGCGCTTCCGCTTCGAGGACGCCCTGGATGACCTCGATGCCGGCCGCCTCGAGCGCGCGGACGCCGGCACCCTGGACGCGCGGGTCGGGGTCGAGGGTGGCGATGACGACGCGGCGTACGCCCGCTTCGATGAGCGCGTCGGTGCAGGGGGGCGTGCGCCCGTGATGGGCGCAGGGTTCCAGGGTGACGTAGGCGGTCGCGCCCTTCGCGGCACCCTCGGCGGATTCGAGGGCGCGGATTTCGGCGTGCGCCTCGCCGGCGCGCTCGTGCCAACCGCGCCCCACGATGGCGCCGTAGATGGGCGCGTCGGGCGCGGTGGGGACCGGTTCGCCGAAGGTGTCGACGTCGTTGGTCTTCACGAGGACGCAACCCACCATGGGGTTGGGGCTCGTGGTGCCGCGCCCGTTCTCGGCGAGTTCGAGGGCGCGCAGCATGAAGCGTTCATGCCCGCTCAAGGCACGGTGGGTGTTTTGATTGGATTCTTGTGACTCCATGAGGACGGCGTGCGCTGAAGCGCGCCGCGTCACCTCCTTCTCTCATCCGGACTGTCACCGTCGGTGCCGGAGTTGCGCCGGCTCGGGCCTTTCGGCTTCGCGGACTGACGCGCCACGTGGGTTGCGCGATTACCGCCGGTCGGGAATTGCACCCTGCCCTGAAGGATGTCTTCCTGGCGCGTTTCTCTGCGCCTGCGCCAAGGATACGCCCGTGCGGCGTCCGACAAAGTAGGGTGCGCGCCCTTGGGACGTGCGAAACTCGTGCGCATGGATCACGTCACCAAGGAAGCCTTCCTGCAACGCTACGCATTCCTCGCCGTGCACGTCGGGGTGGGCCTCAAGCCGGGCCAGCGCCTCGTCATTCGCACGCCCCTCGACGCCGCCCCACTCGTCCGGCACATCACCGCCGCGGCGTACCAGGCGGGTGCACCGTACGTGAACGTGATGTGGAGTGACCCCGAGGTCGCCAAGGCGCGCTTCCTGAACGCGCCCGAGGACAGTTTCGAGGAGGTCCCCTACGGGAATGCGGCTGCGCTCGAGGGCATGGCGCTCCGCGGGGACGCGTTCATCGCGATCACGGGTGAGGATCCCGAGGCGCTCAAGGAGGCCGATCCGGCGCGCGTGTCGCGTTCGCGTTCGGCGCTGTCGAAGTCGCTCAAGGCATGGCGGAAACTGCAAATGTCGGACGCCGTGCCGTGGTCGGTCATTGCCGCGCCGTCGCCGGGTTGGGCGCGCAAGGTGTTCCCCGGCGTGCCCGATGACGAGGCGATGGATGCCTTGTGGAACGCCATCTTCCAGGCCATTCGCCTCGATCAGGAGGATCCCGTGACGGCCTGGCAGGCGCACGTCGATGCGCTCGAGACGCGCGCAACCTTGCTGAACGACAACCGGTTCGATGCGCTGCACTTCCGAGGCGAGGGAACCGACCTGACGGTGGGTCTTGCGAAGGGGCACATCTGGAAGGCGGGGGCGAGCGTCACGAAGGACGGCCAGTCGTTCGTGGCGAACCTGCCGACCGAAGAGGTGTTCACCGCGCCGCACGCGCAGCGGGTGAACGGCACGGTGCGCGCAAGCCTTCCGCTGTCGACGGCGGGTCACCTCATTCGCGACTTCTCGATGCGCTTCGAGGAGGGCCGCGTCGTCGAGGCGCACGCCCGCGAGGGGCAGGAGGTGCTCGACCGCATGCTCGACATGGACGAGGGTGCCCGCCGCTTGGGTGAGGTGGCACTCGTGTCCGCGGACAGTCCGATTCGAAAGGCGGCGGAGCTGTTCTACAACACGCTGTTCGACGAAAACGCTGCGAGCCACATCGCGCTTGGGGAGGCGTACCGCTTCTCCGCCGAGGGCGGCATCGAGGCGAGTGACGAGGAAGCTGCCGCGATCGGGCTCAACACGAGCCTGATCCACGTGGACTTCATGATTGGTACGGCAGAGATGGACGTCGATGGCGTCACGGCGGATGGGTCCCGCATGCCGGTCATGCGCTCGGGAGCCTTCGTCCTCGGCGATTGACGTCGCGTGTGTGGGCTCCGGGTGGGGCACGCCGTTGGGGTGGTGAGCCTCGCGATGGTGCCTGCTATCGTGCCGCATGAGCCCCTCTCGTGAGGTCGACGAAGCCTCCGTTCCGGTCGTGCCGCCTGGTTTTCGCGAGCGTGCAACGGAGCTGCTGAAACGGCTTTGGGGCTACGACGCCTTCCGCGGGTTTCAGGAGGACGTCATCACCCGCGTTGCCAGCGGAGACGATGCGCTCGTGCTCATGCCCACGGGGGGCGGAAAGTCGCTCTGTTACCAGTTGCCGTCCCTGCTGCGTGAGGGAACGGGCGTCGTCGTCTCGCCGCTCATCGCCCTCATGCACGATCAGGTGGCCGCCCTCCGGGAACTCGGAGTGCGCGCCGCCTACCTGAACTCGACGCTCGAACCCGAGGAGCGCCGTGAAGTGGAGCGCGCGCTTGCGGAGGGTGAGCTCGACCTGTTGTACGTGGCGCCCGAGCGCCTGTTGACGCCCGGCATGCTGACGCAACTCGAGGGCGCGAAGCTCGCGCTGTTCGCCATTGACGAGGCCCACTGCGTGTCGCAGTGGGGGCACGACTTCCGGCCCGAGTACCTGCAGCTCGCCGTGCTGGCCGAGCGGTTCCCGGACGTACCCCGTATCGCACTCACCGCGACTGCGGACGCGGTCACGCGCCGCGAGATGCGCGAGAAGCTACGGCTGGATGGCGCCAAGCAGTACGTCGCGAGTTTCGACCGGCCCAACATTCGCTACACCGTGACCGACAAGCGCAACGCGCGGCAGCAGTTCCTTGCCTTCTATCGCGATCACCATCAGGGCGACGCCGGCATCGTGTACTGCATGACCCGCAAGACGGTCGAGCAGACGGCCACGTGGCTGCAGGCCCAAGGCGTCGACGCCCTTCCGTATCACGCGGGCCTCGATGCGACCGTCCGGGCGAAACATCAGGAGCGGTTCCTGCGCGAGGATGGCGTGGTCGTCGTCGCCACCATCGCGTTCGGCATGGGCATCGACAAGCCTGACGTACGCTTCGTCGCGCACCTCGACCTGCCCAAGAGCCTCGAGGGGTACTACCAGGAGACCGGTCGCGCCGGGCGGGATGGCGCGCCTGCCAACGCATTCCTCACCTACGGTTTGCAGGACGTCGTGCAGGTGCGTAGGCTCCTGGCGAACGGTGAGGGGGACGCCGAGCATCAGCGCGTCACGCGTCAGCGTCTCGAGGCCATCCTCGGTTTCTGTGAGACGCCGTCGTGCCGCAGGCAGGTGCTGCTCCGGTACTTTGGAGAGGAACTGCCGGAGCCGTGCGGAAACTGCGATACCTGTCTCGAACCGGTGAGTACGTTCGACGGGACGGTGCCCGCCCAGAAGTTCCTGTCCACGGTCGTCCGCACGGGCCAGCGGTTCGGGGTGGGGCACCTGACCGACGTGCTGATCGGCAAGCGCACACCGCGCGTGGAATCGCTGCACCATGACGAGGTGAGCACCTTCGGAATCGGCACGGAACTCGATGAGCACGCCTGGCGGAGCGTGGCGAGGCAACTCGTCGCGCGTGGTCACCTCGTCACCGATGCCGACGGGCATGGGTCGCTCCTCGTGGGTCCCGCTGCGGGTCCATTGCTGCGGGGTGAGGAAACGATCGAACTGCGGGAGGACCGCGTGACGCGCGGTGCGACCCGCTTGACGGACAGTCAGGGTCGGAGCGGTGGGGGAGGCGGTCGGTCGACGCCCACCTCGGCGGAGGATATGGATGAAGCGGCACGCGGCCGGTTCGATGCGCTTCGCGCATGGCGGCTAGAGAAGGCGCGCAGCCAGAACGTGCCGCCGTACGTCATCTTTCACGATGCCACCCTCGTCGAGATGGCGCAGCGGGTGCCGTGCAGCATGAGCGAGCTGGGCGCCATCTCGGGCGTGGGGGCGACGAAGCGTGCGCGTTACGGCACGGAGGTCCTCGTACTGCTCGGTTGCGGCGACGATGCATCCCAACCTGACCTGAGCGACACGGTGGAAACCACGAAGCGAATGTTCGACGACGGCGCGACGCTCGATCTGATTGCCGAAACGCGAGGCTTGAAGCGCAGCACGATCGAGACGCATGCACTCGAACTCCTCGCCCGCGGCGACGTGACCGTCCATCAGCTCACAGGACTCGACGAAACTGCGGTACAGCTCATTCGAACCGCGTCGCGCGACCTCCCCCCGGCGTTGCCGGGTGACGAGCGGGGTCACCTCACGCGGTTACGCGAGGCGCTATCCGAGCGGTACGACTACTTCGAGATGCGGTGCGTCCTCATGTCCCGTGAGGGCAAGGAGCTGGACTGAGCGTTCGCTCGCCCCGAGTCGGCAGCCGCCGTACGCCCTGGCTCAGCGGCCGTTTGGAAGAACACCTTCGGGGCTGAGTAGGCGCACGAACATGTCGTAACTTTCGCCCGCGTTCCGGTCAATCAAATCCCCATCGGTGTAGCCGCTGATGGCGATTCTCCCCGCGGCGTCGATGGCGATGCCATAGGCGTCGTCGGTGTCCTCGCTACCGTACTGCACCTCCCATGCCACCTCCCCGTCGGGGGAGTAGGTGCGCACGTACCCGTCATAGTCACCGGCATTCTGGCCAGCGAGGTCGCCCGTCGTGTCTCCCGTGATGACGATGCGCTGCGATGCATCGATGGCCACGAGATAGGCGTAATCCGTGTCTTCCGTTCCGAATTGTCGTTCCCAGGCAACTCGACCGTCGGACTCGTACACGCGGACCCAGGCGTCGTCCGACCCGAGCGATGAGCCAAAGAGGCGGCCCTCGGTGAAGCCGACGACCACGACGCGGTTCGAAGCATCCACGGCCACGCCGTACGCATCGTCTTCCAGCTCCGAACCCATCTGGTCCTCCCACGCCACGTCACCGTCACGCGTGTAGACGCGGATGAACCCGTCCAAAGCTCCTCGGTTCCGACCCGCGAGCGCGCCATCGCTTTCACCGACGACCACGACGCGACCCTCGCCGTCGAAGGCGACATCGTAGGCCTTGTCGTCGCCCGTCGTTCCGAACTGGTCCTCCCACGCCACCGAGCCGTCCGCGGCGTACACGCGGACGAATGCATCCCACGTATCCCCACCCGACAGGCCACCAAAAAGGTTGCCGTCGGTGGCTCCGACCACGACGATTCGTCCCTCGTCGTCCACGTCGACCGCCCACGGATCGTCCGTCTCGTTCGATCCAAACTGATCTTCCCAAGCGACGTCGCCGTCGGGCGTGTAGATGCGAACGAATGCATCTTCGAGGCCCACGTGGCGCCCCATGACCGGACCGCTCACGTGCCCCGTGACGATGATGCGGTTTGCAGCGTCGACGGTAACGCCGTACGCGACGTCCGAGTCTGCGGTGCCGAACTGGTCTTCCCATGCCACGCGACCGTCCGCCTCGAACACGCGCACGTACGCGTCGACCGAGCCGAGGTGGGGTGACGCCAAGCTGCCTCGGGTATCGCCGACAAAGATGAGGCGCCCCTGCGAATCGAAGGCGACGTCGGCGTCGCTGTCATACTCGGGCGTCCCAAACTGGGATTCCCAGAGCGGGACGACGGACACCTCGATCACGTCGCGTTGGGATGGATCGAACTCGCTCGCTGCCGTGATGCGCGCCGTACCTGACCGGAGGCCTGTCACGAGGCCAGCCGCGTCGACGGTCGCGATGGTTTCATCGCTCGAGGACCAGGTGACGGTTTCCGTTGCTCCACCTTCGCTCGCCACCGTCGCCGTGAGTGGCAAGGTATTGCCTTCGAGGACCAAACCGCCCGAAGGATCGATCGTGACGCTTCCCACGGCAGGTGCAGGGGTGACCGAGATCGTCACGCTGTCACTCTGACTTACGTCCAATACGCTGGTCGCCGTGATGAGGGTCACGCCTTCCGCGAGTGCGCGAACGAGCCCCTCGGCATCGATGCTTGCGACGGTGGGGTTGCTCGACGTCCACGCCACGTCGAGGCTAGCGCCACCCGAACCTTTGACCTCCACGTCAAGCGATGTGGTGGTGCCTGCCACCATCGTCGTGACGTTCGTGACGATGGTGACGTCCGTTACACGGGCGGTTGGGCCCGAGCAGGACGCGAGCAGAGTCAGAAGGGTCGCGATGAGCGTGAGGACGAGAAACCGGAGGCGTTTGGAAAGGGAACTGAATGGAAATTGCATACTGATTCTGACAATATCTCGATTCGAATAGACACGTAACGGATTTGTTCAGTCGGCATTCTGCGCTGGCGGGCCATGACGACAGTCCGAAGGCTTCCAAGGGCGTTGGTTCGTTCTGCTCCGGTGGACGACCCGAACGCTCACGAAGTTCGAGATTGGCCGCGTGTTCATTGCGACTCGATATACGCACTGCCAATGAGCCTGCGGGCACGTTGACCTTGCTTCGGTGGCGCGCATGGGCTCATGGGCCAGTCGGTAGCGCGCCGTCCGGGCCGAGGAGGCGCACGTAGACGTCCAAATCCTCGCTTGTGTTCGTTCCAATCAGATCACCGGTCGTGCTTCCGCTGATGCCGATTCGCCCCGCATCGTCGAGGGCGATGGAGAACGCATAGTCGTCCTCGTCGCTGCCGTACTGAATCTCCCACGCCACCTCGCCGTCCGGCGTGTAGGTGCGTACGAATGCATCCAGCCCGCCTGCGTTTCGACCTGCGAGATCGCCCGACGTGGCACCGACGATGATGATACGTTGATGAGCGTCGACCGCAAGATTGAAGGCATAGTCCTCGGTAGCCGTTCCAAACTGTCGTTCCCAAGCAATTCCCCCGCCCGGCTCGTACACGCGCACCCAGGCATCGACGGAGCCTGCCGCGTCGTCCGCCAGGTGACCCTCGGTGTAGCCGACCACGGCGATGCGGTTCGCGTCGTCGACCGCCACGCCAAGCACTTCATCATCAAGATCGGTCCGTATCGTGTCTTCCCACGCCACGGTGCCGTCCCGGGTGTACACGCGCACGAAGCCGTCAAGGTCGGCCTCATCCGGTCCCGGCAGCGCATCGTTCCTCTTGCCCACGACGATGAGGCGCCCGTCCGCGTCGAACGCGGTGCCGTAGGCTCCACTGCGGCCGCTCCACTCGAACTGGTCTTCCCAAGCAACGCTACCTTCAGCGTCGTAGACGCGGACGAACGCGTGTCTCGAATCGGTGGCCGAGACGTTCCGAAACAGATTGCCGGTCGTGAACCCTGCCACGGCGATGCGACCGTCCTCGCTTACCTTCAAGGACCAAGGAACGTCCTCGCCACTCGAACCGAACTGATCTTCCCAAGCGACGTCGCCTTCGGGCGTGTAGATGCGGACGAGCGCGTCCCGCGCCCCCGCTGATGGGCCTGCGATTGCACCGCTGATGGATCCCGCGATGACGATGCGATTCGCTTCGTCGACATCCACGGCGTGCGCGCGGTCCGGCTCCGCCGTGCCGAACTGCTTCTCCCATGCGAGGCGACCATCCGCCTCGAACACGCGCAGGAAGGCGTCGTCCTCACCGCGGTTGGGCACCGCAATCGATCCGTACGTGTAGCCGGGGACGATGAGTCGGCCCGAGCCGTCGAACGCGATCCCCGCATCTAGGTCGGTCTCTGCCGTACCGAACTTCGTTTCCCAAAGGGGGACGACGGAAATCGTGATGGTGTCGCGTTTGGAGGGGTCGTAGTCGCTCGTCGCCGTAATGACGCTTTCGCCTTGCGAGAGCGCCTGAACGAGGCCATTGGGATCAACGGTGGCGACGGCAGGGTTGCTCGACGTCCACGTCACGTCGAGACTCGCGCCTCCCGAACCCTTGACCTCCACGTCGAGGGACGTGCTGGCGCCTGCCACCATCGACGTGATGTTCGTGGCGATGGTCACGTCCGTCACGCCGGCGGTCGGGGCCGAACAGGACGCGAGCAGGCCGAGGAGGGCCGCGATGATCGTGGGCAGAACGAAGTGGGAGGACACGGAGCCCGAGCTGAAATGGAATTGCATTGTGCTGCCCACGATATCGCGTTTGGAACAGGTACGTAACCTCTGTCTTCGTTGGGCATTCTGCGCCTGCGTTCCCTGCGCCGGACGGTATGACGCATCATGGTCAGCGCGTGGCGCGATGCTCAAGTCGTCTCTTTCTTGGGGGTGCAGGGGATGTTGCTCCATGGGCGTGGGTCGGGGTTCGCCTAAAGAAATGCTCGACGCGAGGGTGGGTGAGGGTCGTGAGGATGTCACGCTCCCGTCAAGCAACGGGGATGACGCACGAGGGCGTGTCCGCCGAAATTGCGGTCCGCGAAAGGGTTCAGTCCCCAACCGACCAAATAGTACCGCATATGGTATCATGCTACTGGAGCGCCGGAGGCAAGCGTGTCGAAGTGCTTCGAACTCGTCAGAAAGGCACGCCGGTTGGCTTCCAACCTTCGCTTCGCCGAGGCGCTCACCCTTGCCGGGTGCCTGGGATTCAAGCATGCGAGGACAAAAGGTTCACACCATCTGCTCAAGCGACCGGACGTCGCGCAGGTCATCAACCTGCAACCCGACAGGCGAAACCCAGGCAAGGCGAAGAAGCGACAGGTGGAACAACTTCTGGTTCTGTACGAACAACTCGGTTTCCTGGAGGAACGATGAAACGAGATTCGACGCTCTTTCGCCGCTACAGTCGACACGTCTACTTCGATGACGACGAGCACGAGTACGTCGCGCTGTGCAGCGAGTTCCCCCACCTTTCCGGGTTCGGCACCACGCCCGATGGGGCGCGCGCGAACCTGGACGAGGCCCTCGAGGCAACCATCGACGTTCATCGCGAGGAGGGATGGCCTCTCCCCACCCCGACGCCACCGCCCACCGTGACGCCACTCCCGAGTGGCAAGTTCGTCGTTCGGCTCCCCAAGACCCTCCATGCCCGCCTCGTCAGGACTGCGGGCGAAGAGGAGGTATCCCTCAACAGCCTGGTCATCGCCTTGTTATCCGCCGCGCTCGCCGAACGCGAATCCGAGGGTCGCCGCGAACAGGCACGTATGGCGTCCTGAGGACGCCACGAAGGACATGTCGTCAAGGATTCGATCTCGAGTCCGCCGCGCAACGCAGCGGGCAGTGATTCAGCGCACCTCGCTACCGTCGGGCAGCGAGCGATCCAAGCCGGCGAGCGACAGGTTCCCCTCGGCATCCTCGGCCGCAAGGATCATGCCTTGCGACAGCACGCCGCGCAGTTTCACCGGCGCGAGGTTCGCCACGAGGATGACCGTCGTGCCCACGAGCTGCTCGGCGGTGTAGTGCGCCTTGATGCCCGAGACGACCGTCCGCGTTTCCGGACCCACCTGCACGGTGAGCACCCACAACCGATCGGCGTTCGGGTGGTCCTCCGCCGCAGTGATCGTGCCCACGCGCAACTCGAGCTTCGCGAAGTCATCGATCGTGATTTCGGGCTTGTGCTCAAGCGCCGGTGCGGCCGCCTCACTGGCCTCTTCGCTCCCACCTGCGACGTCCATCGTCGCCTTCAGTGCCTCGAGGTCGACGCGGGGGAACAACGGTTCGCCTGGTTCGGTGGCCGAGCCTGCCTCCAGCCGTTCCCAGTGCGACGCGTCGTCGAGAATCACGTCCCCCGACACGCCGATCTGCGCGCGAAGCTCCTGCATCTTGCCGGGCATGACAGGATCAAGCAGGATCGATGCGCACCGCAGCGCCTCGAGACAGCCGCGCAACACCGTATCGAGTCGCTCCGATTGCGCCTCGTCCTTCGCGAGTTCCCACGGCTTCTGATCACTCACGTACTTGTTCGCCGCCGCAACCGCCTCCATCACCATGGCGAGCGCCCGGTCGAAATGCAGACCCTCGACCTCACGCATCACCGCGTTGGGCAGTGACGTGAACGCGTCGCGCAGCGCCTCATCCTCCGCCGTCAGCGGTCCGAACGAGGGGACCACGCCACTCCGGTACTTGCCGAGCATGCCGAGCGTGCGGTTCAACAGGTTCCCGAGGTCGTTGGCCAGGTCGGCATTGATGCGCTCGGCGAGCCCGAGTTCATGGAATGACGCGTCGAGACCGAAACTCATGTCGCGAAGCAGGAAGTAGCGGAAGGCGTCGTTGCCGTACCGCTGCTCGAGTTCGAGGGGACGGACGACGTTGCCCACCGACTTGCTCATCTTGCGGTCCTCGACCAGCCAGTAGCCGTGCACGTTCAAGTGCTGGAACAGCGGGATGCCCGCCGCCTTCAGCATCGTCGGCCAGAACACGCCGTGCGGCTTCAGGATGTCCTTCGCGATGAAGTGCTGCACGTGCGGCCAGTAGCGGTCGTCAAGACCCTGGCTTTCGAGATCCGACCAGTAGTTGAGCAGCGCGTCGAACCACACGTACGTGACGTGATCCTCGTCCCAGGGCAGCGGAATGCCCCACGGCACGCGCTCCTTCGGGCGACTGATCGACAGGTCGCCAATCGGTTCGCGCAGCATGGCGAGCACCTCGTTGCGGTACCCCTCGGGACGAATGAGATTGGGGTTCGTCTCGAGTTGCTCCTTCAGCCACGGCCGGTACTTCTCCATCCGGAAGAAGTAGTTGGCTTCGCTGCGGTACTCCGGCTCGAGGTCATGCTGGGGGCACTTGCCGTCCTCGAGTTCCTTCTCGGTGTAGTAGCGTTCGCACTTCACGCAGTACAGCCCGCCGTACTCGCCGTAGATGATGTCGCCCTGGTCGTACACGCGTTGCAGGACGTCCTGCACGATCTTCTGGTGCCGTGACTCGGTCGTGCGGATGAACCCGTCGTAGGTGATGCCCAGCCGGTCCCACGTGTCCCGGAACTGTTGCGAGACCTGATCGACGTACGCCTGCGGCGTCGTTCCGGCCGCCTCCGCCGCCTTGGCGATCTTCTCACCATGCTCGTCGGTGCCCGTCAGGAACCGCACGTCATCGCCGGCAAGCCGGTGGTAGCGCGCGGCGACGTCGACGAGAATCGTGGTGTACGCATGCCCAATGTGCGGTTCGGCATTCACGTAGAAGATGGGCGTGGTGGCGTAGAAAGTGGCGGTCATGACGTCCTCCAGGATGACGGCGTCCGCGACGTGCAGACCGTGGAAGCGTAGCAGATGCCGTGGGGTCAGGCCGTGACTCGGTCCGGGTTCGCCAAGGTGCCTGCGGTATGCTCGGCCCCGCACGCGTGCATTGAGGCTCGACGGCACGCCGGCAGGATGGAGGACGACGTGAAGCCAACGATGCGACGCTTGCCGAACGTCCTACTCCTGTTCGCCGTTTTCGCGTTCCTCGCGGCCTGCTCGACGAGTCCCTACCAGGGTGCACCGCGCGTCCTTTACTTCTACGATTCGTTCTACGGCGAGGACGACCCATTCGTGCTCGATGCGCTCTTCGAGAATGGGTTCCTCGTCCACAAGACGCACGACGTCGACGAGCTTCAGGCGTCGATGCGCAGCCGCGACTTCGACTTGACGATCATTCTCGTGCAGGAGACGGGACCGGCGGCCCTCGAGTTGGACACCGAACGGCTGGAGCAGTACCTCGCGACCAATGGTCGCGTGATCCTGGTCGATTGGCGTCGCGATGGTGGCATCGCCGAGCTGTTCGACGCGAGTTACACCGGCCGGACGAACGATCGCATCGTGAGTCTCGCGCCGCCCCTGTCACCCGACGTGGGGGAGCGGTTCCTGCTCGCGCGTCCCGGCTGGTTGACGTTCAGCATGGGACTTGCACCGGGCGAGGGGGGCGAGTCGCTCTGCACGTTCGATGGGGGAGACAGTTGCGTCGTGGTGGGCAACGACGGGCGCAGTGCACTCCTCGGCATGTTGGCGGACGCCCTGCCCGAGGATCGCGGTGAAGCGTTCTGGCGCAACTTGACGAACCACCTGCTGGAGTGATGAGCCACCGGTTCAACGCGCCGCTCGATCTTGGCGTGAGCGTGCGACACTACCGGCCGTGAGTACGCCCCTATCCCATGCCGCCTCCGTCGCGGAGGATTTCTACCGTGCTCGCCGCCGAGCGGCGCTCCGCCGGTTCGTGGCGCAGATGACGGGAGGCCGCAAGGACCTCGTGCCGTACGAGGAGGTCCGCAAACGCTTGCGTGCCGTGGAGAGCAGCGAGCGGTACCTGGAAGAGATTCCCATCGATCACATCGTCGGTTCGGTCGGGCGGTACAACGACTTCACCTCCGAGTTCCTGCCGCGCGGCAGCACCGACCGGGATCGTTGGGTGGGCGTGAAGCTCGCCATGACGAGCATGGAGGGCGTCCCGCCCATCGAGGCGTACCGAATCGGGGACGTGTACTTCGTGCGCGATGGGCACCACCGCGTTTCGGTGGCGCGCGAACTGGGATCGAAGAGCATTCAGGGTTACGTCACGCCGGTACGGACGCGCGTCGCATACGAAGCGAGTGACGATCCCGAATCGTTGATCTTGAAGAGTGGCTACACGACCTTCCTCGAACGCACGCGGCTCGACGAGGTCCGGCCCGAGTCGGACCTGCAGGTCACCGAGGCCGGCTCGTACGCGCAGTTGCTCGAGCACATCAGCGTCCACCGGTACTACATGGGGATCGACGAGGATCGCGAGGTGGGCTACCAGGAGGCGGTGGAGCACTGGTTCGACACCGTCTACACGCCCGTGGTGGAGGCGATCCGACTGTCCGGCGTGCTGCAGGAGTTTCCCGGTCGAACCGAAGCGGATTTGTACCTGTGGCTGGCCGAGCATCTCGCTCGCCTGCAAGACGAGCTTGGTTGGGACCTGCCGCAGGAGCAGGTGGCGCAGGGCGTGGCGGGAACACCGGTCGTGGACGAGGCGAGCGCCGGTCGGGTGCTCGAGCGCATCGGACGTGCCGAGGGCGTGCCCGCACGCCGGTTGAGCGACGATTTGCTGGTGGCCTTCGACCTTGGGCAGCCCGGCATGCAAGCGCTGGGACAGACGTTGATTCTCGCGAAGCGTGAGCAGGCACGCGTGTACGGCCTGCGCGTGTTGTCGGGGGACGAAGCACCCGGTGAAAAGGCGAGGACGCGCGAGGCGTTCGATGCGGCCTGCGAAGCGGCGGGAGTGCAAGGACAACTCGCGTTCGAGGAGGGGGACCCGGTCCAACGCATCGTGCAGCGCGCACGCTGGGCGGACGTGGTGATCTGCACGCTGGCGTACCCGGGCGGTGAGGGCGAACCCGCCACGCTGGCGCAAAACGTGCGGGGTTTGATGCGTCGCTCCCCGCGTCCCCTCCTCGCGCTCAGCGGTAGCGTGAGCGACTTGCAGCGACCCCTGCTGGCGTACGACGGCGGTCCGCGCGCCCGCATCGCCCTGTTCGCCACGGCCTACATGGCGGTCGCGTGGGGTGTGCATCCGGTGGTGGTGAGCGTCGCGGAGCTTGGCCAGGATGCGCAAGGGGCGCTCGACGATGCCCGCACGCGACTCGAGGCGTACGGCGTGACGGCCGATTACGTGCGGGCCGAAGGTCCGGTACCGCAAGCGCTGCTCGCCACGTGCGAAGCGAGAGGGTGCGACGTAATCGTCATGGGAAGTTACGGCACCTACCGCTGGCTCGAAGCGATGCTCGGTGGGGTGCTCGAGCAGGTGCTCGAACGCACGCCCGTGCCCGTCATGATCACCTGAACGCCCGGCGGTCGCGCGCCACCCCTGCGGTACGATGCGCGGCATGTCGAAGAAGGGCTTGACGCCGCAAGGCGAAGATTTCAGCGCCTGGTACAACGAACTCGTCTACGAGGCCGACCTGGTCGACCTGTCCCCGGTGCGCGGCAGTTTCGTGATTCGTCCCTACGGCTACGCGCTGTGGGAGAACATCCAGCGTGACCTCGACGCCATGTTCAAGGCGACGGGGCACGAGAACCTGTACTTCCCGCTGCTCATCCCCATGTCGTTCTTCGAGCGCGAAGCTGATCACGTCGAGGGTTTCAGTCCCGAGCTCGCCGTCGTGACCCACGCGGGCGGCAAGGAGCTCGAAGAGCCGCTCGCCATTCGCCCCACCTCGGAAACGATCATCGGTGAGCTGTACTCGAAGTGGGTGCAGAGCTACCGCGACCTGCCGCTCCTCTACAACCAGTGGGCGAACGTGATGCGGTGGGAGCTTCGCACTCGGCCGTTCCTGCGCACCACCGAGTTCCTTTGGCAGGAGGGCCACACGGCGCACGCCACGGCCGAGGAGGCGCTCGAAGAGACGCGCCGCATGCTCGACGTGTACGCCACCTTCGCGCGCGACTACGCCGCCATTCCGGTGGTGGAGGGCGAGAAGACCGAAGGCGAACGGTTCGCCGGCGCGAAGCAGACGCTGACCATCGAAGCGATGATGCGTGACCGCAAGGCGCTGCAGTCGGGCACGAGCCACTACATGGGGGAGAACTTCTCGCGCGCCTTCGACATCACCTTCAACGACGTGAACAACGAGCAGGCGTACGCGCACACGACGAGTTGGGGTTTCTCCACCCGCTTCATCGGAGCGATCATCATGACGCATGGTGATGACGCCGGCTTGATCCTCCCGCCGAAGCTCGCGCCGCACCAGGTGGTCATCGTGCCGATTTCGCGTCGCAACGACGACGAGGCGACGGCACGCGTGACGGCCGAGGCGCAGCGGCTCGCCACCTCCCTCGCGGAGGTGGGCGTGCGCGTGAAGGTCGACGAGCGGGAGGGGATGAGTCCCGGCTGGAAGTTCAACGAGTGGGAACGCAAGGGCGTGCCGCTGCGCATCGAGCTGGGGCCCAAGGATCTCGAGGCGGGCACGGTGCTGCTTGCCGACCGGCTGTCGGGGGAGAAGGACACCGTGGCCATCGATCAGGTCGCGTCGCGCGTGCCGGGCCTGCTCGAAGCGTTCCACGAGCGGTTGTTCGAACGGGCGCGCGTGTTCCGTGATGAGCACATCTTCGAGGCGGAGACGTACGAGGAACTCAAGGAGAAGGTGGAGCACGGTTGGGTGTACGCCACGCACTGCGGAGATCCCGAGTCCGAAGCGCGGATTCAGGAGGAGACGAAGGCGACGGTGCGGTGCATTCCGCTCGAGGGACCCTCGGCAGAGGGGACGGTCTGCGTGCACACGGGCAAGCCCAGCGGGTACGCACGGAAGGTGATCTTCGCCAAGGCGTATTGAGTCATCGTTTCGAACCTTCGCCTGGACCGGTCCGCATCGCGCGGACCGGTTTTCCTTGCCGGATGTCGGCCCGCCGGCGAAACGAACCCCACGCAACAAAGAGAAATCCAAACTTGACAATCTGTAAGTGGCGGCTTACCATTCATGCATTGGAGGTCGTCATGTTCGACATGCGCCAACACCACCACTGGAACGCCCGACGCGTCGACGAACTCCGCGCCGAATCCCGTCAACGCACCCACACGCGTTCCCTCCACCCCACCCGCCAGCGCGTCGCCCAATGGCTCCGCGCCACCGCCGAACGCATCGAGCCCACACCGCGACACGAACCCCTCGCCACCTGAACCAGCAATCCCTGAACCGCACGAACCCCCCAGCAGGCAAATCGCTACGGCACCAGGACCGCCAACACGCCCACCCCAACCAACATCACCGCCGCCGCCAACAAGCGGCGGCGTGCCTGACCCACCCCGAACAACCCAACGCCCAACAGCACGCCCACCAGCAGGCTCACCTCACGAAGCGGCGCGATCAGGCTCACGGGAGCCAACGTGAACACCCACAACACCAACAGGTACGCCAACGGACTCAACACCCCCACCCCCACCAGCGCTCCACGCGACTCCCGCCACACTCGCGCCACCTCCGCCCGCCTCCGCCACGCCACCGGCGCAAGCAGCACCGCACGCACCACCTCCGACAACCAGGCGAACACCACCACCGGAACCCCCACCCGCGTCACCGCCACCGCATCCCACAGCGTGTACGCCCCAATGAACGCGCCCGTACCCAACCCCAAAAAAACGGCACGCCGCGACCCCACCGCAGCCCCACCCGACGCCAAGCCAAACGCCGCCACCGCCACCAACCCAGCCCCCAACCAACCCCACGACCCCGGCCGCTC
The DNA here is from genome assembly GCA_913062675.1 of uncultured Trueperaceae bacterium. Taxonomy (GTDB): domain Bacteria; phylum Deinococcota; class Deinococci; order Deinococcales; family Trueperaceae; genus SLSQ01. The sequence goes on from CAJXWR010000016.1 coordinate 30,201, forward strand.
CCCAAGCAGCACCACTGCACCCAACACCGCCAACGTGGG
>CAJXWR010000017.1 GCA_913062675.1 uncultured Trueperaceae bacterium
TCTCCGACGTGGAAGTGCCCACCAGTGAGATTCAACAGCTCGTCGAACCGTACGGAGATTCACTGCTCGTCGTCGGTGCCGAGGGCTTCGTCAAGGGGCACATTCACACCGAAGAGCCGGAGAAACTGCTCGCTGAAGTGGGGCGGTACGGCCGCATGGTGCGCAGCAAGGTCGAGGACATGAGTGAGCAGCATGCCGAAATCCTTGCTGGCGTGGAGTTGAGCGAAGCGGAAGCGCCCCAAGTGGCGCTCGTCGCCGTGAGCGACGGGTACGGCGTGACGAAGGTGTTTCGCAGTCTCGGCGCGCGCGTGGTGGGGGGCGGTCAGACGAACAACCCTTCCGTGCAGGACATTGCCGACGCGGTCCGTTCGGTCGGAGCGGACACCGTGTTCGTCATGCCCAACAACAAGAACATCGTCATGGCAGCCGAACGCGTTGCGGAACTCGTTCCCGAACGCGACGTGCGCGTCATTCCCACCCGCTCGGTGGGTCAAGGCCTCGCTGCCGCCGTCCTTTTCGACGAGAATGCCGATCCCGACGGGTTGCGTGACGCGATGCTCGAAGCGGCGGATGCGTCGCACACGCTGGAGGTCACGACGGCGAGTCGAGACGCCACGATCGATGACGTGGACGTTCGTGAAGGGCAGTTCATTGGGCTTGCCGACGGTGTGCTCCGTGTCGCGAGCGAGACGCCGGAGGAAGCCCTTCACTCGCTCGTCGACGTGTTCGCCAGCGAGGTGGAGGTTGCGACGCTCTTCCATGCCTCCTCCATTCCCGAGGAGGCGGCAGCGGCCGTTGCAGACGCGTTGATGGAACGCCACGAGGATCTCGAAGTGGAGGTTCACGCAGGGGCACCCGACCTGTACCCCTACCTCCTCGTCCTCGAATAGGCGCCGTGCGCAAGCACGCATCGCTTGGATCATGTGACGTGCGGCACCCTGCCGCACGTCGCTTGCGCTAGCGTACGCGTGTGCACACCGCGCGGAAAGGACGTGACATGAAGCGCTTGCTCCTCGGCACGTTGCTCGGCCTCACCTTGACCGCCTGCGAAATCAACGTGGTTGATGGTGGAGCCTATGGCCCCATTGCCACCGATTCGCTTGCAGACGTTGAGGCGATCACCACGCGCTGGGTGGATCGCGGGGACGCCACGTCCATTCGCGTGGCCATTCCCTCCACGGGTGCGGAAGGTTCGCTTCTAGTCCTGATGAGTGAATCGCAGACACGCATTGCGGCGTCGCAGTTCGGTGTCGCCATTGCCTCGTCGCGCACGGCGGACTCGTTCGTCGCAGGCGGGTCGGCCTACACGCCTGCCGGCATGCAGCCCAGCATCATCTCCGATCCCGTCGCACCTCCCGATGAAAACCTGTATCGCTGCAACGGTCCCTGCCTTGCGCTCGATCCGACCGAGGCGTCGGGCATCGTGACGTTCAGCGTGAGGAACTTGGGGCCCTCAGGCTTCATCGACTTGTATGCCGCGTGGATCGACGTTGGGGACGTCACCGAGCCAGACAACGACGTGCGACGGGACGTACCACTGCGCAGCACGGTCGGCACGAGCTTGTGGGGTGCCATCGAGACCCTGGGTGACGTCGATTGGTTCTACGCCTCGCAGAACCACGACTACGAGATCATCACGCCCGAATTCGTGGCGTTGCGCATCCGGGTCTACGACGGGGGAGGCTCCACCGGGTTCGAGTGTGACCTGGATGCGGACGAGATTTACGGCTTCGATGCCTTCCAGCCCATCGATGCGTTCGATGACGTGCGGATCGAAGCGCGGTTCTCCGAGGCGGCGAGTTACTACGGCGGTGAGTACGAAATCCGGACGGTCACGTCCCCAAGCTTCGCCGCACGCTTCCCGGATTGCTCACCGTTCTCCGACTAGGCATGGGACGATGGGGCGTGACTTCTCGGGTTCGAGACGTGAGCGTGCTCGCCCTCGCCATGGTGTTCGTGATGGCAGGTTGGCAGGCTGCTGCAGCTCAACCCACGTGCGATACGCCCGTTGGCGCGTCCACGTCGCTTCACGCGCTTCTCACGCGCATCGAGGGACACGTCCCGCTGAGACCCGAGTTGGGTGAATCCGACCAGGCGACCGACCTGCTCGGCATGATGCACGCAAGCCTTCCGCTCGGTGACGAGCTCGCCGTCGCGCAGCGCGTGTACGGCGTCAAACCACCCATTCTGGAGGGCGACGAACGTCAAATCGAGGCTGCCCTGCAGTCCTGGTCACTGACCCTCGCGCGTCAGGTCCAGGCGCATGGCGTGCTGCTGCGCGATTCACGGACGGGGGCCATTCGGGCGGTGGCTGCGTACGCATCGAGCCCCCTGCTGGAACGCCTTCGCGTCGTCAGGCTCGACCCCGAACTGGCGTTCGCACCCTATGAGGCCATCCTCGCGCACCTCGACACCTGCTTCGTGCAGGTCGACACTTGGATCGAGATTCCGACCCACGTCGTGGAGTCCCTCCTCGCCGAGCACGAGGAGGGATACCTGTACGCCGCCGTGACGACGCTCGATGGGGAAGAGGCGGGACGGTGGGTGGACCTACGTCACCTCATCGACGTGGTGACCTTCGAACACGTCTCCACCGAGGATGCGGTCACCTTCTCCGCCTGGTTCGCAGGAAACGGCGTGTCCCCGCTCCGCCTTGCGCGTGTCCTACCCGAGGTGAGATCCAACGTCACGCCCACGCGGCTTCTCGAGGTCGTGACCGGCATCCTGCGCTAAGCGCGGGGGCGAACCTCCCGCAACGCACGCGCCATGCTTCGCGCCGCATCGGCCGCCTCGCGGGGTGGGTCATCGCCATCGCGATGCGACAAGCTTCGACTCGCAGAAATGATGGCACCCAAACCCTGCCGGTCGAACGCGCCGCGCACCTCGGCCGGCCCCGCACCCTGCGCGCCGTAACCGGGAACGAGCAGAATGGCGTGCGGTAGGCGATCGCGAAGCTCGACGAGTCGTTCGGGAACGGTGCCACCCACCACGGCACCGAGGGGACCGTAGCCGCGTGCGTCGACCCCCAACTCGCGTGCACGGTCGGTCCACAGGTCCGCCACGCGGTCTGCAAGGGTGAGCGGACGCGCACCGTCCGGACGAGGCGCGTCGATGGTGAGGTCCTGAAGGTCCGCTCCACCGGGGTTGCTGGTACGAACGAGAAGGAACAGGCCCCGCCCGTTGCGCTGCGCGACGTCGACGAACGGCTCCAAGGAGTCCATGCCCAGGTACGGGTGCACCGTCAATGCATCGGCGTCGAAGACGCCGCCATCGAGGTAGGCGGCGGCGTACGCCTCGGCCGTCGAACCGATGTCCCCGCGTTTCGCATCGAGAATGGCTGGCAGGCCGCGCTCTCTCGCGTCGACGAGCAGTTGCGCCAGGGCGACGAGACCCGGAATACCCATTCGCTCGAAGAAGGCGCTTTGGAGTTTCACGCACGCCAAATCGGGTGCCGCCGCATCGAGCAGGTCGCGGTAGTACGACACGACCGCCTTCGCGATCCGTGCAGGGTCATGGTCATGCGTCGACGGGTGGGTCGAGGGGTGCGCCTCCGGCCGGGGATCGATGCCCAGGCACACCACGCTGCCCGTCGCTTCCACACGGTCATGCAACGCGACGTGGAAGGGCGCAGCCGTCACCGTCACGCTACGCAGCCGCGCGGCCGTGGCAATGCTTGTACTTCTTGCCGCTTCCGCAGGGGCACGGATCGTTGCGTCCGACCTTGTCCTCCGCCTGGACCGGTGCGGTCTTCTGGTGACCTTGACCACCGGTTTGCGCTTGCGCCAGCGCGGCGAGACCCATGTTGCCCGCGCCGCCATCGTCGTACTGCACGTTGCGTCGACGATCCTTGCGCTGCAACTGGTCGGCGCCTTGCACCTGCACGCGGAACAACAGCTTGGCGACGTTCAGGCGAATGTTCGCCTTCATCTCCTCGAACAGGTTGTACCCCTCGAACGCGTACTCCTGGAGGGGGTTGCGCTGCCCGTACCCGCGAAGGCCAATGCCTTGACGCAGGATGTCCATCGCGTGTAGGTGCTCCTTCCAGTGTTGATCGACGACCTGCAGCACGATGAAGCGTTCGAGGTCCCGCATCAGGTCCGTCCCGATTTCGGTTTCGCGGGCCGCGTACGCCGATTCGAGTTCGGGTACGAGCAGCTCGGTTGCCTCGTCGGGCTGCATGCCCCGCAGCGACTCGAAGTCGAACGCCGTGAGGGTCGGCACGGCTTCGAGTACGGCGGTGCGCAGGTCCGCGATTTCCTGCTCTTCGGGTTCGAGCTGGGGGTTCAACACGGCTTGCACTTGCCCGTCGACGTATTCCGCGATCATGTCCTGCACGTCGTCGCTGATGTCATTGCCAAGCAGGATGTCGCGCCGCTGCTTGTAGATGACCTCACGCTGCTTGCTCATGACGTTGTCGTACTCGAGGAGTTGCTTGCGAATACCGAGGTTGCGATCCTCCACCCGCTTCTGCGCACGCTCGATCGCTCCCGTCACCATCTTCGCTTCGATCGGCTGGGAATCGTCCATTCCGAGGCGGTCCATCATGCCCAACACGCGTTCGCTGGCGAACAGGCGCATGAGGTCATCCTCGAAGCTGACGTAGAACCGGCTCGACCCGGGGTCTCCCTGTCGACCGGACCGGCCGCGCAGCTGGTTGTCGATGCGGCGCGCCTCGTGCCGTTCGGTACCAATGATGTGCAAACCACCGGCCGCAATCACGCGTTCGTGATCCTCGGCGGCTTCATCGCGCAAGCGTTCGAGCTTTCCGAGGATGTCGGCGGGCAGGTCCTCCATGCGCCGCGCAATGTCACGCGCGTCGTCCATCTTGTGAAGCATCACCGACTTGATCAGGAGTTCGGTGTCGCTGTCGTAGCGGTCGAACCCTTCCCGCGTGAGGAGTTGACGTGCGAGCGCCTCGGGATTGCCGCCGAGCACGATGTCGGTTCCGCGGCCCGCCATGTTCGTACTGATGGTCACGGCGCCACTGCGGCCCGCTTGCGACACGATGTCGGCCTCGCGCGCGTGCTGCTTCGCGTTCAGGATCTCGTGACGGATGCCTTTGCGTTTGAGCATGCTGGCGAGGCGTTCGGACGCCTCGATCGTGACGGTGCCGACGAGGATGGGTTGGCCCGTCTGGTGAATCTCTGCAATCTCCTCGACGACGGCGTCGTACTTGCCCTGCTCGGTGCGGTAGACGATGTCCTCGTAGTCCTTGCGAACGACCGGTTTGTTCGTCGGGATGACCAGCACGTCGCTGCTGTAGATCTCCTGGAACTCCTTCTCGTCCGTCTTGGCGGTACCGGTCATCCCGGCAATCTTGTCGTAGAGCTTGAAGAAGTTCTGGTACGTGACGGTGGCGAGCGTCTGGTTCTCCCGCTCGATCTTGACGCCTTCCTTCGCTTCGATCGCCTGGTGAAGTCCCTCACCGAAGCGGCGGCCGGGCATGAGGCGACCGGTGAACTCGTCGACGATCACGATCTGGCCGTCGTCGTCCTTCACGTACTGCTTGTCGAGGTGGTAGTGCTCCTTGGCGCGAAGCGCTTGACGGAGCATGTGACCGAGCTCCATGTTCTCGTGGTTGAAGATGTCGTCGATCTTGAGCAGGCCTTCGGCCTTCTTGATGCCTTGCTCGGTCAGGTGAATGTCCTTCGTCTTGCCATCGGCGGTGTAATCGCCGGTGGGGGGGACGTCCTCCCCCTCGCCGGGTTCACCCCGTTCGAGCTTCTTCACGAGTGACGCCATGGTGAAGTACTTGTCGGTGGCGACCTCGGCGGGTCCACTGATGATGAGCGGGGTGCGCGCCTCGTCGATGAGGATCGAGTCGACCTCATCGATGATGGCGTAGTGCAGGGGATGGTCCTCGCGAAGGACGAGCTGATCGGGTCGGAACGCCATGTTGTCGCGCAGGTAGTCGAAACCCAGTTCGCTGTTCGTGATGTACGTGACGTCACGGCGGTACATGTCTCGGCGCGTGGCGTTGTCATGCCCATGCTCGATCACGCCGACGGTGAGGCCGAGGCCACGGTACACGGGCCCCATCCACTCGGCGCCCGTGCGGGCGAGGTAATCGTTGGTCGTGACGAGGTGGGAGCCCATGCCATCGAGCGCGTTCAGGACGAGGGCGAGCGTGGCGACGAGCGTCTTGCCTTCCCCCGTCTTCATTTCGGCGATGCGACCGTAGTGAAGGGCGGCAGCTCCGATGAGCTGCACGTCGTAGTGGCGCAACCCGAGGAAACGCTTGGCGGATTCGCGCGTTAGGGCGAATGCCTCGGGCATGAGTGCCTCGAGGGATTCACCGTCGCTGCGGCGCGCCTTGAGTGCTGCATAGGCGGCTGCCAGATCGTCGATGCGTTCACATTCTTCTTCGAGCTGGCCGACGGCGGCGACGACTTCGCTTTCGAGCCGACCAACTTCGCGGTCGTTCGTATCGAACATTTGTTGGATGAATCCGAACATCGTGTGGGTGGGGCTCCCTCCCTGAAGAGTCCGCCGAGTGGCGACTCCTCGCGTCCCGAAGTGTAGCACCGGGCGTGAGGACGCCCGTCGGCTGCGCGGCGTTCAGGGCACGCGTAGCCACGTGACGGTGTTGGAACCGTAGCGTCGACTCGTCACCTGCGTGCCTGCGGGCGCCTGGGCGACCACGTCGCCCGTCAACGGTTCGTGGCTGGGGTGCTGCAGCAGGTACACGCCGCCTGGCGTCACGGCTTGACTCGCCACGATGGCTTCGAAGATGGGGGGAAGTGGCTCGGTGTAGGGCGGTGCGGCGAACACGAGGTCGTACGCATTCGCGTGTGCCTTCACGTGCGCCAGGGCGTCCCCTTCGACGAGCGTGACGTCGAGGTGCGCCTTGCGCGCGTTGCGCCGCAACACCTGCATGGCGGCGCGGTTGCGTTCCACGAGGGTGACGTCGAAGCCGCGGCTGGCGGCCTCGAGACCAATGGCGCCCGACCCGGCGTACAGGTCCAGGAAGCGACCCCCGACACGGGTTTGGAGGCCGTCGAAGAGCGCTTGCCGGAGGCGTGCGGGGCTGGGTCGCGTACCCCGTTTCGGGGTTTCGAGGGGGGTGCCTTTGGCGCGACCCGCCAGGATGCGGGGTTGACTCACGTGGGTCATCAAAGCACGGTTTGGGGCGCGGTACAGTGCCAGGCGTGATTCGGTCGTTGGCGCCAGACGAGGTCGTGTGGTTCCTGTCTCGCAGTTTGGCGTTTCAGGGGCATGGCGATGCGATGGGGTTGGCCCGCCGGTTGGAGCCTGCCTTGCGGGACGTTCGGCGAGACGCCGCCTTGGCGCATGTGTGGCACCCCCCGGGGGGTCAACCGTTGGCGGGTGGCGTGGTGCGCCGCCCGTCGGACGAGGCGGTCGATTCGACCGTGGGTTTGTCGGTGCTTTGGCACGAGGGAGACGAGGTGGCAGCACGCCGGTTCGTCGAGGCGATCCTGGCGAGCGTTCGGCATGATGCGGTGGCCGTCGATTTGCAGGGCGTTCCAGCGGGGGTGGCGTCCGCCTGGCTGGCGTGGTTGTCGCCGCTGGGGTTCGTGCCACGTGAGCGGGTGGCGTTGACGTTCGATCTTGCGGACGTGCCGCCCTTGGGGGTGCCTCTCATGCTGGACGCGTGGCGGCAGGAGAGTGACGGCGCGTTTCGCGATTTGTACGCGATGGCGGAAGGCATGCACGTGGGGGATGCGCACTGGTCGTGGCGGAAGCGGCATGGGGGTCGTTTCCAACCCGACTTGTGGTTCCTCGCGCGAGAAACGCCGGAGCAGGAGGCGATGGGGTACGCCTTTTGCCACGGGGGCGAGGGGTTCGACGCCACGTACCGGCTGGAGGCGGCGGGGGTCGTGCCGGAGCGGCGCACGAACAGCGAGAGCGCACGTCGACTCGTTTGGACGGTGCTGCAGGAGTTGGCTGGACGCAGCCCCTTCGGGGTCGTGGTGACGGAGTGCGACGCGAACGATCGACCTTGGATCGACATCCTGCACGCCCTGGGGTTCACAACCCGCACGCGCCGCCGCTTCCTGGAGCGCACGCCCGGCTGACTTCCATTCCCTTGGGTGACCGGTACTGTGAAGCCATGAATTTGCTGCTGCGCTGGGCGCTGAACGCGATTGCCTTGTGGTTGACCGTCAGTTTGAACGTGGGGTTGCGTCTTCCCGATGGGGACGTCGGCGCCCTGTTGATCTCGGCCCTCGTGCTTGGCTTGGTGAATGCCGTGTTGCGTCCGTTGATGATCCTACTGACACTGCCGCTCACGCTGGTGACGTTCGGCGCGTTCCTGTTGGTCGTGAATGCCTTGTCGCTTGGTGTGGTCGCGACGTTGACCCCGCTCGAGGTGTCAGGGTTCGGGGGCGCCGTCTTCTCCGCGTTAATCCTGACGATCGTGAGCGCCGTCCTGTCGCGACTGTTTCGCGATGAGGATCGGCGCTACCGACGGGTGTGACCGTTCTCGTTCTTGGGTGTTAGGCGCTGGCGCCGGGTCGTTCGACGGCGTCCTCGCTTGCGGGCGGCGGGAAGGCCGTCTCTCCCCCGGGGACGAGCATCACTTCGAGGACTTCACGGAAGGTCGACACGAACGTCACGTTGAGGTCTTGAAGGACCGCTTCGGGCACGTCTTCGAGGTTCGCGCGGTTGTCCTCGGGGAGCAGCACGTCCTGAATGCCGGCTTGATGCGCAGCGAGGAGTTTCTCCTTCACGCCACCAATTGCGAGGACACGGCCCCGCAGGGTGATCTCGCCGGTCATGGCGACGTCTCCCCGCACGGCGCGCCCCGTAAGGGCGGAGACGACGGCGGTGGCGATGGCAATGCCTGCGGAGGGACCATCTTTGGGGGTGGCGCCTTCGAGCACGTGAACGTGCAGGTCACGCGTCTCGTGGAACCCCTCGGGAAGGTGATACTCGCTGGCGTGGTTGCGTAGGTACGCGATGGCCGCATGGGCGGATTCCTTCATGACCTCCCCGAGCTGACCCGTGAGCGCCACTTTGCCTTTCCCAGGCACGGAGACGGCTTCGATGTCGAGGGTCACGCCACCCACCGAGGTCCAGGCGAGCCCATGGGTGAGCCCCACGTGCGGTTCGGTTTCCGCTCGCTCGTCCCGGTAGGGAGGAACGCCGAGGAGGTCACGTACCATCGCATCGTCCACGTCACGCGTACCGTCCCAGGCTTCGTCGAGGTAGCGCCGCGCGCTCTTGCGCGCGACCTTCGCGATGAGGCGATCGAGGTTCCGGACGCCTGCCTCGCGGGTGTACTCGGTGACGATGCGACGCAGCGCGTCTTGCGTCAGATCGAGCTTGTCGGTGAGGCCGTGGTCGCGCACTTGGCGGGGTACGCGGTACCGCGTGGCGATCTCGAGTTTCTCGTGCAGCGTGTAGCCCGGGATTTGAATGACTTCCATCCGGTCGAGCAGGGGACGCGGAATCGTGGAGAGGCTGTTCGCCGTGGTGATGAACATCACCTTGGACAAGTCGTATGGAATTTCGAGGTAGTGATCGGCGAACGTGTCGTTCTGCTCGGGATCGAGCACCTCGAGGAGCGCCGAGCTGGGGTCGCCACGGAAGTCGGCGGTCATCTTGTCGATCTCGTCTAGCAGGAAGACGGGATTGATGGTGCCCGCCGTTTTCATGCCTTGCAGGATTCGTCCGGGCATGCTGCCGATGTAGGTGCGCCGGTGCCCCCGAATCTCTGCTTCGTCACGCACGCCCCCGAGGCTCATGCGGACGAACGCGCGCCCCATGCTGCGTGCAATGGAGGCGCCCAGGCTGGTCTTGCCGACGCCCGGTGGCCCGACGAGGCAGAGGATGGGTGCCTTGTACTGCGCATCCTCGGCGTTCTTGGCGAGTTGCCGAACGGCAAGGAATTCGAGGATGCGTTCCTTGGGTTCTTCGAGTGCGTAGTGATCGGCGTCGAGAACCTCCGCCGTGTGCGAGACGTCGAGGGTCTCCTCGTCCATCTCGCTCCAGGGGAGGTCCAGAATCGTATCGAGGTACGTGCGCACCACCGTGGCTTCGGGGCTCCCATTCGGCATCTTCTCGAGGCGGTCGACTTCCTTCAGCGCACGGTCCTTCGCGGCTTCGGGGAGGTCCTTCTCCTCGATGCGGGTCTTCAACGCTTCGATCTCGTCAGTTTCGTCGTTCCCGAGTTCCTTCTGAATGGCCTTCATCTGCTCGCGAAGGAAGTACTCGCGTTGGTTGGCGTCCATTTGTTGCTTGACGCGGGCGCTGAGCTGCTTCTCCGTGTCGAAGCGTTCCAGGTCGCGCGACAGGAACCCGTACACGAGTTCGAGTCGTTGCGGAACGGCGGCCTCTTCGAGGACCGACTGTTTGTCGGCGACGTCCCACGTGGCGTACTTGGCGATCACGTCGGCGAGCGGGCCGGCCTCCTTGAGGCCACGCAGGTTCTCGAGGTGGAACGAGTCGAGACGCAGGTTCTTGTTTTGCTGGGCGTACTCCTGGAAGGCGCTCTTGGTTTGCTCGACGAGTGAGGCGAGATCACCGTTCGTGCCTTCCTCCTCCGCGGTCTCCTCGAGGGTCGTGACTTCGGCGCGGAGGGAGGGGCCTTCGAGGTACGCATCGATCTTCACGCGTTCGCGCCCCTCGACGAGCACCTGGAGCGTGTCGTCGGGAAGGCGAATGACCTGCTTGACGACGCAGAGCGTCCCCACGTCGTACAGGTCGCTGGCACCCGGGTCGTCGATGCGAGCTTCGCGTTGCACGACGAGCAGGACTCGATTGTCAGCCGATTGGGCTTCCTCGAGGGCGCGTTTCGACTTGGGGCGGCCCACGTCGACGTTCTCGAGGGTTCGAGGGAGGACGACCTGGTTGCGGAGCGCGATGACGGGAAGTTCCCAATCCATGGTTAGAAGTAGACCGCGTCTTGCGCGGTCGCGTCGTAAGCCGGGTGACGGTTGCTCGGAGTAGCCTTACGACATGCGGCATGTGATCCACCTCGATGCGGATGCGTTCTACGCGGCGGTGGAGCAGCGCGATGCTCCGTCCCTTCGAGGGAAACCGATTGCCGTAGGTCATGGCGCGAACCGGGGTGTGGTGATGACGGCGAGTTACGAGGCGCGCGCGTTTGGCGTGCGGAGCGCCATGCCGGCGGGGGAGGCGCTACGCCGTTGTCCCGAACTGATCTTCGTGCCGCCTCGGATGGATGCGTACAGGCATGCGAGCGAGGCAATCTTCGCTGTGTACCGGTCGTACACGGACCTGGTGGAGCCGCTCGCGTTCGACGAGGCGTTCCTCGACGTGACGGAGGCGAAACGCGGCCCGTCAGCCGCTCTGGAGCTTGCCGAGGCGATTCGAAGCGAAGTGCGCTCCGCCACGGGGCTCGTCGTGTCGGCTGGCGTGTCGTACGGCAAGTTCCTCGCGAAACTCGCGAGTGCGGAGGCGAAGCCGGACGGCGTGTTCGAGATTCGGCGCGAGGAGGCGGAACGGTTTCTACAAGACTTGCCGGTGCGGAGGATCCACGGGGTGGGTCCCCGCACGGCCGACCGGTTGGCCCACATGGGCATCGAAACGGCGGGTGCGTTGGCGGATGCCGATCCCACGATGCTCGAGGCGACATTCGGAAAGATTGGGCGGGACGTGTGGACGCTCGCCCGGGGTGTCGATGACCGTCCGGTGCAACCGAACCGGGAACGGAAGTCGGTGTCCTCGGAAACCACGTTCGACGTCGATCGCGTGGGGCTCATGCCGTTGCTCGCCGCCTTGCCGGCCGTCGCGCAAGCGACGGCGCGTCGCGCGAAACGCGCCGGTGTCCGCGGATCGGTGGTCGTGGTGAAGGTGAAGGACGCGGCGCATCGCGTGACGACCCGGCAACGGCGCCTCGCCGCGCCCGTGGGCGAGGCGGAGGCCATCGAGGCCGTGGCGGCAGAGTTGCTGGCGACGCGTGTCCCACTGGAGCGTCCAATTCGCCTGTTGGGGGTTGGCATTACGGGCCTGGTGGAGGGCGAGCCCGTTCAGCCTGGCCTGTTCGACGAGAAGGACACGGCCCTCGTGGAGGGCGAACCCGAGCTTGGTTAGAGGGTGATGGGTCGCCCGTCGGGAATGACGTGTGCGTTGCGTCCCGCCTGCTTGAGGTGTTGCGCGTACGTGTCGAGCACGTCGACCTCACCGTGCACGAGGTAGACGCGTGCGTCTCCTGTTTCGGCCAGCCAGTGGTCGAGATCGTCCCGGTCGGCGTGGGCGGAGAGACCGCCAATCGTGTGCACCGTCCCGCGTATGGCGATGTCGTCCCCGTAGATGCGGACGTGTTTCGCGCCGTCGACGATGGCGCGACCCAGCGAACCGCGCGCCTGATACCCCACGACGACGAGCTGCGTGTCGGGTTTCCACATGTGGTGCTTGAGGTGATGGAGGATTCGTCCACCGGTCATCATGCCGGAACCCGCAATGATGATCGCCGGTTCGTCGAGGTCGTTCAGGGCGCGACTCTCGTCCGCGGAGACGGTGGCGTGGAAGTGGGGTGGCGTGAACGGGTCACCGCCATTGCCGTTGAGTTCGCGCACTTCGTCTCGAAACGCATGGGCGTGCTGGCGGTACACCGCCGTCATCTTGCTGGCCATGGGCGAGTCGAGAAACACCGGAATGCCCGGAATCTCGCCGTCCAACTGAAGGTGGTGAATCTCGTACAGCACGGCTTGCGTCCGTTCGAGCGCGAAGCTGGGAATCAGCACTCGGCCGCCCGATTCGGCTGCGCGCGCCAGAACGTCTCGAAACTCGGCGATGGTGGCTTCGCGTGAACGGTGGGTGCGGTTGCCGTAGGTGCCCTCGCATACGACGGCGCGGGCCGGACCTGGACGGTCGGGCGTGGGGTGCAGCAGGCTTTCCCGGTTTCCGAGGTCACCGGAGAACACGATTCGGCCTGCAGGCGTGTCGAGGTCGATCCATGCGCTCCCCACGACGTGTCCAGCCGGGTGGAGCGTGACGGTCACGTTCCCCACCGTAAACGGTTCGTCATAGGGGACGGGTCTCAGGGCGGCAAGCACCTGCTCGACGTCCCGCTCGTCGAAGGGTGGGGGTTCGACGTCGGCTTCCCGACCGGCACGGCGCGCACGCCGCAACGCCCGCTCGTAGTCCTCCCAAGCGATCTTGGCGGCGTCACGGAGGATGACCTCGGCGATCGCGTCGCTTCCGGGCGCGCAGTAGATCGGTCCATCGAAGCCGGAGGCGATGAGGTGCGGCGTGCGCCCCACGTGGTCGAGGTGCGCGTGGGTGAGCAGCATGGCGTCGAGCTGCATGGGGTCGAACGGGAACGGTTCGCGGTTTCGTGCCTCGAGCGTTCGGCCGCCCTGGAATGCGCCGCAATCCACGAGGAGGCGCGTGTCACCCAAATCGACGTAGTGGCATGAACCGGTGACGGTTTCCGCGCCGCCGGCACTGTGGAGGAAAGGAGGTTGGATGGCCATGCGCGACGCTACCGCGCGTTGCGTGTCATTCGTGCAACGAAGAACCCGTCGAGGCCGTCGCGGGGCAGGAGGTACGTCCCGACCGACGCGTCGCGGGTCGGTACGTGGGGTGCAAGCTCGCTCCAGGGAACGGGGGAGAGCGTCGCGTCGGGGTGCGTCTCGAGGAAGTGGGCGATGACGTCGGGACCCTCCTCACGCGTGAGGCTGCAGACGCTGTACACGAGCGTGCCGCCTGGCTCGGTGAGGTGGTACGCCGTGTCGAGCAGGTCGCGTTGCGTTCGCGCGAGTTCGGTGACGTCGCTGGCGGTCAACCGTTCCACGATTTCGGGGTGGCCGCGAAGCGTCCCGGTTCCGCTGCACGGCGCGTCGATCAGGACGTAGGGGGCGGGCGGCACGTCGTCGGGTGTGCGGGTCAAATCGCGCGTGACGTGCTCCGCGTCGAGATGCAGACGCGAAAGGTTGCGGCGAGCCTGCTCCGCCTTCTTCGCTTCGCGTTCGATGCCGGTCACGTGGAACCCGCGGGCGGCGAGCAGCGCGGTCTTCACGCCGCGACCGGAACACAGGTCGAGAACCCGGTCGCCCGGCTGGGCGGGGAGCGCCTGCGTGACGAGCGCGCTCGTGGGGTTGAGCGGTTGCAGCGCCCCGGTCTCGAAGCCAGCGAGGTCGCCGGGACGCCGTTCGCTGCGGACGCGGATCGTGCCGGTCACCGGTCCCGCCTTGACGTCGGCGCCTTGCGCCGCGAGCGCCTCCTCCGCGTCCAGTCGAAAGGTGGCGAACCACAGGGGCGCAGGTTGCCGCATGGCCGCCACGGCGGCGGGTGCGTCGTCTCCCAGGGCCGCCTCGAAGGCGTCCCAAAGCCAGCGTGGGAGGGCATGCTCCGTTGCAGGATCCAAGTCGCGAGTCGGGGGCGTCACGCGACGGAGGACGGCATTGACGAGCCCGGCGAACCGTGGGGCTTCACGTTTCGTGACGTTGACCCAGGCGTGAACGGCGGCGTGGGCGGGCGTCTCTCGTTTCAGGCGGTCGTACGCCCCGAGGCGAAGAATCGCCTGGACGGCTTCGGGAAGCCCTTGGGGCCGGGCAAGGTGCGGAGCGAGGGCGGCATCGAGCCAAATGCGCCAGCGGGCGACGCCGTACACGAGGTCGGTCACCAACGAGCGCTCGCGTGCCTCGAGTTCGCTCGTGTCGAGCGCTCGCCCCAATTCGCGGGAGAGCAGCGCGCCGCGAGCGACGCGGCGCGTCACGTCGAGCACCACGCCGCGGGCATCGCGACGTGGCGCTCGTGGGTTGGACCGTGGCTGCGTCAGTTCCGCGAAGCCATGAAGAAGTACAGGAGGTACATCAAGCTGCCCGCGGCAGCGGCAACGTACGTGAGGGCCGCAGCGTTGAGGACGGCGCGCGCACCACCCGCATCCTGCTGGGTGACGATGCCCAGCTCGCGGAGCTCGGCAAGGGCGCGGTTGGACGCGTCGAACTCGATGGGGAGCGTCACGAGTTGGAAGGCGACGGCGACGCCGAACAGCAGAATGCCGACGTTCACGAGGCCGGTCGCGCCGAGCATCAGGCCGAAGATGGCGAGGTAGGGACCGAAGTTACCGCCAATCTGGGCGACGGGCAGGAGCGAGGTCCGCCATTGCAGCGGTGCGTACGCCTTGGCGTGTTGAATGGCGTGACCCACCTCGTGCGCGGCGACGGCCATGCCGGCCACCGAGGCGGCCCCGTGAATGGGTTGGCTGAGACGCACCACGCGCTTGGTGGGGTCGTAATGGTCGCTGAGGCTTCCGCCCACGGCTTCGATTTGCACGGTGCCATCGAGGCCATGCTTGCGAAGGATGGCTGCGGCGACGTCACGGCCCGTCATGCCCGCCGTGTTGGCGCGCTTGGACCAGGTGCCGAAGGTGGAGCGCAGGTACCACTGCGCACCGAGCGTCATGATCATCATGAGGATGAAGATGCCGAACATGTCGTGTCGTGTCCTCCTCGTCGTCGGCTCGTGGCCGATTTGGGCAAGGTGGCAACGCCCGGTTGGGCGTGCTGTAGGGAATGTACCCGGAGTAGCGCGTCAAGACCGCGTCGCGGATTACCAGCATCATTGCGTGGCGCCGACCCTCGCGGGACGAACGTCGTCCATGCCGGCGTGTCGTCAACCCGCGTGATGCAAGAAGGCGTCCTCAATCGTTGCGTCTGGCACGGTTTCCGCGCGTGTGTCGAAACGCAGCGCCGTCCGTTCCTCGCCATGCAAGGTGAGGGTCACGAACGATGGGAAGACGTGCAGGTCGAGGTGATCCTCGTGCAGGTACCCGCGGGCAATCGCGAGCGCCTTGGCGGCCTGGTTGACGGCTTGTGGCCCAATGGCCTGCACTTCGACGCCGCCATCGCGGCGGAGGACCGAGGCGATCGCGCCGGCAACGGCATTGGGTCTCGAGGTGGCTGAGACGCGGAGCACTTCCACGGATGACCTCCAGTCGCAACGCCGTCACGCACCGTGCGTGCGGCGTGCGTTCGTTGACAGTCAAGGTAGCAGCCCGTATACTTCCCGCCAGTGAGCAACGTCGCAGCCACCCTGCACACGGACGTCGGTGCCTCCATCGTGGGGATCATCATCGTAGGTCTAGGTGTTCGGGGTCGGTCTGCGTAATCGCTCCAAGATTCGCACGCACCGCGCCCCGCCGGCCCCATCGGCGGGGCGCATTCATTGGTCGCGAACGTGCACGAACGGGCCGGATGGCCAGGGAGGAACGGAACCATGACGGGTGCAGAAGTTCTCATTCGAGCGTTGGAACGCCAAGGGGTCGAGGTCGCGTTCGGCCACCCGGGTGGCGCCATCATGCCGGTCTACGACGCCATCTACGATGGTGACGTCCGGCATGTGCTCGTGCGCCACGAGCAAGCGGGTGCGCATGCGGCCGACGCCTACTACCGGGCGTCCGGCAAGCCGGGTGTCGTGATTGCAACGAGTGGTCCGGGAGCGACGAACCTCGTGACCGGCCTCGCGACCGCCATGATGGACAGCAGCGCCGTGGTCGCCATCACCGGCAACGTCCCGCAGCAACTGATCGGTACCGACGCCTTCCAGGAGGCCGACGTGTACGGCATCACGAACCCCGTCACGAAGCACAACTACCTCGTGAAGAACGTTCAGGACTTGCCGCGCGTGGTGGCAGAAGCGTTCCACATTGCCACGACGGGCCGGCCGGGTCCGGTCCTGATCGACATTCCCAAGGACGTTCAGCAAGCCGAATTCGAAGGCGATCTCGACGATTACGACGTGACCGTGGATCTGCCCGGGTACAACCCCAACGTCGTGGGGCACGCGGGTCAAATCCGCAAGGCGGTCGAGGCGATCCGCAATGCGGAACGACCCATCCTCATGGTGGGTGGAGGGGGCCAGGCGGCAGCCGAGCAGGTCGCAGCCTTCGCAGAGCGCGTCAACATTCCCGTCATCACGACGCTGATGGGCATCGGTGCGTACCCCGCCGGCCGCTCGCAAGCGCTCGGTATGCCCGGCATGCACGGAACCGTCACGGCCAACCGCGCCATCACGAACTGCGACCTCATCGTCGGTGCGGGACTGCGGTTCGACGATCGCGTGACCGGCAAGATCAGTCGCTTCGCGCCCAACGCCAAGGTCGTGCACATCGACATCGATCCTGCCGAGATCAGCAAGCTCGTCGAGGCGCACATCCCGGTCGTGGGCGACCTGCGTGACGTCCTTCCGAAACTCGAAGCGGAACTCGAACCGCTCGCCATCGATGCCTGGTGGGAGCAACTGCAGGAGTGGAAGGCGAAGTACCCCGAGCGTTACAAGACTGACAAGCCGCTCGTCAGCCAGGAGGTCATCGAGCTCCTCCGCGAAGCAACCGGCGGTGATTGCCTCGTCACGACCGAGGTGGGGCAACACCAGATGTTCGCCGCGCGCCTGTTCCCGACCAGCAAACCCCGTACCTGGGTGTCGTCGGGTGGCCTTGGAACGATGGGATTTGGACTACCCGCCGCCATCGGTGCGGCCTTCGCGCGCCCAGGCGAGACGGTCGTGTGCATCGCCGGGGACGGCAGCATCCAAATGAACATTCAGGAACTCGCGACCATTGCGAAGCACCGCCTGCCGATCATCATTGCCATCACGAACAATGGCGTGCTGGGCATGGTGCGCCAATGGCAGGAGTTGTTCCATGCGCAGCGTTACAGCGAGATCTACCTGGCGGACAGCAATCCCGACTTCGCAAAGCTCGCCGAGGCCTATGGCATCGAAGGGCACAACGTGTTCGACCGGGAGACGGCACGTGCGCTCGTTCCCGAAGTGCTCGAGCGGGGTGGTCCCGCGTTGATCAACTTCGTCGTGTACGAATCCGAGAAGGTGTACCCCATGGTGCCATCGGGAGCGGGTGTCGACGAGATGATGATTGGTGACCAGGAACCCGACGAGGATGTGGAAGGAGTGTCGGCATGACTTCTCAGCGACGCGTCATTTCCGTGACGGTGCGTGACGAGCCGGGTGTGCTCGTCCGCATTGCAGGCCTGTTTGCCCGGCGCGGCTTCAACATCGCGTCCCTCTCCGTCGCCGAGTCCGAAGTCCCGGGCTTGAGCCGCACCACGTTCGTCGTGGACGGCGACCCGCGAACCATCGAGCAGGTTCAGAAGCAACTTCAGAAACTCATCGACGTGCTCAAGGTCGTCGACCACACCGAAACCAGTTTCGTGGACCGCGAGTTGATGCTCATCAAGGTCGCCGTCCGCGGTCCCGACGAGCGCGTCGAACTCCGGCAAATCGCGCAGGACTTCCGTGCGCGCATCGTTGACGTCGGTCGCCATGCACTCGTCTTCGAAGTGACCGGCGACGAAGGCAAGATGAATGCCTTCATCGACCAGATGCAAGCGTTCGGCATCGTCGAACTCATCCGCACCGGCCGCGTGGCCCTGCCACGTAGCGGTCAATCCCACACCGCTCTCGACGCTGCACCCGCAGCGTAAATCCAACCCCTCGAGGAGACCTTTCATGGCGAACATCTACTACGACGACGACGCGAACCTGCAACTCCTGCAAGGCAAGACGATTGCGGTGCTTGGCTACGGCTCGCAAGGGCATGCCCACGCACTCAACGCAAAGGAGTCGGGACTCGACGTCATCGTCGGCCTGCGTGAAGGGTCGGCCTCGTGGGCCGAAGCCGAAGCTGCAGGACTCAAGGTAACCAGCGTCGCCGAAGCCGCCAAGGCGGGCGACATGGTCATGGTGCTCCTCCCCGACGAGGTGCAAGGCAGCGTCTTCAAGACCGACATTGCGCCGCACCTTGAAGCCGGCAACGTGCTGGCCTTCGGTCACGGCTTCAACCGCGTGTTCCACCAGGTGCCGACGCCCGACGGGGTCGACGTCGTCATGATTGCTCCCAAGGGCCCCGGGCACCTCGTGCGCCGCGTCTTCACCGAAGGTGGCGGCGTGCCATGCCTCATCGCGGTGGATGCCGATGCGAGTGGCCAAGCCAAACCCCTTGCCCTCGCCTACGCCAAGGCCATCGGCGGTACGCGTGGTGGCGTGATCGAGACGACGTTCCGCGAGGAAGCCGAAACCGACCTGTTCGGCGAGCAGGCCGTCCTGTGTGGTGGCGTCACCGAACTGATGCAAGCCGGTTTCGACACGCTCGTGGATGCGGGGTACCAACCCGAAATCGCCTACTTCGAGTGCGTTCACGAGATGAAACTCATCGTGGACCTCATCTATGAGGGCGGTTTCGAAACGATGCGGAACTCGATCAGCAACACCGCCGAGTACGGCGATTACCGCACCGGCAAGCGCATCATCACCGATGAGACGCGCGCCGAGATGCGACGCATCCTCAGCGAGATTCAATCGGGCGAGTTCGCCCACGAGTTCCTGCTCGACAATCAGGTGGGTCAACCGCGACTCAAGACCCAGCGTGCGGCCGGCGCGCGTAGCCTCGTTTCGGAGGTCGGTCGTCGACTACGCAAGATGATGCCTTTCATCGCTTCGTAGACGACACTCGATTCTCTGGAGGTAGCGCATGGCCCGCATCAAGATCTTCGACACCACGTTGCGTGACGGTGAGCAATCACCCGGCGTCACGCTGAACAACCGCGAGAAGCGTGAAATCGCCCGTCAACTCGCCCGTCTAGGCGTGGACGTGATCGAGGCGGGGTTCCCCGTCGCTTCGGAAGGCGATTTCGAGAGTGTCCGGCAGATTGCAGCAGCCAGCGGTGAAGAGAACCCCAACGTGGTGGTCGCTGGCTTGGCGCGGGCGCATCGCGGTGACATCGAACGGGCAGCCGCTGCACTCGAGGGCGCCACGAAGCCGCGCATTCACACGTTCATCGCGACGAGCCCCATCCACATGGACAAGAAGCTGGCGCTCGAACCGGCGCAAGTGGTGGAGCGTGCCGTAGAGGCCGTGAAGCTCGCGAAGTCGTTCGTCGATGACGTGGAGTTTAGCGCCGAGGATGCGGGCCGATCCGACCCGGCCTTCCTGGCTGAGATCTTTGCCGCGACGGTGGCGGCGGGTGCGACGACGATCAACGTCCCCGACACCGTGGGCTACATGACCCCGTGGGAGTACGGACGCTTGATCGAGGGGCTGTTCGAGGCCGTGCCGCAACTGCGTGACGTGGACGTCTCCACGCACTGCCATGACGACCTGGGGTTCGCCGTCGCGAACTCGCTGGCGGGCGTCAAGGCCGGAGCTACGCAGGTGGAGTGCACCATCAACGGGATTGGTGAGCGGGCGGGCAACGCGTCGCTCGAGGAGATCGTCATGGCGCTCGAGACCCGCAAGGACGTGTGGGGTCACGAGACGAACATCCAAACCCGTGAGCTGTACCGCACGTCGCGTCTCGTTTCGATGATGACGGGCATGGTCGTACCACCCAACAAGGCGGTGGTGGGCGACAACGCCTTCGCGCACGAATCGGGCATCCACCAAGACGGCGTGATCAAGGCCATCGAGACGTACGAAATCATGTCGGCCGAAACGGTCGGTCGGGATGCGGGCGTTCTCGTCATGGGGAAGCATTCCGGCCGGCGCGCCTTCCGCAAGTCGCTCGAGGATCTTGGGTACGCCACGTTGCCCGACGACGAGGTCGATCACCTGTTCAAGGAGTTCAAGGACTTGTGCGACCGGAAGACGTCGGTGACGAGTGACGACATTCGCGCGCTCGTCGATTCGGAAACGACGCGCGTCCCCGAAACCTTCAAACTCACGAGCGTGCAGTTCCAGTCGGGAACGGGCGTCACGCCCGTCGCGACGGTGCGCATGGAGGTTCGGGGTGAGGCGCTCGAGGAGGCAGCGGTCGGGGATGGACCGGTCGACGCGATCTACCACGCGATCGAGCGGCTGACCGGCATGCACCTGCGACTCGAGTCGTACGAGATTCGCTCCGTGGGGCACGGCAAGGACGCGCTTGGCGAGGTCAGCGTGCGCGCGCGGCACGAGGACCGCGTGGTGCACGCCCGCGGCCTGTCGACCGACGTGGTCGAGGCGTCCGCGAAGGCGTACGTCGAGGTGATGAACAAGCTTGCAGCGGGCCTTGGCCGAGGTGCAGGGGACCCGCACCCCAGTGCCTCGGTGGATGCCGTCGAAGCGACGCAGGCGTGACCGCATGACGCGCATCGAGATTTACGACACGACACTTCGCGACGGCACGCAAGGGCAAGGGTTCACGCTCACCAGTTCGGACAAGGTGGCGATCGCGCAGCGACTCGACGCGTTTGGTGTCGACCTGATCGAGGGGGGTTGGCCCGGCTCGAACCCGAAGGATGCCTCGTTCTTCGAACGGATGCGTGACGTGCCTCTCGGTTCGGCGCGCCTGGCCGCCTTTGGGAGTACGCGCCATCGCGCCAAGGCGGTCGAGGAGGACGCCAACCTTGCGGCGTTGCTCGATGCTGCGACGCCTGTCGTCACCGTGTTCGGGAAATCTTGGACGATGCACGTCACCGACGCACTAGGAGCAACGCTCGAGGAGAATCTCGGGATGATCCGTGAGTCGCTGGCGTTCCTCGCAAGCCAAGGGCGTGAGGTCATCTACGACGCGGAGCACTTCTATGACGGCTATGCCGCCGATCCTGCGTACGCCATGGCGACGCTCGAGGCTGCCGTGGAGGGAGGTGCAACCCGCCTGGTCTTGTGCGACACGAACGGTGGCGCCATGCCCGATGCGGTCGCGCATGGGGTGCGTGAAGCCCTAGCGCGGCTCGACGTGCCGATCGGGATTCACGCGCACAACGATGCCGAGCTTGCCGTGGCGAATAGCCTCGCTGCCGTACAGGCAGGCGCGACGCACGTGCAAGGCACGATGGGTGGGTACGGGGAACGGTGCGGAAACGCCAACCTCGTGTCGATCGTGCCGAACCTTGCCTTGAAGCTCGGTTACGACCAACCTCAGCGCATCGATACGTTGCGCGAGCTCGCTCGGTACGTCGATGAGCGCGCCAACCTGCAGCCCAACGTTCGTGCTCCCTACGTCGGAGATGCGGCGTTCGCGCACAAGGGTGGCGTGCACGTGTCCGCCGTGGCGAAGCGTCCCGACAGCTACGAGCACATCGACCCGCAACGCGTTGGAAACGATCGCCGCATTCTCCTGTCCGACCTGTCCGGGCGGGCCAACGTCCTCGCGAAGGCGGACGATGGCGACGAGGGGGCAGGGGAGGCTGCCCGTGACGTGGTGGCGCGCATGAAGGAGCTCGAGCATCGCGGCTACGCCTTCGAGGGTGCCGAAGCGTCGTTTCAGCTCATGGCTCGCAAGGTGCGCGGTGAGCATCGACCCTTCTTCGATCTGCGGGGCTACTCGGTCTACATCGACAAGCGGACGCAAGACCGGCAACCGCGCGCGGAAGCGGTCGTTCAGGTCGAAGTGGGCGGCGAGCTGGAGCACACTGCCGCTTCGGGTGACGGACCGGTGAATGCGCTCGACAAGGCGCTCGGCAAGGCGCTGCAGCGTTTCTACCCCACGCTCGCCTCGTTGCACCTGATCGACTACAAGGTGCGTGTCTTGAGCGGCGATGAGACGGGGACGGCAAGCGTCATTCGTGTGCAGGTGGAGTTCAGCGATGGCTCCACGAGTTGGGGCACCGTGGGTGCGAGTACCGACATCATCGATGCCTCGTACGAAGCGCTGATCGACGCCGTGGAGTACAAGTTGGTGCAGGATGGCGTCGCGCCGCAAGGGCAACGGACCCCCGAGACGGTCGCGAACGCGTCCGATTGACCGAATCCCCGCTCCAACCAAGGGCACCACGATTCCGAAAGCGAGTCGAGCCGGTGACCGTGGAATCGATGGTTTTGCGTAGGGAACGGCTTTCGTAAGCATGGTTCCGTTTGACAGGGCGTGACCCTAGGGATACAGTTTCCGGGTCGCCTTGGCTGGGCGGCCTCCCACTTGACGTAGCACGAAGGAGTCTGCCTTGTACCCTGATCGTCGTTCCGATGTCACAACTCTTGCCTGGCCCCGCGAGCGCGACGCCTGCGGGGTCGGCTTCATTGCCGATCTCCAGGGGCGTCGGGAACGCCGCGTCCTCGAACATGCGCTCGAAGCGCTTTCGAACCTCGCCCATCGTGGTGCCGTCAGCGCGGATGGCCGGACGGGTGATGGCGCGGGCATTCTCACGCAGCTTCCCTACCGCCTGCTGAAGCGCGAGCTTGCGCGCAACGGCATCGAGAACGTCGCGGACGAGGAGCTCGGCGTCGGCAACTTCTTCGTCGCCAACGACGCGGACGTCGCGACGTTGTACGAGGTGATCGAGAAGGTGCTCGACGAGAGTGCGGTTCGCCTGCTCATGTGGCGGGACTTGCCGCTCGACGACGATGCGCTCGGGGATCTGGCCCGTCAGCGACGGCCCATCTTCAAGCAGGCCATCGTGGCCAAGCCAGCCGGTCTGGACGCACTTGGATACGAACGCCTCTTGTACCTCACCCGAAAGCGCATGGAGCGTGCGCTCCTCGAAGCGAATCTCGGCCGGGCCTACATTGCGTCGTTCAGCAGCCGCACCGTCGTCTACAAGGGGCTGATGGTTGCGGACCAGCTCGACGCGTTCTACCGCGATCTCGCCGATCCGGACTACGAAACGTCGTTGGCCATGTTCCACCAGCGCTACTCCACGAACACGATTCCCCGCTGGTCGCTCGCCCAGCCATTCCGCATGCTCGCGCACAACGGGGAGATCAATACGCTCCAGGGCAACGTGAACCTCATGGCGGCGCGCGAACCGGTCCTCGAGAGCCGCCTGTGGGGCGAGGACGTCCGCGACCTCGTCCCGGTCGTGCAACCGGAGTCGAGCGACTCCGCGGCGCTCGACAACGTGCTCGAACTGCTCGCCTTGTCGGGCAGGGACCCGCTGCACGCACTCGCCATGCTCGTGCCTCCCGCCTTCGAGGGGGACGACGCGATGCCTGCGGACGTGCGCGCCTTCTACCGCTATCACGCAAGCGTGATGGAACCCTGGGACGGTCCGGCCGCCCTCGCGGTGAGTGACGGTACGCGAGCCATCGCTGCGCTCGACCGCAATGGCCTGCGTCCGCAACGGTTCTCCATCAGCGCATCGGGACTCGTGATCGTCGGCAGTGAGGCGGGCATGGTGCCGCTCATGAGCGACACCATCGTCGAACGTGGACGCTTGGGGCCCGGTGAAATGCTCGCGGTCGACACCGAGCATGGCGTGCTGCTCCGCGACGCGGAACTCAAGAAGGAGCTTGGGGCGGCCGAGCCGTACCGCGCCTGGCTCGGTGCGAATCTGCTTCGCCCTCCGGTTCGTGACGACCTTCAGGTCGAGGCGCCCGAAGGGGATGAACGCACGCGCCTGCAAATGGCGGTGGGGTACGGCAGTGAGGACATCGACCGTATCTTCGAGCCGATGGTTTTCGACGCCGCCATCCCGGTCGGTTCGATGGGGGACGACACACCGCTCGCCGTTCTCTCCGAACGCCCGCAGGGGCTGTGGCGCTACTTCAAGCAACGCTTCGCCCAAGTGACGAACCCTCCCATCGACCCGTACCGCGAACGCACCGTCATGAGTCTGGAGACGACGGTGGGCCCGCGCGGCCCCTTGCTCGACGACACGGAGAACGTGGCTGCCGTGATGCGGTTCGATGGACCCATCATCGATGCGCAGGATCTCGCCTGGATTCTGGAACAGGAGCGATTCGAAACGGGACGCGTGGGAATCCTGTTCCCCGTGGCGGAGGGCATCGAAGGCTTCGAGGCTGCGCTTGAGCGAATCGAGCAGGAGGCCGTCGAGGCGGTCCGTTCGGGTGCCGGCCTCGTCCTGTTGAGCGATCGTGGCATCGACGACTCGCATGCGGCCGTGCCCATCCTGCTTGCCGTGGGTGCCGTGCACCACCGATTGATTCGCGAGGGGCTCCGCACGCGGTGCGCCATCATCGTGGAGAGCGCCGAACCGCGCGAAGACCACCATTACGCCACCCTCATCGGGTACGGCGCTGCCCTCATTCACCCGTACCTGGCCCTGGCCACTGCCCGCGACGTGCCCACGCTCGTTCGTCGTGAGGACGGTCCAGGACCGGACGCCGCGGTTCGCAACTACCGTTCCGCCGTGGATCAAGGCCTGCTGAAGATCATGTCGAAAATGGGGATTTCGACGATTAGTTCGTACCGCGCAGCGCAAATCTTTGAAGCAATTGGTGTCGATGGAGACGTGCTCGACCGGGCCTTCCGAGGGACGCCGGGTCACGTCGGCGGGGTCGGGCTCGAGACCATCGCGCGTGACGTCCTGCAGTTCCATGCCGAAGCGTTCGGGGAGAACCCTGCGCTTCAAGACCGTGGGGTCTACCGATTCCGCAAGTCTGGGGAGTACCACGCCTTCGAGCCTGCCGTCTTCAAGGCGTTGCACAAGGCCGTACGCAATGATGACGCCGAGGCGTACGCGAAGTACGCCGAAATCGTCAATGCGCGCCCTGCTACGACCCTACGCGACCTGCTGGACATCGAGCCGTTGGGCGAACCGCTGGACCTCGACGAGGTGGAGGGCGTGGAGTCCATCGTGCAGCGCTTCACCACGCAGGCGATGAGCCACGGGTCGGTGAGTCGCGAGACGCACGAGACGCTGGCCATCGCGATGAACCGTTTGCATGGCAAGAGCAACAGCGGGGAGGGCGGGGAAGACCCGGAACGCTTCGAACCGTACACGGTGGACCGAGAGGATCGCTCCGTCGCCCCGTGGCACCCGAAGGCGGGGGACTGGGCCAACAGCCGCATCAAGCAGGTCGCGTCGGGACGCTTCGGCGTGACGGCGCACTACTTGACCACGGCGAGTGAGATCGAAATCAAGATGGCGCAAGGATCGAAGCCGGGAGAGGGTGGACAAATCCCTGGCTTCAAGGTCAGTGACGAAATTGGGCGCATCCGTCACTCGGTGCCGGGCGTCACGCTCATCAGCCCGCCCCCCCACCACGACATTTACTCCATCGAGGATCTCGCGCAGTTGATCCATGATCTCGGTCGTGTGAACAAGGACGCCACGATTGGCGTGAAGCTCGTGGCCACGCATGGGGTCGGAACGATCGCTTCTGGTGTGGCGAAAGGGTACGCGTCCAACATTCAGATCTCCGGATTCGATGGCGGGACGGGCGCGAGTCCGTTGACGAGCATCAAGAATGCGGGTGTCCCGTGGGAACTCGGGTTGGCTGACACGCAGCGCGTCCTGGTGGAAAACGAGCTTCGTGGGCGCGTTCGTTTGCGGGTCGATGGGGGTTTGAAGACCGGGCGTGACGTCGTGTTGGGTGCGCTGTTCGGTGCCGAGGAGTTCGGGTTTGGAACGACCGCGCTCGTGGCGGCGGGTTGCGCGATGTTGCGGCAGTGTCACCTAAACACGTGTGCCGTGGGGGTTGCCACGCAGCGTGAAGACCTGCGTGCCCGGTACGTGGGCGACCCCGATCACGTCGTGCGGTTCATGACGTTCGTGGCTCAGGAGGTGCGTCTCCTCCTCGCTCAGATGGGGGCACGTACCGTCGACGAGATCGTCGGGCGGACGGACCTGTTGAAGCCGCGGACGCTGGAGCTGCCGCGTGGAGGCCAGATTGACCTGTCCGAATTGCTGAAGTCCGATCACGTTCATGGCGGAAGGCCGCTGAAGCGGGAGCAGTTGCGCAACGATCGTCCGGGAGGCGAACCGCTCGATGAGCAGGTGTGGCTCGACGTCTGGAAGGACCTCGAGGAGTTCGGTCGCAGCGACCGGGGGTACAAGACGAGCAACCGCGACCGTGTGATCGGCGCTCGCCTCTCCGGTGAGATCGCTCGACTTCACGGTGCAGAGGGACTCCCCGAAGGAACGGTGCGCTTGCGGTTCGAAGGGCCGGTGGGGCAGAGCTTTGGGGCCTTCCTCGTGTCCGGCGTGCGGTTGGCGCTCCGCGGCGAGGCGCAAGACTACCTGGGTAAGGCCATGTCGGGTGGCGAGATCGTCCTGCGTGCGCTACGCGAACCCCAAGAGGATCACGTCCCCGTGCTGCTTGGAAACACGGTGCTGTATGGCGCGACGGGGGGTCGCCTCTTCGCAGCTGGACGTGCGGGCGAACGATTGGCCGTCCGGAACTCTGGAGGTCATGCCGTCGTGGAAGGCTGTGGTGATCATGGCTGCGAGTACATGACGGGAGGCACCGTCGTGGTGCTGGGCGAGACCGGCCGGAACTTCGGCGCTGGCATGTCGGGCGGCGTTGCGTTCGTCCTCGATGAGGAGGGCACGTTCGAGGGGCGGTACAACCCGGGCATGGTGTCCATCTCGCGGTTAGCGGGGGGTCCGGACGAGGAGCTGTTGCTTCGACTCATCGAGCGTCACGCGGCATCGACACGGAGTCCAAGGGCAGCCGCGATGCTCGAGCGTTGGCACGCGGTACGGGGCGCCTTCTGGCGCGTTGCGCCGCATGACCTTCCGGGTCG
Organism: uncultured Trueperaceae bacterium; assembly: GCA_913062675.1. Taxonomy (GTDB): domain Bacteria; phylum Deinococcota; class Deinococci; order Deinococcales; family Trueperaceae; genus SLSQ01. The sequence goes on from CAJXWR010000017.1 coordinate 27,294, forward strand.
TGACGTGCAGGACGTCGGTAGCTGGTTCGCGGAGCGGTCGCTGCAATCGGTCGGGCTTCCCGTCTCCACCCGCACCCGCTAGGAAAACCCCAACGCTACTCGTAGGCGGCGATCGTTCCATCGGTCGCCGCCACGATGAGGCGCGCCCCGAGGGGCAGGACCGACGCTTGAATCGGCGCGTTCGGGACGTTACGCCGCTCGATGGGTGTTCCGTCGATGGCGTCGAAGCCAGCCAGGTCACCGGATTCGGTGACGACCCATACGCGACCTGCAGCGACGATGGGGGAGGCCGTCACGGCGCTTCCGAGGGGCTGACTCCAGATGAGGTCTCCGCTTTGTAGGGCGATGCACACGAGGGTGCCAGCCCAACTCGCGGCGTAGATACGTCCATCGGCCGTCGCTGGGCTTCCGTAACTCTCGCCCTCCAGACCGTAACTCCACGTGACGTCGCGGCGCTCGAGCGAGAACCCGTGGAGTTCGCCGCTCCGTTCGAGGAGAAGCAGCATCCCCCGCGTGGCGAGCGCAGGCGCGGGGGCGGCATCGAGGTGCACGCGAAAGCGTTCGCGGCCCTCGTTGACGTCGATGGCGAGTAGCACGCCCTCGTCGTCGAGGGCCATGGCGTGTCCGGCATGCATGATGGGTGGGGTCACCCAGGGTCGGTCGTGATGCACGGTCCAGCGGGGCGTCCGGTCGTTCGTCCAGCGGTAAAGATGCCCCTCGCGTGTCGCCAGGAGGATTCCGTCGTGTAGTGCCGCCATCCCGCTGGCTTCGATGCCTTCGCCACGCCAGATCGTGCGACCTTCCGGCCATGCGAGTTGGGCGAGCGCGCCGTCGCGCGTCGATACCCAGACGTGCTCGAGGGTGCGCAAGGGGGGTTGGTCCACTTCGTCGGATAGTTCGAAGCGCGCCACGCGACCCCCGTCGCTGGCGCGGAGTACGGCAAGCGCGTCGCTTCGTAAGCCAGCGAGGACGAAACCGTCCGCAGCGGCAAGACCGGCGGGCCATTGCGGTCCTTGATCGAGTCGGGTGCGCCAGCGTTCGTGGAGCGGTCGTGGACTCACGGGTCCGGTCGCGTAGCCGTGCACGCGACTTCCCCCGGCGGCAGGTTTCGAGGTGGACGCTTGCTCCACGTCGCGAAGCACGCCTCGCAGGATTTCCGCGACGACGTAGGCGGTCCGTGGGCGGTCCTCGGGGCGCTTGGCGAGCAGGGCGGTGAGCAGCTCCGCGAGTCGCGGGGGAACGAGCGGGTTGTGCTGCGTGGCTGGCTGCACGTCGTCGTAGACGTGGCGGTACATGACGGCTTGATCGTTCTCGGCGTCGAAGGCAGCGATTCCGGTCACCGTTCGGTACAGCACGGCACCGAAGGCGTAAAGGTCGGTCGCAGCGCCCGTGGCGCCGCCGGTCGCCTGCTCGGGCGCCATGTACTGAGGGGTGCCGAGCGTGGAACCGGTCTTCGTCAATTCGCGTGTCGTGTCGGCGAGCTGCACGAGGCCGAAGTCCATGAGTTTGGGGGCGCCGCGGGAGGTGAGAAGAATGTTGCGGGGGGTGAGGTCGCGGTGGACCATGCCGAGGGCGTGCACGTACCCAAGCGTCTCGGCAACCTGAATGGCGGCGCGGAGGAACCGGACGGCGGTGGGAGGGTCGTCCTCGAACGGCCCCAGGTCGGTGAAGGCACCACCATCGATGCGCTCCATGGCGAAGTACACGAACTCGTCGCTGCCGAGATCGAAGATCGTGGCAATGCCGGGGTGCGAGAGTCGGGCCAGCGCTTGAATCTCGCGTCGGAAGCGTTCTGAATCCACCTCGGTGAGGTGGGGACGTAGCACCTTGAGGGCGACGGAGCGGTCGAGGTGCCGATCGTGGGCAGCGTACACGTAGGCCATGCCGCCGTGTCCGAGGGTTCCCTCGATCTCGTAGCGGTCGCCCAGGACGTGTCCGGGTTGCAGCATGGTTTAGGCGTCGTCGCCGAGTGCCTTGAGCAACTCCGGGTCGAGGTTCCCGTCCTCGACGGCTTTGTTGAGCATTTCGATGCCGAGTCGAACCACCTCGGATTTGGACACGAGGCGTTCGGGATTGGAGAGCTGGTAGGCGGTCTTGGTGAGGAGCGAGTCCTGCGTTTCGCTGATGACGACTTGCAGGCGCTTGCTTTTTTCGCGTTTCGGCACGATTCCTCCCACGGGTGCGATTGCAGGCATCGTAGCATCCACCTCAACATCTTGACAATGCGCATGGACCCGCTTACCATGGGGTTGCACATCGTGTGTATCTACCGCATGTATCGCATCGGGAAAGGGCCGTCATGACGCCAGAATCCAGCAGCGACGAGCATCTCGTCATTCACGGCGGACGCCCCCTCGATGGCTCGACCACGATCCAGTCGGCAAAGAACTCTTCGCTCTACCTGATTCTCGCGTCGCTTCTGACTCGCGAACCGCT
>CAJXWR010000018.1 GCA_913062675.1 uncultured Trueperaceae bacterium
CCCCCCGCCCCACCCCCCAGTGAACCCGCCGCCACGCAGGCAACCGTGAAGGAAGAAGACGTCCAGCCTGCAAGCGAAGCGGACGCGGGGCAAGGCGACGAACCCGAAGCCGCGAGCGACACCGAGAAGGACAAGCTCCCGAGCGACGCGTAAGCTCACGTCGCCGCCACGCCTCGCAGTGGCCCTCCAGGGTCGCGAGGTGCTGGCGGCGACCTGCACGCCATGGCCATGACGCTCATCGACCATTTCGCCGAGTTGCGCACGAGACTCTTCGTCTCGGTGAGCGCCTGGGTCGTTGCGTCGGGTCTCGCCTTCGTCGTCCGCTTCCAACTTCTCGACTGGCTCAAAGCGCCGCTCCCCCCGGCGATGACGCTCAACTATTTTTCGATCCTTGAGCCGTTCGTGGCGAGCATGCAAATTGCCGCCTTCGCAGGGCTCGTCCTCTCATCCCCGGTCATCGTCTCGCAAATCTGGGCGTTCATCGCCCCCGGCCTGTACCGCGAGGAACGGCGCTACGCCGTGCCGTTCATCGTCTTCACCGCCCTCGCCTTCACCCTCGGCGTGGCGTTCGCGTACTACGTCGTCCTGCCGTTCACCCTGCCCATCCTGCTCGGGTTCCTGGGCAGCGAAGCGCAAGGGCTCCTGTCGATCGGTCGCTACATCCAATCGCTGCTCACGCTCATGGGCGTGTTCGGCGTGATGTTCGAAATGCCCGTCCTCGGCTACCTGCTGGCGCGCATCGGGTTGTTGCGCGCGCCCATCATGTTGAAGTACCGTCGCTGGTCGATCGTCATCGGGCTCGCGCTCGCCGCCATCATCACGCCGACGGCCGACCCATTCAACTTCGCGCTCGTCGCGATTCCACTCGTCATCCTCTACGAGATCACGATCATTGTCGTGCGCATCTCACAACGGAAGGAACGCCATGGAAACGAAGATCCGGAGCCTTCGTGACGACATCGACAAGCTGAACCTCGAGATCCTCGAGAAGCTTTCAGAGCGCGCCAAGATTGCCGAGGCGATCGGTGAGCTGCAAACGCAGACCGGCTCGTCACACTACGACCCCGTGCGCGAAGCGGAAATGCTCGACGCGCTCACGGCCGCCAACGACGGCCCGTTCAGCGACGCGACGGTCAAGAGCCTGTTCAAGCAGATCTTCCAGGCCTCCATGCAACTCGAGCAGGAACAGGACAAGAAGACGTACCTCACCTCGCGCAGCAAGGATCGCGGCGACACGATCGTCGAGATTCGCGGTACGCGCATTGGAACGGGCGAGTCTCCGGTCCTCATTGCAGGTCCCTGCGCCATCGAATCGAAGGAACAGGTCGACGTCACGGCAGCGAAGGTCGCCTCGCGCGGCGTCACGCTCTTCCGTGGCGGCGCGTTCAAACCCCGCACCGACCCGTACTCCTTCCAAGGCCTCGGCGAGGAGGGCCTCAAACTGGGTCGCGCCGCCGCCGATGCGCACGGCCTCGCCTTCGTCGCGGAGATCATGGATGCACGCGACCTGCCCGCCTTCGAGCAGTACGCCGACGTGCTGCAGGTGGGCGCCCGCAACATGCAGAACTTCACGCTCCTCAAGGCCATCGGGCAATCCCGCAAACCCGTGCTGTTGAAGCGCGGCCTATCCGCCACGATTCAGGAGTGGGTGATGGCCGCCGAGTACCTCCTGTACGAAGGCAACCCCAACGTCATCCTTTGCGAGCGGGGGATCCGCACGTACGAGCCCACCACGCGCAACACGCTCGACGTGTCCGCCGTCGCCCTCGCCAAGCAGGAGACGCACCTTCCCGTCGTCGTGGACGTCACGCACTCGGGTGGACGCCGCGACCTGCTCGTACCGCTCACGAAGGCGGCGCTCGCCATCGGTGCCGACGGCATCATGATGGAGGTCCACCCCAACCCCGCCGTGGCCCTCTCCGACCAGAAGCAACAGGTGGACTTCGACAGCTTCGACGCGTACCTCGAAGCGACGGGGTACGACAAGAAGCTCACGCCCGACCGGCACGAGGTGTACGGCTTCTAATGACGAACCGCAGCCACTGATGCGAGGCTGAGGCGATGGACGACCTCCTGAAGTTCGCCTTCCGCCTCGCGGACGTGCGACCGGAATTCACGAAGACGCGTTGCCTCGCGGTTCGACAGTCACCCGCAGCCTGCAGGAAGTGTGCCGACGTCTGTCCCCACGAGGCGGTCACCGTGCGCGGTCGCGGCGTGGAAATCAGCGACGTCGATTGCAGCGGCTGCGGTTTATGCGTTCAGGCATGCCCCTCAGGCGCGCTGGAACCGAAGCTTCGCTACACGGCGGGTCGACCCGCCAAGTGTTCGAAGGTGGAGGGGGACGCGCAAACCGTGCATTGCCTCGGACGCCTTCAACCCACGGACCTACACAAGCTCCTGCGTGGACGCTCCACGCTCCTCCTCGCCCACGGCGATTGCGCCAACTGCGAGATTGGCGGTCCCGCGGTGAAGGAAGTCATCGACCGCGTGGCCGACGAGGCGCGCGAACTTCTCGCCCTGCGTGGCAGCAGCCTCGAGATTCGCGTCGAGCAACGCGAAAGCCTCGACGACGAGGAGACCGCCGAACGCATCGACCGGCGAGCCTTGATGCGCGGTGGCTGGCGCAGCCTGAAGACCAGCGCGTCGGACGTCCTCTCCCCCCTTGATCGTGAAGGGGCCGAGGGAGAACTCCCCATCGAATCTGCTCGAACCTGGCGCGCCCTCGAACTCTCCGACCTTTCACCCGACACCGAGGTGCCGTGGCCCCTCCCGACCGTCAGTGACGCGTGCATCCTGTGCCCCGTATGCACGCGCGTGTGCCCCACCCAGGCGTTCTCCCGCACCTTCGACGACGATGGTGGAGGCGCGCTGGTGCTCGACCCGGCGAAGTGCGTGGGGTGCGACGCCTGCGTCGGCGCTTGTCCCGTCCGCGCCATCGAAATGAACCGCACGCCCACCTGGGCGGAGGCGGGCAGCGGACCGCGCGAAGTGTACCGGCGCCCCGGTCGTGACCCCGAAGGCGAAACGGTAGCGCGCAGCGGCTCGGGGGACTAGACTGTGGCATGACGGTCGACGACTGGGTTCACGAAGCGCTCGAGGATGCAGGCACGCGTGGTGCAAGCGTGCGCGACGTCCAACGCTGGATCGACGAGCACCGCGGTGAAGAACTTGCCGTGGACACGATCGAGGCTTCCTTGACGAAGTTGATCACCTTGGAGCGCGCGCAACACGTGGCGGAGGGCCGCTACGCCGTCCTTCGCAAGACAGGCAAGGCCGACGCGCTCAAACGCCTGTTCGGAGAGTAACCACGCCGGGCGCATTCGACGCGCGGACGGCCCGCGCACCAGGGAGGACGACACCATGGACGCAACGTTGAGCAAACCCCCCGCCGCGGAAGCCATGTCACGCCGCGAACTCGAGGACTTCTACGAAATCGACGCGCTGCACACCCCCGAGGAACGCATGATTCGGGATTCGGTTCGCGAGTTCGTGCAATCGGAAATCGTGCCGCATGCGGGTGAATGGTGGCGCGAGGGGGTCTTCCCCGACCACCTCCCCCGCACGCTTGGCGAGATGGGCATGCTCGGCGTCGCCCTCCCAGAGGAATACGGTGGTGCCGGCGCGTCCTACACCGCCTATGGCCTCCTCAACCGCGAGGTGGAGTACGCCGACAGCGGTCTCCGCAGTTTCGTGAGCGTCCAGTCGAGCCTCGTCATGTGGCCCATCCACACGTACGGCAGCGCGGAACTCAAGCGCTCCTGGCTACCCCGCCTCGCCAGCGGCGAGGCGATCGGTTGTTTCGGACTGACCGAACCCGATGCGGGCAGCGACCCGGGCGCGATGACGAGCACCTGCAAGAAGGTCGGAGACGAGTGGGTGCTGAACGGCACGAAACGGTGGATCACGAACGGATCGATCGCCGACGTGGCCATCTTCTGGGCGCGTGACGTGGATTCCGGGCGCGTCCTCGGTTTCGTGGTCGAGACCGACCGTCCAGGCTTCCGAGCGGAAGACATCAAGACGAAGGCGTCGATGCGTTTCTCGGTCACCAGCGAACTGATCCTCGACGACGTCCTCGTCCCCGACGGCAATCGTCTCGACGTCGTCGGCCTCAAGGGAGCCCTGTCCTGCTTGAACCAGGCACGATTCGGCATTGCCTTCGGCGTGCTGGGGGCCGGCTACTCGGTGTTCGAGGAAGCCCTGCGGTACCTCGAGGATCGCCCCGCCTTCGGCGTTCCGTTGACCGGCAAGCAGCTCGTGCAATCGAAACTGGCGGACATGCTCGGTGACCTCACGAAGGGCAGCCTGCTCGCCTACCGGCTTGGACGCCTCAAGGAGGAGGGCAAGGACACGCCTGCGCGGGTGAGCCTCGCGAAGCGCGACAACGTGCGCACCGCGCTCGCCGTCGCCCGTGCGGGCCGCGACCTGCTCGGCGGGAACGGCGTGACGACCGAGTACGCCGCCATGCGGCACGCCAGCAACCTCGAGTCGGTCTTCACCTACGAGGGTGCCGATCACGTGCACACGCTCATCCTAGGCCGGGAAATCACGGGGCGCGCCGCCTTCTAACCCCCGCCCTCCCATAACCAACGTGCGTGGGGCCCGGCATCGATCCGGGCCCCACGTTCATGTGAAGGACGAGGAAGCGTCAGAAGGCGCATTCGAAACACCTCTGCCTTGGCAGCGCATGGCGCGGAACCGCGTCGCGACGCGGAGCACGAGGCTCGATCGGCGTCAGGGAAGGAACAGAGCCAACCCCACGACCACGATGCCGAAGAGTGCACGCGCCACGTGATTGCGTAGGACGACGCGCCTCGCCATGCGCACGGCCGTCAGGTATGAAGCCACGGACGCCGTGAGCGAACCTGCGGCGAGCCACGCGGCACTCTCCCGCAAGCCGTAGCCAGCCACCACGGCACCCACGATTAGCAAGCCCGCCGCCGCGAGGTGAGCGAACGCCAACCACCGTCTCCGCCGAATGAGTGTCCAAGCCCCGAACGTCGACACGGCCGCGTAGGCGGAGGCAAGCACGAGGACGACCACGTTCACGCGCCTACGCCTCCCCCTCCACGACGTCGTCCCTCGCCGTGGGCGACGTCGGTTCGAACGTCTCTACAGGAAGCTCGACGTCCTCGACGGGACGGCGCGCCATCTCGTGCACCCGGCGGGCAAGCCAGGCATCCGCCCCCGCATCGGGATCCAGCACGAGGCGAATCCGCGAGACGTCGGATCGACGCGCCAGGCGCCGCACCGCACCCAACGCCTCTGCGTCGGTCGGTGCGAGCTTCTCGTCCACGCGCCAACCCTCCTCGCGAAGCGCCACGGGATCGACCTGATCGGCGCGCAGCAGCAGCTCCCCCTCGCGCTGCATCGCCTTCGCGACCCCCTCCGTAAGGTTCCAGGGTTGTCCCACCAGACCCACGGGAAGGCGCAGTGAACCCATTGACGGGGCGGGCCACCCCGGCACGACGGGTGGCTTGGCGTACGCCTGATGCGTCTGCCACACCCGCCGCACCAAGCCAGGCGAGGGATTCACGAGGCTCAACAAGGAAATCGCAAGCGTATCCAGGCCCTTCACCGACAAGTCGACGGGAACCGCCATCACGCGCGGCAAACCCGGCAGCACCGTCGCCAACGCACCGGGCAGGTCGGACACGAACGGATCTTGCGCACTCCCACGCGCACCGTCGTAGCCTACGTTGAGCGACGGCACGACGATCACGTCGCAGGACGCCAGGGCGAGCGCCTCGGCACCCGCCATGCGGAACCCACGACCCGAAATGGCATCCAGCCGCGGGTCGTCCCGCCAACGCGCCACGTCCTCCGCCTCGGCAAACACGACGTCCGCATCCGCATCAGCCAACAAACGTGACCAGAACGGACCGTACCGGTGCCAGAGGAGAGAACGAACGAAACCAACGCGCACGACGCGAAAGTCTAGCACGCAACTTGCCGTGCACCGCGGCGCACTCAGGCCGTCACACGGGAAACCTGCCGCACCTCGAGCCGCGCTTGCATGGCATCCCCCAACAGCGCTGCCGCCTCCTTGTCGAGGTACTGATTGCCGTTCCCGCACTTGGGGGACAGCACGCAGCGCGGACACCCCGTCTTGCACGGACACGAACGCAAGCGGTCGAGCGTCGCGGCCAACCAACGGTCCACTTGATGCGCGCCCGCCGCCGCGTACCCGACGCCCCCCGGCACCCCGTCGTAGATGAACAGGGCCGGCATGCCCAACTCGGGATGCAGCGGGTAGGACACCCCGCCCACGTCCGCCCGCTCACACAACACGAAGGCCGGCAGCAGGCCAATCATCGTGTGCTCGAGTGCATGCATCGCCGAGGGGAACCGGTCCGGCGTGACGACACCCGCCGATGCGACGTCCTGCAGTTCGAACCAGATGGCTTGCGTGTCGTACGACGATTCCGGCAGGTCCAACGCTCGCTCCTCCAGGATTGCGCCGGTCCGGTATCGCTTGCGAACGTAGCCATGGATCGCATCCACCACCCGCACACGCCCCACCCGCAGGCCCGCAGGCAACCCCAGAGCGTGGGCGAGCGGCTCATCCCCTCGCCCACCGGCATCGAGCACCTCGATGCGCGTCTCGCCACGAATCGACGTGAACCAATCCTCGATGTGGGGAAGCAGGGTCGCCTTGCGCGTCTCCAGGTTCAAATCGACGACGAGGTACGCATCCCCGCGATGCAAGTGCACCGCACCCTCGTGCAACTCGCGTACCGCACGCCCGACGTCGACGCTACCGAGCGAACGTCCATCCGCCGCATTCTCCAAACGCACGCGGCCGCCCGCCTCACCGCGCAGCGCCACGTGACGATGCGGAAACCAGTTGCGTGCGGCGAACCGGTCGCCCGAACGGACGAGACCCACCACCGCATCCAAATCCACGTCGGGAGCGAGCCACGCCTCCCCTGGTTCGATGGGATGCTCCCGCGCGGCGCACGGCAAGTGCGCTGCGTGAATCACCTCGTTGTGGGCGTCCGCCACCGCGGCTTCCACCGACCCGTCGAGCAACGCATCGGGATGCGTCAGGAAATGGTCGTCGAGCGGATCGTCGCCCGGTACGAGCAACGCCAAGGCGCGCTCCCCGCCACGCCCCGCACGCCCCGCACGCTGCCAGAACGACATGGACGATCCCGGGTACCCCACCATCGCCACGGCATCCACGCCCCCCACGTCGACGCCCAACTCCAGCGCACTCGTCGCCGCCAGCACCGTAATCTCGTCGTTGGCGAACGCGCGTTCGATGCGCCGCCGCTCCGCCGCGTCGTACCCAGCGCGGTAGGCGTCGACGCGAGTCGCCTCCTCGTCGCCAAGCCGCGCGCGAGCGTAGCTCGCCAGCAACTCCGCCGAGCGGCGACTGTTGCAGAAGAACAGGCTCTTCACGCCCTCCCGCGCAAACGCCACTGCCAAATCCGCCGCCTCCGCCACCGGGTTTCGTCGACGGACGTCCTCCCCAGGCCGGGTGGGCGGCTCCCAAAAGATCACCTCGCGAGGCGCCTGCGGCGCGTCGTCCGCGACGGTCACGGCTGCCTCGCGACCCGTGAGCGCCGTGAACAACTCTCCAGGGTTCGCAATCGTCGCGCTCGCCGCCACGATGCGCGGCTCCGCCCCGTAAAGCGCGGCGATGCGCAAGAGTCGACGAAGCACGTTCCCCACGTGACTCCCCAAGACGCCCCGGTAGGCGTGCAACTCGTCGATCACGATCACCTCGAGCGACGCGAGGAACGACGCCCAGGACGCATGGAACGGCAGAACCCCCAAGTGCAGCATGTCCGGATTCGTCACCATCACGCGTGCCGCCTCACGCAGGCCCCGACGTGCATCACGCGGCGTATCCCCGTCGTAGCGCACCATCGACGCCGTCAGGTCTGCGAGGCCCGCGCGTTCGGCGTGCGCATGAAGCGAAGCGAGTTGATCCTCCGCCAGCGCCTTCGTCGGGAACAGCAGCAGCGCGGTCGAGCCACGCCGCGCTGCGTCGAGAACCGGAAGTTGGTACACGAGCGACTTGCCCGATGCCGTCGGTGTCGCCAGCATCACGTCACGACCCGCCGCCAAATCACGCCACGCGTCCCGCTGATGCCGCCAAGGTTCGACCTCGAGGCGCTCCACCAAGTCGCGCCATGACCCCCCTACGACATCCCCGGTCGTACCTACCCGACCTGGCAGGAAGGCGTGGACCGCGATGCGACCCCGCTCCTCGTCGAGTTCTCGCAACCAAGCATGAAACGACGCGTGGTCGCCAGGGGGTCCCGAACGTCGCATCGGCATGCCGCGAGGCTACCCCGCCACCCGGGAAACGACCGCAACGCCGCGTGGTACGGTCGCCGCGCCGGAGGCGCGACCTTGACGACGACGCTCACGCTGCTGCTTTACGCCCTTGCGCTGCCCTACGTAGCGCTCATGCTGCTCGCCGTCGCTGGCCTATTCCGTCGTGCGGCCGAACCCCACAGCGATGCGCGTCCCTCGGTCAGCGTCCTGATTCCAGCGCACAACGAGGAGGACAGCCTCCCCGGCACCCTCGCCTCCCTCACCGCCCAGACCTACCCAGGGGACGCCGAGTTCATCATCATCGACGACCGCAGTCAGGACGCCACCGCTGCCATCGTCCGGGACGCCGCGACGCGCGATCCTCGCGTTCGCCTGGTGCAAGTCACCGAACCGGACCGGCGCTACGCCCCCAAGGTCAACGCCGTGAACCACGGCATCGCCGCCTCGAGTGGCGAGATCATCGTCACGAGTGATGCCGATTGCCGTTACCCGAGGGGTTGGCTCGAAGGCATGGTCTCGCAGTTCGAACCGGACGTCACCATGGTCGTGGGGTACGTCGAAACCACGCCGAAGGGTGAGGCTCGCTCGCTGCTCCAGCGCTTCGAAACGATCGACTGGCTCTCCCTGATGATCGTCTCGCGCTCCCTCACCCGCTTCGGCTGGAAGTTCGCTTCGAGCGCCAACAACCAGGCGTACCGCCGAAGCGCGTTCGAGGCTGCAGGCGGGTTCGGCGCGATCGGTCGGGCGCCCAGCGGGGACGAGGACCTGCTCACGCAACGCCTCGGTCGGCTCGACGGCAGCCGGATCGTGTTCGCCAGTCGCCCCGAAACGCGGGTCGTGACGCACGCCATCCCAAGCTGGCGCGCCCTATTCGAACAGCGCCGCCGCTGGGTCTCGCGCTACCACCACCCCATGCACTACCACCCAGGCTTCCTGATCTCCATTGGCCTGCTTGGGTTTCAGTCGATCGCCCTGTCCCTCGCGATCGTGGCTGCCCCCTTCCTTCCGAGCATGGCTCCCTGGACGTTTGGATTGTGGACGCTCGAGATTGCCGTGATGATGCTGGGTGTGGGGTGGGGAGCCTACGACCTCGACCGACGGGATCTCATCGGCCCAAGCCTGCTGGGTTGGGCAATCCTTCACCCGTTCTTCATCGGTTCGGTCGTCATCGCCTCCTTCCTCCGCAGCGGCGAGTGGCGCGCCGGAGCAAACCCGTACCGCAGAAGGTGGTTCGAACGTCGCCTTCGAACCCTGAAGCGCCGCATTCGCATCAGCCCTCCCCTTCCGCCCAACCGAGGTGACGTGCCCGACGAACCGTCCTGACGCGACGAAAACCGGACGGTAGCACCTGCTACAATCGGCGAGGCGCCGCGCGGGCGCATCCCGCGCCCATGCACGTGATCTTGGAGGACGACATGAAGGTCTTCATTCTCGGTGGCGATGGCTTTTGCGGTTGGCCGACCAGCCTGCACCTCAGCAACCTCGGGCACGACGTCACCATCATCGACAACCTGTCCCGCAGAAACATCGACAACGAGCTCGAGGCGGAGAGCCTCACCCCCATCCAGTTCCTCGGGACGCGCATCCAAGCCTGGAAGGAAACGACCGGGCGCGACATTCGCTTTGAACGCCTCGACGTCGCGAAGAACTACCACCGCTTGCTGACCCTCATCCAGGAGGAAAAGCCTGACGCGATCGTGCACTTCGCCGAGCAGCGCGCCGCGCCGTACAGCATGAAGAGCAGTGCGCACAAGCGGTACACGGTCGACAACAACCTCAACGCCACGCACAACGTGCTCGCCGCCATCGTCGAATCCGGCGTGGACGTGCACCTCGCCCACCTCGGCACGATGGGCGTGTACGGGTACGGCACGGCCGGCATGAAGATCCCCGAGGGTTACCTCCCCATCGAGGTCACGACCGACGATGGCGAGAAGGTGCAGCAGGAGATCCTCTACCCCGCCAACCCCGGGTCGATCTACCACATGACGAAGACGCAAGATCAGCTCTTCTTCGCCTACTACGCCAAGAACGACCAGGTCCGCATCACCGACCTGCACCAGGGCATCGTGTGGGGCACCCACACCCCCGAAACCGATCTCGACGAGCGGCTCATCAACCGCTTCGATTACGACGGCGACTACGGCACGGTCCTCAACCGCTTCCTCATGCAGGCTGCCGTCGGTTATCCGCTCACGGTGCATGGGACCGGCGGGCAGACGCGCGCATTCATCCACATTCGCGACACGGTTCGCTGCATTCAACTCGCCCTCGAGAACCCGCCCGAACGGGGCGAGCGCGTCCAAATCCTCAACCAGATGACCGAGACGCACCGCGTGCGTGACCTCGCGCACCTCGTGGCCGAACAGACGGGTGCGCAGGTGGCCTTCGTGGACAACCCGCGCAAGGAGGACGCCGAGAACGAACTGCACGTGAAGAACGACCTGTTCCTCGACCTCGGTCTCGAACCCACCACGCTGCAGGAGGGCCTCCTGGACGAGGTGACGACGGTCGCACGCAAGTACGCGCACCGGGCGGACGTGAACAAGATCCCGTGCACGAGCACGTGGACGCGCGAACACAACCCAGGCGTTCCACAAGAACTCACCGAAGCCTAGGCACCGCGAGGTTCGGGCGGCGATGCGAATCGCGCTGTTCACCGAGACGTTCCTCCCCAAGATCGACGGGGTGGTGACGCGCGTCGTGCGAAGCGTCGAGCAGCTCGCCGCCCTCGGGCACGAGGTGCTCATCTTCGCGCCCGGATCCCCGCCCGACGAGCTGGCGGGGCAACGCGTGGTGCGCGTACCCAGCATCCCGTTCCGCCCTTGGTACCCCGAACTGTTCCTCGGCTTGCCGCGACCCCGTATCGGCCGGGAGATCGATCGCTTCGCACCCGACGTGGTGCACGTCGTCAACCCAGTCATCCTCGGGCTCTGGGGGACGCTCATCGCTCGTCAGCGTGGCCTTCCCCTTCTCGCGAGCTACCACACCGACATTACGCAGTACGCGAAGCACTTGAACCTGCCGTTCCTCAGCCCGATTTCCGATCGCTTCCTGCGGGACGTGCACAACCAGGCGCACGTGAACCTCTGCACCAGCATGCCCATGGTGAACTCGGCACGCGGCCTGGGCATCGAACGTGTGCGGCTTTGGCCCAAAGCGGTCGATACCGATCTCTACCAGCCCGACAAACGCTCGCAGGCGATGCGCGAGCGCCTCAGCGACGGGCACCCAGAAGACACGCTGCTTCTGTACGTGGGGCGCCTATCCCGCGAAAAGCGTGTCGACTGGCTCTATGCCCCCATCACCAACCTCGAAGGCGTTCGGCTCGCCCTCGTGGGCTCCGGACCCTACGAGGAGGAGCTCCGCGAGATGTTCGCGGACACCCCGACCGTCTTCACGGGCTACATGTCGGGCGAGGACCTTGCGAGCGCGTACGCGAGTGCCGACGTCTTCACCTTCCCGTCCGACACGGAAACCCTGGGCTTCGTCGCGATGGAGGCCATGGCGTCAGGCGTGCCGGTCGTCGGCGCCCGCGCTGGCGGCGTGCCCGACGTCATTCGGCATGGCGAGAACGGCTTCATGTTCACCCCGGGTGACTTGGGCGACTTGACGGAGCAAATCCGTCGACTGGTCGTCGACGAGGTTCTGCGAAAGCGCATGGGGGAACAGGGTCGACTCGACATGGAGCCCCACGGGTGGCGCGCAGCGACCGAGACGCTCGTCGACTTCTACCAGGAAGCGATTCGCGTGAGGCGTCGCTTCGAGGAGGACGCGGAAACCTGACGCGACGCATGGTTCACGCCAACCGGTCAGGGGACGCGCGGCAGGACGAGAGGGCGTTCCCCCTCTTGCACGTCCACCCGCGTGCGGTACACGTGCGAAAGCAATGGCGCGCGTAGCACGTCGGCAGGCGCGCCCTCCGCCACGATGCGCCCCTCGTCCACGAGGATCAGGCGGTCACAACGCGCCGCGTGATTGAGATCGTGCAGGACCGCGAGCACGCCGAGACCATCCTCATGCGCGAGACGGCGTGCGTACCCAAGCAGGTCCGCCTGGTACCGCAGGTCGAGATGCGCCGTCGGCTCGTCGAGCAACAGCCAGGTGGGTTGCTGTGCCAGGGCGCGCGCGAGGACGACACGTTGCCGCTCTCCACCCGACAGGGCGCCCATCGTTTCACCCCGAAAGCGCCATGCGTCGGTACGGCGCATGGCCGCCTCGATGATGCGTTCATCCTCCGGTCGTTCACTCGCAAAGAACCCGAGGTGCGGTGCGCGCCCCATGGCGACGAGGGCGCGGGCGGTGAACGCATCGGGAAGATCCGAGCGTTGCGGCACCACGGCGACGTGGCGCGCCAGAGCGCGTCGACCATAGCGGTGCACCGACTTTCCGTTGAGGGTGACGCTGCCGCGCGAGGGTTTCAGGACGCCGGAGGCAAGCGCAAGGAGCGTGGATTTCCCCGCTCCGTTCGGGCCGATGAGCCCCACCCACGTCGCTGGCTCGACCATGAAACTGACGTCTTGCACCACGTCTTGGGTTGCACCTTCGTAGCGGTAGTGCACCCGGTCGAGTTGGAGGCTCATGCCCGCATGCGGCTTCGCCGCAAGAGGATGAGGAAGAAGGGTCCACCCACGAGCGACGTCACCACGCCGACCGGCAGTTCGGCGGGGGCCAGCACCGTTCGCGCCGCCAAGTCGGCGAGAACGAGAAAGGCGGCCCCCCAAAGGATGGAGAGAGGAATGAGCTCTCGGTGCTCGGGCCCGACGGCAAGCCGGACGGCGTGGGGCACGACCAGACCAACGAAGCCAATCACCCCCGCCACGCTCACGGCCGCGGCCGTGAGGAGCGTGGCGATCACGACGACGAGCCACTTGAAGCGTTCGACGGGCAACCCCAACTGCTTGGCCGACGCTTCACCGACCAGCATCAGGTCGAACGCGCGACGCGCTGCCAGACCTGCCGGGATGGCCAGAACGAGGATGGTGACGAGCACGAGGACGTCGCGCCAGTTCGCAAACGCAAAACTGCCGAGCAGCCAAGCGAGCACGCCGGCGGTGCGTTCCTGATCGGCAAGCATCACGAAACTCGTTCCCGCAGAGAGGCTCGAACCGAGCACGACGCCTGCCAGGATGAGCGACACGGTGGGGAGGGTGCCGCCCACGCGTGCCATGAGGACGGCCAGACTCACGGTCACGAGCGCCGTCACGAAGGCGACGGTGGGTACGCCAAGCGTCGCGAGCCAAGTCACGCTGGCGCCGTACACGATGGTCACCGCCGCTCCGAACCCTGCACCGGACGCGGCGCCAAGCAGGTACGGGTCGGCAAGCGGGTTGCGGAACACCGCCTGGTACGCGCTTCCTGCGAGCGCAAGCGCCGCGCCGGTGACGGCAGCGAGGAGAACGCGTGGCGCGCGCACCTGCCAGACGATGACGTCGCTCGCCTGTTCCACTTGCCCTTGCAGGCCACGCAGGATGGCGCCCAGCACGTCGCCCGGAGCGACGGCGACCGAGCCGACCGCGAGCGCAGCGAGCAATACGACGCCCAACGCGGCGAGCGAACCGGTTCGCACGGTCCAGCGGGGTCGTGGTGCGCGCTCGCTGCGCGTCAGGGTCGTGGGGATGCTCAGCGTCGGTACTCCTCGAGCACGTCGATCAGCAGTTCGAGTGCCTCCGGCAGGCGGGGTCCCGCCCGGTTCAGAAGGTCCACTTGCGGCTGCGTGAACTCGATGATGGCGCCTTCCGCGACGGCGCTCAAGGCACGCCAGCCGGGTCGCGCGCGGACGGTGTCAGCCGACTCGCCGAAGGGTGCATCGAGCAGGAGAAGGACGTCCGGGTCCTGCGCGACGATGTACTCAGGGTCGACGAGCGGGAACGCGCCCAGTTCGGCCGCGACGACGTTCGCGCCACCCGCGAGCGTGAGGAGTTCCCCGAGGTACGACTGGGGACCCACGCTGTACGGCGACGGGTCGAGTTCGACGAACACGCTGGGTGAGGCGCCCATCGCCACGCGCTCGCTGAGCGCATCGACGCGGGCGATGGCGTCACGAATCAACGCTTCCGCCTCGCCCTGCAGACCCAACAGGGTCGCGACGTCACGCGTCACCTCCCACACCTCAACCACGGTTTGGGGCGTACCGACGTACACGGCGATTCCGAGCGGCTCCAGGACGTCATGCAAACCGCTGTACTCGTCGGTGAGCACCAGGTCAGGGTCGAGGGCGACGAGCGCTTCGACGTCTGCCTCGAAGGCGCTTCCGAGCGAGGGCAACGCCTGCACTTCGGTGGGGTAGTTGCTGAACATGTCGACGCCCACGAGCCGGTCGCAAGCACCAATCGCGCAGACCTTCTCGGTGTGCGTAGGGATCATGGACACGACGCGCGTGGCAGGCACGTCAAGCGTGACGTCACGACCAAGGTCGTCGGTGACGGTGCCTTGCGCAAGGCCATGCGTGAACAGCAAGACCAGAAGCCAGGTGAGCGAAGAGCGAAGGGTGACGGGGAACCAGGGTCGACACGGCATCGGAGCCTCCTCGGGCTCTCGCGCAGTGGGACGACCCGTCGGTCCACTTGGGGGGTTCAGGGAGTCGCGGCGCGCCTCGCGCCATGGATTTCGTCCTACCCTGATGCGCCCCGTCCCCGTCCGCGCGAGGGGGTGCGTGCTACCCGAGAGCGGTATTCGGGCTTCCACCTAGGGGTGGTTACCGTTGCGGGACAGCGCCGGATTTGCACCGGACTTCCCCGCTCACCGGGATGACTCGAGACTACCCCTTCCCGGAGTGCCGGTCAACGCAAGCGACCCGCGCACGATGCTGGCGCACGCGCGGTTCGCGGGCCGTGATACCGTCCGCGCGTGCTGCCGGATGCATCCAAGCGTGAACGCCTGCCCGCCGAGCCTCCGCGCGTGCAGGTCGCGCGCCAACTCGAGGGGTTCGTGCCCCCACCCCGCTTCGGAACCACACTTTTGGACACGTACGCACCCACCCACGAATCGCAGCGCGCGGCCGTGGCGCACGTCAGCTCGTTCGTCGACGCCGCGAGCCACGTGCCAACCCGGCGGTGGCCATGGCAACGCAGCGGGCAAGGGGCCGGCTTGTACCTCGATGGCGGCTTCGGCGTCGGGAAGACGCACCTCCTCGCCGCCGCCTGGCACGCGTCTCCCCTCCCCGCATCCAAGAAGCGCTACATGTCGTTCCAGGAGCTCGTGTACCTGCTTGGCGTCCTGGGTCGAGAGGGTGCGCAAACGGCGTTCGAGGACGTACGGCTCGTGTGCCTCGACGAGTTCGAGCTCGACGATCCGGGCAACACCCTGCTGATCGCCATGTTCTTGCGGCAAGCGTTCGAGCGTGACATGCGGGTCATCACCACCTCGAATACCGACCCGGCTTCGCAGGGCCGCGGCCGCTTCGCCGCGGCGGACTTCCAACGAGAAATCCAGGGGATTGCGAGCCGTTTCGACGTCGTTGCGATCGACGGTGCCGACTACCGAGCAGGGTTTCGCGATGCGAGCTGGTCGACCGAGTGGGAGATGCGCGAGGCGGAAACACGGGTGGCAGGCCGCGTGATTCACGCCCCCTTCGCCGAGCTCGTCAGCACCCTGGAGAAGTTGCATCCCATTCACTACCGCGGATTGCTCGAGGGGGTCGACCTCTTCCTGCTCGAGGGGGTGACGACGATTCCGGACCAGAACACGGCCCTACGGTTCGTGCATTTCGTGGACAAGATGTACGACCTAGGCGTTCCGCTTCGCGCCTCGGGTGAGGTGCCCCTCGCGGAGGTGTTCGATGCCTTTTACCGTGAGGGGGCCTACGCGAAGAAGCACCACCGTTGCACCTCGCGCATCCGGGAGATGCTCGGCGAGGACGTCGGCGTGCGAGGCGTTCGTTAGCGTCGACTGCTCTCGAGCGGTACGGCGGGGCCCTTGACGCGAAGGAGGGCCGCATCCCCAGCGCGAAGATCCAGACCGGGGCCACTCCGCACGATCCAGCCGTCCGTCGAACCCGCTTCCGGCGTCGCTGCACGGTAGAGGCGGTCGTGACCCTGGAAGATGCGCTCTTGAATGATGACGCGCACGCCCTCCCCGCCGCTCACCGGTTGAGTCTCCGGGATGAGCTGCAAGTCCTCGGGGCGGACGGACACGAGGACCGATCCATGCTCGGATCGCGCGAGGGGAATGGTGCCGAGCGCCGTGTGCACGTGCGCGCCATCGGCCTCGCCTCGCAGGAGGTTCGTTCGGCCGAGGAAGCCAGCGACGAACGCCGTGCGAGGCCGGCGGTAGGTGCCCTCGGGGTCCCCCTCCTGCTCGAGCCTTCCCGAGCGCATGACGGCAAGCCGATCAGCGAACGTCATGGCCTCCTCCTGGTCGTGCGTGACGAGGAGCGTCGTGGCACCGCTTCGCAGCAGGATGCGGCGCACCTCCTGCCGCGTCCCCTCGCGCAGTGCAGCATCGAGGTTGCTGAACGGCTCGTCGAGCAAGATCACGTCGGGGGAGGGTGCCAGCGCACGCGCCAACGCGACGCGTTGCTGCTGCCCCCCACTCAATTGGGCTGGGTACCTTCGCGCGAAGACCGTCAAACCGACGAGGTCCATCACGGCGCGCACCCGCTCGGCGCGTTCGCGCTTCGGCATGCCGGCAAGACCAAACGCGACGTTGCGTTCGACGTCAAGGTGGGGAAACAAGGCGTAATCCTGAAACACGAACCCAATGCGTCGCTGTTCGGGCGCGAGGAACATATTGGGGCTCGAGACGACCCGCCCCGCAACGGTGATGGTGCCGGCGTCCGGAGTCTCGAACCCGGCGATGAGCCGCAGCAGCGTCGTCTTCCCGCAACCCGATGGCCCGAGAAGGGCAACCGTCTCCCCTTTCGCCACTTGCATCGACAGGTCGGCGACGGCAGGATGCTCGGGGTCTTGATAGCTCTTCGTCACGCCTTGTAGATGCAAGGCGGTGGACGGTTGGGCCACGGGTTGGGGGTCAGGGTTGCTCAAGAGGCTTCTCCGAAGGGGAAGCGTACGTCACCGTTCTCGTTCATGGGGTTACCTGACGTCAAGGTGCACCGCCTGCGAGAAGACCCACGTCGTGGAGAACGTCTCGTGCGATGCGTTGCGCAGCGCCGGAGGGTCCCATCCGTTCACGTCCCCGTTCGCCGCGTTGGCGACGCAGGTCGGGACTCTCGATCAGCGAACGGAGTGCCGCACTGATGGCGGTGGCATCGTTCGGCACGATCTCCAGCGCTCCGTCGAGGAGGCGTGCCTGGCGGGCGAGGAAGCGAGCGTCGTAGAACGGGGGTGCCTCGAACGTGACGATGGGTCGTCCCCGACCGGCAGCCTGCTCGACCGCCGTGCCCGATACGCCGAGGACGACGTCCGCCCAAGCCAGCGCAGCCGCGAAACGATCGACCGTCACGTGGAGACGGATCCCTCCACGCTGCCACGCCACCTCGGCGACCGGGGACGCCTGCACCGTCCACCCTTCGGGTGCACGTGGAAGGGACGGTCCGGCCCAGGCGACGACCGCGTCGAGGGGCGCGTAGCGTGATTCGAGTTCCGCCATTGCCGCGCGCATGACGGCGAGCACGTCCTCGGCGTTGTCACGACTCCCGGGGAGGAGCAGGATGCGGGGTCCGGACGTGTCGAGAGGTAAGGGGGTCGCGTCGAGGTCGTCCATCATGGGCGTGCCGAAAGCGTGGACGCCAGGATGGAACGGGTCGAGCGCGTCGCGCGTGGCTTCGTCGCGCAGGTACACGCTCTGGTAGCCCCTGGTGAGGATGGTTCGCTCGACCCAGGTGATGCGTTCTCGCAGGGCCGTAATGCCTGGTGTGCGCTCGCGGTTCGCGAGGTGCACCGACACGAGCGTTTGCACGGCATAGCGCCGTTTCGCGCGCGGGAGCAGACCGAGCGCCTCGAGCCAGGCATCGCCAACGGTCAGGACGAAGTCGGGTCGTTCGCGTCGCAAAGCGTGGAACTGTCGGAGCGTGAGGGCCAGAAGCCCAGCTCGAAGGTCACGCTGCAGCAGCCGAGGGCTGGTCATCGTCAAGCCACCCGAGGGGAGGGCCTGGCGGGGACCGAGGAGCGTGACGGGCGCATCGGTGAACGCGGAGCCCATCCCCACGGTGGGGAATGCACGGATTTCGAGGTCGGGCCGTTCACGCGCGAGGGCGCGAGCGATCCGGACGGCGATGACGTCCTCGCCGTGCCCATTGCTGAGCAGGAGCGCCGTGGGGGTACGGGTCACGTGGGAAGTATAGGGCCGCGTCAGGTTGCTTCGCGCGCGGTGGCGTGCAGCCACCAGACGGGGAGGCTGGATTCCGCCTCGTGTCGTTCGACGCGCACGTCACCAAACGCGGTGCATTGCTTGAAGTAGGTGCGGACGAGCCGCTCGTGCGCAGCATCGTCACTCGTCCGCCAGGCAAGCACCGCCTTCTCGGCGTACATGCGCGTGGTGAACGCCACGATGAACGGCGCGCCTGGCTTGAGCACGCGCGCCACTTCACAGAACGTATCGAGGGGATGGACGAGGTACTGCACGGCGGCGCTGCACAGGGCGCCATCGAACACGGCGTCGTCGAAGGGGAGGCGTGGTTCTAAGTTCACGTCGTGGACGACGCTCTCGGTGAGCGTGGGGTTGGCGTGCAACTCCTCTGGATTGATGCCCAGCCCCACGACGTGGCGTGAGGCGGTAGGAATGCGGGTGACGGGGCCCGCCATGAGGTCGAGGATGTGACCTTCGCGCGGCAACGCCGCGTCGTTCCACTCCGCGAGGAAGCGCGCGGCTTCCTCGTCGACGTGCCCGTTGCTGCGGGGGGTTCGGTAGAACAGCGCGTCGGGTCGCTCGTCAATCCGCCGGAAGAACTCGGGGAGCAGTTTCGACATCACCCACCATGTTGCACCACATGCATGTGAGGGAGTTAGGGCCTACGTCACGATGTTGGCGGTGTCGTCCGTATCGTTCTCGAGGGCGTTACGACGCGTCGTTTCCGTCGGCATCCTGCTCGGCAAGCGCGGGCGTCAAGCCCCACCCCAGCTTTTCGCGCATCACGCCGTAGGGCCCAAGTCGTCCGCTGCTCAAGAGTCGCACCGGGCCGGGCGCCGGAGCGACGGTCACACGGTCTCCGGGCGTGAGTTCGATTCGCTCCTGCCCGTCGACCAAGAGGGCGAGTTCGCTGCTGCGCCCTCGCACGACGAAGGCGATGCCGGCGTCGGCGCTTACGACGATGGGTCGGTTCGTGAGCGAGTGGGGCGCGATGGGCGTGACGACGAAGGCGCGGAGGCGCCGATCGAGGATGGGACCGCCGAGGGAGAGCGAGTAGGCGGTGGAGCCGACCGGTGTGGAGATGATCAAGCCGTCCGCTCGGTACGCGATCGCGTGTTCATCACCGATCCACATGTCGATGTCGAGGAGGCGCGTCATGACGCCTTGCGACACCGCCAGGTCGTTCATCGCGACGCGGGGGGGTCCTTCGTTCACGCGGGCTTCGAGGAGCATGACGCGGTCCTCGCGCCACGCGTCGGTGGCCGCACCCTCGAGGTAGGCGTCGAGTTCGTGGGGTGCGAAGCCGGCGAGGAAACCGAGCTTGCCGACGTTCACACCGAGGACGGGTACGTCTGCGCCTTGCAGCCTTCGTGCCACGTCGAGCAACGTTCCGTCGCCACCCACGGAGATGACGAGGTCACTGGCGCGGAGTGCCGCATCGAGGTTGGGGGTGCGCCCGTCGAGGAGGTGGACCGTCACGCCGAGCGAGGTGAGGCGCTCAGCGTAGGCATGGGCGAGGGGAACCGCGTTGGGCTTGTGGCTGCCCGGGTTGACGGTCACCGTCCGAAGCTCGCGTGCAGGGGGAAGGGGTGCGGTCACGTCGCACCTTCCGTCGCGTGGATGGTGTCGAGGACGCGGTCGATGACCTGTTGCAGCGTGAGGTCGCTCGTGTCGATCAGCGTGGCGTCGTCGGCGGGGCGGGACTGCCGCTGGTCGCCTTCGTCCCGCTGTCGGATCGCCTCAGTCACGGCGGCCAGGTCGGCCGATCGTTCACCCACGCGGCGTGCGGCCCGCACTTCGGGTCGCGCGGTGAGGAAGAACTTGTGCGCGGCGTTCGGGAAGACGTCACGCCCCATGTCGCGGCCATCGATGACGAACGATCCTTCGATCTCGCGGAGGCGCGCGTTCACCCAGGCGCGAAGTTCGGGGTGCGCGGCGACGATGGACACGGCGCCATCCACCGCATCGGTGTGGAGTTCGTCCGTGACGTCCTTGTCATCGAGCGTGAGGCGGTTCCCGTTCGGGTCGGCGTGGAGGCGGACGTCATGCAGGTCGAGCTCGGCGAGGATCGCCGCGACGTCGTTTGCATCCACGTCCCGCTGAAGGGTGACGAGGGTGGCGAGGCGGTACAGCAGGCCACTCGACACGAAGGCGACACCAAGCGTGTCGGCGACGCGTTGCGCGACGCTAGACTTTCCGCTTGCCGCGGGGCCGTCGAGGGTGATGATGCTCGGCACGGGGTTCATGGTACGCGATGCTGGTAGAGCCGGCCCCAATCCTCGAAGAAGGCGGGGTACGTCTTCGCGACGCAGGCGGGATCCTCGAGCGAGACGCCCGGAATGCGGATCCCGGCGACGGCGAAGGCCATGGCCATGCGGTGGTCGCCATACGTGCGAATCGTGACGGGCGTTCGCAGTGTTTCAGGGGTGAGCGGGTTGATTTCGATGCCGCTCTCCTCCTCGACGACGTGGGCACCGAGCCGACGTAACTCGCTGGCGAGGGCGTGCAGGCGATCGGTTTCCTTGATGCGTAGGTTCCAGACGTTGTCGATGCGGACCGGTTCGTCGGCGAACAGGGCGCACACGGCGAGCGTTTGCGCCTGGTCCGGCATGTCGTTGAGGTCGAAGCGACCCCCCCGCAGGCGTCCGGCGGGCGGACCCACGACCGTGGTTGCCCCATCGGAGACGGTGACGTCGCACCCCATGGCGGTGAGCACCTCGGCGAAACGCCTGTCGCCTTGCAGGCTCTTCGCGCCAATGCCGGGCGTCCGGACACGTCCTCCCGTCACCGCTGCAGCTGCCCAGAAGTAGCCGGCCGCCATGGCGTCCGCCTCGATGGCGTAGCGGCGCGCCTGGTAGCGCATGGGCGTCACGTCGAAGGAGGCGTACCCGTCGCGTTCGACGTCCACGCCGAAGGCGCGCATCATGCGGAGGGTCATGTCGACGAACGGTTTGGAGGCCAGTTCGCCTTGCACCTCGAGGTGGAGGGGGCCCTTGGCGGCGGGGGCGGCCATGAGGAGGGCGGAGAGGAACTGCGAGGATCGTTCGCCCGCGATCATGGCGCTGCCTCCAGGGAGTCCCTCCGTCTCGATGCGGACGGGTGGACAGCCGGTGCCAAGCTCGTCGGTGGCGCGCACGCCCAGCGCGTTGAGCGTGTCGAGGAGATCGCCGATGGGACGCTCGCGCATCCTGTGCGTTCCGTCGAGGTGGTACGTACCGTCGCCCAGGGCGACGAGCGCGGCGAGGAAGCGAATGGCGGTGCCAGACAAGCGCAAGTCGAGGTTGGCGTTGCGTGCGGGAATCGTGCCGCGTCGACCGTGAACGACGAGGGTCGTGTCGCTCGACGCACCATCGATCTGGAGGCCCAGCGCGCGTAGACCTTCCACCATGACGTCACGGTCCTCGGCAACGAGCGCGCCGGTGAGTTCACTGTTGCCGTCGGCGAGCGCGGCGATGGCGAGTGCACGGTTGGTGATCGATTTGGAGCCGGGCACGCGAA
The DNA here is from genome assembly GCA_913062675.1 of uncultured Trueperaceae bacterium. Lineage (GTDB taxonomy): Bacteria > Deinococcota > Deinococci > Deinococcales > Trueperaceae > SLSQ01. The sequence continues at coordinate 22,036 of CAJXWR010000018.1, forward strand.
TCGTGGCGTCAATGGGCCCCGTCGTCTCGATCAGGAGCGGATCGAGGGGCGTTGGGGCGGGTGTCGTGTTCGCGTCGCGAGGCACGCTCGCGAGGATAGCACCGTGCTTTCGTTCGCGTTCGCGCAGGCTAGGCGACGGTGCAGCGAACCCCGAGCGCGTACCCTCCCGGCATGAGCGTTCCTGCCTCCCTTCAATCGGTCGTGGATCAGTTCGCGCGGGCGCCGCAATCGCTCCGCCTGGCCCTCTTGCTCGAGTACGCCAACGCACTCCCCGAGTTACCCGAGGCATGGGCGGGAGATGCGGACCGGTTCGAGCAGGTGGAGGAGTGCCAGACGCCCCTGTTCCTCGCGAGTGAGGTGGAGGAGGGTCGCGTGTCAGTGTGGTTCGATGCGCCGCCCGAGGCGCCCACCACGCGTGGTTTCGCTTCGATCCTGCACAAGGGACTTCACGGCTGCACGGTGGAGGAGGTCCTGGCGGTGCCGAGCGACGTGACGCGCAGCTTGGAGCTCGATGCGTTGATCAGCCCACTTCGGCTTCGTGGCATGGAGGCGATGCTCATGAGGTTGCAGCGTCAAGTACAGGACGCATCCTGACGCATCGGTGGGGTGACAGCACGCGCGTGCGTCTGCTACACTCATTCGGCTGTCGGGAGGATGCCCCCGACGAGGTTCAATCATTCCGGCCTGTGTGCCGTGAGCGTGAGGAGTACGCGATGAAGAAGGACATTCACCCGAAGATGGTTCCCTGCAAGGTGATTTGCGACGGCGAAGTGGTGATGGAGACGTACAGCACGAAGAGCGAAGTGCACGTCGACGTCTGGTCCGGCAACCACCCGTTCTACACCGGTCAGCAGCGCTTCATCGATACCGAAGGTCGCGTGGAGAAGTTCCAGAAGCGCTTCGGCGACAGCTACCGCAAGTAACGTTCGCGCCCCCTTGGGGGGGGTTCACCGAGACGTTTCGCATCCGCGCCCGCTCACCCGAGCGAGGCGCGGATGTTCGTTCCTTCCCCTGGCGCGCTGGTGAGGGTGAAACTCCCTCCCCGCGCCTCGATGCGTTCCCGCATCTGGCGGAGGCCGAGACCTCCTGCACTCGAGACCCGGTCATTGACACCTTCGAGATCGAACCCTTTCCCGTCGTCGCGCACGTCGACGAACGTCTGGTCTCCCTGTCGACCCAGGTGCACCCAGACGGTGCGGGCGGCGGAGTGCTTCGCCACGTTATGCATCGCCTCCTGGAAGATTCGGAAGAGCGTGGCTTCGCTCCTTGCATCGAGGGTACCGAGGTCCTCGATTTCGAGTTGCACTTGCACGCCGTTTTGAGGACCGAAGTCGTCGACGTAGCGGCGCACGGTCTCGGCGAAACCGTGCCGCTCGAGGTCGACGGGGCGGAGCGCGAAGATGCTGCGCCGTACCTCGCGAATCGATTCACGGACGGTGCTGCCGGCCTGCTCGAGTTCGTTGCTGGCACGCTCGGCGTCCTTCTCGAGGAGCTTCCGGCCTAGGTCGATCTTCAGGGCGGCGAAGGCGAGGGATTGTGCGACGCCATCATGAATTTCGCGCGCGATGCGGGCGCGCTCCTCGGCGATGGCGACCTCTTCGCTTTGGAGGTAGGCGCGCGCGTTCTTCACGGCGAGCGAAACCTGGCTGGCGAGGAGGCTGAGGAAGGGGAGTTGCGATTCGTGCATGGCTCCTGCCTCGTCGTGCGCGAGGACGAGGGCGCCCAGCATCTCCTGTTCCGCCTCGAGGGGAATGACGACGCAGCAGGCCGCGTTCTCAAGCAGGCCGCCTGCTTCGCGCCGAACGTCGCGACCGATGAGACCGAGGAGGTGAGGTCGTCCCGCCTCGGCGAGCTGGGCGAGGGTGTCCTCTCCCACGCGGAGGGGTTCGAGCACCTGGTCGGGGTGCACCTTCTTGGGGTGGAGGAGTGGACCTCCATCGCCGAGGAAGATGGCGCCTCGCGTGGCGCGCACGCGCGCCATGGTGCGCTCGAGGAGCATGTCGAGGAGGCGATCGAGGTTCCCTTCGGCGCGGATGGAACGGTCGACGTCGTAGAGCGTGAGGAGATCGCGCATCCGGCTTCGGCTGGCTTCCACCACGGCAGCGAAATCGCTGGAGAGGATGAGGAAGGCTTCGAAGGCGCGGGGGGCAGGCTCCTCGTCGAAGACGACGTGGACGCTTCCCTCGATCGTGCCGGCGAGGCGGATGGGCGCGGAGAGGATCCACAGGTCGTCCCCGCTGCTGGTCTTGGCGCGGAGCGCGGGCGTACCGCCACCCCGGATGCGGGCGTCGCGGCTGCGGATGATGTCCCGCATGTCGTCATCGAGGTTGAGTTCGCCAGCAAGTTCGCGGTCGCTCGCACCGAGGACCACGGCGCTTGCCTTGGCTTGGGTGGCCTCGAGAAGGCCGCTGGCTCCAGCGCGCACGGCGTCCTCGACGTCGCTTGCGGCGGCGAAGCGTTCGGTGATGCGATTGATGATGGCGAGGAGGTCGTGGCTTTCCTGCAGCTCGAGGTAGGTGTTGCTCAACTCACCCTGTGCGCGTTCGCGTCCTTGGACCTCCTGCAGGACCCAGGTGAGTGTGGAGCTCGTGGCGAGGGGGCCGAGGATGGCGTAGAAGGCGACGCGTATCCAGGGCGCGAGGGTGGGGCCGAGGCTGGGGAGGACGCCAAGTTCGAAGAGGAGGACGATGGCGATGATGGCGGCAGGGAGCCAGAGTCGGGCTCGGCGCACCTGCCGGCCGAGGCGGTTGCGGGCTGCCGCGTCACGCTCGGCGGCGGCGGCGAGTCCGAAGCGCCATCCCGGTTCTCGAGGGTCGTTCACCGCGGCCATGGCTGCAAGCCTACCCGGGGGGAGGCGTGAACACGGTAGACTCGGAACTCGTGACGATGGATGCGAGCGCTTCGGGCGCGCAGGATAGGTCGGAAGGACCCGCCGTCGAGGTGAGGGTGCATGGCGTGCCGGTCACCCTCCTGGGTACGGCGCACGTGTCGCGCGCGAGTGCCGAGGAGGTTCGGGCTCGCATCGCGTCGGGTGCGTTCGGTGTGGTTGCGCTCGAGTTGGATGAGGCGCGGCATGCGAATCTCGTGGATCCGGATCGGATGCTTCGGACGGACTTGTTCACGGTGCTTCGCAAGGGTCAGGCGGGTGCCATGGCAGCAAACCTGGCGCTGGGTGCGTTTCAGCAACGAATTGCCGATCAGTATGGAATCGAGCCGGGTCAGGAGATGCGCGATGCCATCACGGCGGCGGGTGAGGCGGACGTGCCGGTCGTCCTGATCGACCGGGACATTGGCGTGACGCTGCGACGCGTGTACCGGAACGTTCCTTGGTGGGGGCGGCTCGAGTTGTTCGCTGGGCTGATGGGCAGCGTGCTGTCGCGCGAGGAGATCGATGAGCAGGAGATCGAGCGGCTCAAGGAGGGGGACGTGCTGGAGGCCACGTTCGCGGAGTTCGCGGAGCGCGGCAGCCGGTTGTACGAGCCGTTGATTGCGGAGCGTGACGCCTTCATGGCGGCTCGCCTCGAGCAAGAAACGAAGCGCCTTGCGGAGGATGCGGAAGCGCGGGGCGAGGCGCCTCCCCGCGTCTTGGCCGTGGTGGGTGCGGGACACCTGAAGGGTCTTCGGGAGCATCTGAATGCGGGTGTCGGGGATGCAGCGCAGCAGAGGGTCGACGCCTTGATGGAGGTACCGCCTCCCTCACCGGTGATGCGGGCGCTTCCCTGGTTGATCGTGGCGTTGGTGTTGACCGGTTTCGTCGTGGGTTTCACACGCGATCCGGAGCTGGGGAGGACACTGCTGGGGGATTGGGTTTGGATCAACGGTGCCCTCACGGCGGTGGGAGCCGCGTTGGCGGGGGGTCACCCCTTCACGGTGGTCGGGTCAGCGCTCGCCGCTCCGCTCACGAGCTTGAACCCGACGATTGGTGCGGGGTTCGTGGCTGCGGCCATCGAACTGTGGCGGCGCAGGCCGAGCGTGGGTGATTTTGCCTCGCTTCGTCGCGACGCCACGACCCTGAGAGGTTGGTACCGGAATCGTGTGGCGCGCACCCTGCTCGTGTTCCTCGGAGGCACGATTGGGTCGGCCTTGGGCACGTGGCTAGCGGGCGCGCGAATCGTGACGCGCCTGCTATAACGGCGAGCATTGTGTGGCCGGGCGCTCGGCGCGCTCGCAGACCGGCGGGTAGCATGCGGGCATGCATGGGGATCTTCGGTCGTTCATCACGTTTCTGGAGTCGAAGGGTGAGCTGGTTCGCGTACGCGAGCCGGTGAGCCGCCACCTCGAGATCACGGCACTGGCCGACGCCGCCGTGAAGGCGGGCGGTCCCGCCCTGTTGTTTGAGAACGTCGAGGGCAGCCCGTTCCCGGTTGCGATTGGCTTTTACGGCACGGCGCAACGCACCGCCTGGGCGTTGGGAGCGGAATCACTCGACGCGATTGGGGAGCGGGTGCGGGATTTGATCGACGTGAAGTTGGGGGGCGGCTTGCTGGGTTTGGCGTCGAACCTCCCGAAGTTGCGTGACCTGGGTTCATTGCCCCCAAAGCGGGTGCGACGCGCACCCGTGCAGGAGGTCGTGTGGACGGGCGACGAGGTGAAGTTGTCCCAGATTCCGGTGTTGCACTGCTGGCCGGATGATGGGGGTCCGTTCGTGACCCTGCCGCTCGTCATTAGCCGCGACCCCATCGAGGGGGACGTGAACATTGGCATGTACCGGATGCAGGTGTTCGATGACGTGACGACGGGGATGCATTGGCAGCGCCACAAGACGGGCGCGCGTCACCTCGAGAATGCACGGAAGGCGGGCGTGAAACTGCCGGTCGCGGTTGCCTTGGGGGGCGATCCTGCCTTGACGTACGCCGCGACGGCGCCCCTTCCACCGATCCCGGGCATCAACGAGTTCGCCTTGACGGGATGGTTGCGCGGCCGGGGCGTGGAGCTCGTGAAAGGCAAAACGGTGGATCTCGAGGTGCCGGCGAATGCGGAGTTCATTCTCGAGGGCTACATCGATCCGGAGGAAGCCTGGCGCGTGGAGGGGCCGTTTGGTGACCACACCGGCTTCTACACGCTCGAGGATCTCTACCCGGCGTTCCACGTCACGGCGGTCACGATGCGGAAGAACCCGGTGTACCCCGCCACCATCGTGGGTCGGCCTCCCATGGAGGATGCCTACCTGATCGAGGCGAGCGAGCGGATCTTCCTGGTTCCCGCGCAGTTGATCTTGCCGGAGATCGTGGATTACCACATGCCCCCAGCGGGCATTGCGCACAACCTCGTGAACGTGACGATCAACAAGGGCTACCCCGGGCAGGCGTACAAGGTGGCGAATGGCTTGCTCGGCCTGGGGCAGATGATGTTCGCTAAGGTGATTCTCGTGGCGGATCAGGATGCGCCCGCGCCGAAGGAGCATGCGGCGTTCTGGCGGCACGTCCTGCAGCATGCCGTGCCGGGGCGTGACGAGCAGTTTGCGAAGGGTCCAATCGACGTGCTGGATCACGCGAGTCGGGCGTGGAGTTACGGCAGCAAACTCGTGATCGACGGAACGGTGAAGCACGCCGAGGAGGGCGAGGGTGCTGCGTGGGAGCCAGGTCCTGCGCGCGCGCAGGAGGAACTGCCGAACCATGCGGAGGTCATCGCGCAGGATCAGCCTGGGGGCGGGTTCTGGTTCCTGACGACCGAGAAGCAGCGTCCCGATCAGGGTCGCCACTTGGGTGAGTGGGCGGCGCGGCAGTCGGCTGCGCGGGGGGTGCGCCTCATCGCGGTGCTCGATGCCGATACGAACCCCTGTGATTTCGAGGACGTGATGTGGACGCTGCTGAACAACATCGACCCGGAGCGGGACGTTCAGGTGGTCATGGACGCGGCGGGGGGTCCATGTTGGGTGGTGGATGCGACGCCGAAGGTGCGCGAGGAGGGGTTCTCGCGGGACTGGCCGCAGAAGATCACGATGGATCCCGAGGTTACGGAGCGGGTCGAGGCTCGCTTCCCGGAGTTGCTGTCGCGCGTTCGGGGTTCCTGACCGGGTTCAGCGTTTCCGGGTGACGGCGGCGACGGTGAAGACGATGGCCTGAAGCAGGATGATGGTCGCACCGCTGGGTGCGTCGAGCAGGTAGGAGCCTGCGAGACCGGTGAGGGTGGTGGTGACGCCGATCGTGACGGCACCGATGCTCATGCCAACGAGGGACCGGGCGGCGAGGCGCGCCGCTGCGGCGGGGATCACGAGGTAGGCAGCCATCAGCACGATGCCCACCACTTGTGCACTGACGACGACGGCGACCGCGGCGATTGCGAAGAGCGCGTAGTCCAGCGCGCGGACGTGGACCCCGTCGCTCGCCGCGAGTTCAGGATCGAAGGTGGCGTAGGCGAGTCGACCCCAGGCCACGAGGAGAAGGACGGTGACGAGCGCCGTGGTGGTGAGGATGATCCAAAGGTCGTCGGCACCGACGGCGAGGATCGAGCCGAACAGCAGGTGGTACACGTCGACGACGTTGCGGTCGGGTGGAATGAGGGACAGGAAGAGGACGCCGAGCGCCACGGCGACGGCGAAGAACACGCCGATGGCGGTGTCGCTCGAGAGGGTGGTTCGGTCGCGGACCCATGCGATGGCGAGGGCGGCCAGTAGGGTGAAGGGGAGCGCGAGGACGAGGGGCTCGGCCAGCAGCCCCGTGGCACTCGTGGTGTAGGCGACGAGGGCGCCAAGGGCAATGCCGCCGAAGGAGGCGTGAGCAAGACCGTCTCCGAGGAATGCGAGACCGCGCTGCACGACGAACGTGCCGAGCAGGCCGGTCATGAGCGCGATGGCTGCGCCGCCGAGGAGGGCGCGTTGCATGAAGGCGTACTCGAAGATGCCGCGGAGGTCCTCGGTCACGGCAACACCACGCCGTGTCCGTGCCCGACGTGCCCGTAGGCCTGTTCGAGGCAGTGGCGGCTGAGGGCACGCTCAGGGGGGCCGTAGCCCACGAGCGTGCGGTTGAGGACGAGCACGTCGCTTGCGTGGTGGCGGGCGGCGGCGAGGTCGTGGGTGACCATGACGATGGTGGCGTCCTCGTCGCGCTGGTACGCCTCGAGGAGGTGGTTGAGGTCGTGCTCGGCGAGGAAGTCGACGCCGGTGGCGGGCTCGTCGAGGATCACGAGGTCCGGCTCGCGCACCAGGGCGCGG
>CAJXWR010000019.1 GCA_913062675.1 uncultured Trueperaceae bacterium
GGAATCAAGGCATTCCGGAACGCATGCCGCCACACCACCCCGCCCCGTCGAACCCCCTTCGCCGTCGCCGTCCGCACGTACGCCAAGTCCAGCACGTCCAGCATCGCCGTTCGCGTCACCCGCACCAACCCACCGAGCAGGAACAACGCCAACGTCCCCACCGGCAACACGAGATGCGCCGCTGTTCCAATCCCGGACGACGGCAACCACCGCAACTCCACGGCGAACACCAGGATGCTCATCACCCCAACCCAAAAGATCGGCGCCGACTGCCCCAGCAGGGCCAGTGACGTGATGACCGTGTCCCACGCAGAATCCCGCCGCATGGCCGTCACCACGCCAAGCGGCACCCCCAACAGCACCGCGACGAACACCGCCCAACCCGCCAACGTCAACGTCGCCGGCAACCGCTCCACCACCAAGCCCAACGCTGGATCCCGCAACTGAATCGACTCGCCAAAATCGAGCCGCACCGCCTGCGACGCGAAGCGCACGTACCGCACCAACAACGGGTCATCCAACCCAAGCCGCGTCCGGAACCGATCCACCTCCTCCTGCGAAGCGTCCGGAGGCAACAGCAAACGCACCGGGTCACCCGATAGGTTCACCATCGAGAACGTCAACACGGTCAACGCGAACAACACGACGCCACTCAACACGGCGCGACGCACGAGGTACGAAGTCACGCCGCGTAGCCTACCCCCTCCCCACGCCCCCAACCTCCGCCGGGTAGGATGCTGCTGCGCAGGAGCTCGATGTCTCCTGTTGACCCCTGGAGGTGAACGAACCCGTGAATACCCTACGTCGCACCCTGGTCGCACTCGCGGCCGCCCTGATGCTCGGCATCACGGCCGCACAGCCCGTCGTCGTCATGCAATCCGCCGACGCGGCCACGCTCGACCCCACCATGAACCGCGAGACCTCGACCTTCAATGCGCTGCTCCACATCTTCGACGCGCTCCTCAGCAAGAACGCGGACGGCACGTACGGTCCCGCCCTCGCCACTAACTGGACCGTGACGGACGAAACCGTTTGGGATCTCACGCTTCGCGATGACGTGATCTTCCACGACGGCAGCCGCCTCACCGCCGAGGACGTCGTCTTCACCATCGAACGCATCCTCGACGAGGCCACCGAGTCCCCCATCGCCGGCGGGTTCTCCTTCATCGAAGGCGCCGAAGCGACGGGTGAGCACGCGCTCCGCGTGACCACGAGTGCGCCCACCCCCCTTGCTGAGCACTACTTCAGTGAACTCCTCATCATCTCGCGTGACGCGTTCGAGCTCCTCGGCGCCGACGACTTCGCCCGCGTGCCCATCGGCACCGGCCCGTACCGCGTCGTCGAATGGCAACGCGATGTCGCCCTCAAGCTCGAAGCGTTCGAAGGACACTGGCGAGGTCCGGCCGCCATCAGCGACCTCGAGATTCGACCCGTCCCCGAAGCCTCCACCCGCGTCGCCGCCCTGCAAACCGGTGAGGCCGACCTCATCGTGCAGGTTCCCCCCACGCTTGCGCCCGTCCTCGAGGCCGCGTCTGGCGTGACCGTCGCCGGCGTGCCCGGCGCCCGCTCGATCTACATCGGCTTCAACGTCACCGGTGGGAACGCTGCGCTGCAGGACGCCAACGTCCGTCGCGCTCTCAACCTCGCCGTCGACGTCGACGCCATCATCGAAGGCGTCCTCGCCGGCCGCGCCGAACCCACCACCGGCTTCCTCGCCTCCATGGACTTCGGCTACGTCGACACCTTCTCGCCCTACCCCTACGATCCTGATGCCGCCCGCGCCCTGCTCGCCGAGGCGGGCTACGCCGAAGGGGAACTCAGCCTCGACCTGCACTCCCCCAACGGGCGTTACGTCGGGGACGCCAACGTCGCGCAAGCAGTCGCCGAGCAGCTCGAACAAGTCGGCATCGACGTGAACCTCGAGATTCGCGAGTACGGTGCGTACGTCGGTGACCTCTTCAGCGGCAACGCTCCCGACCTGTACCTGATCGGTTGGGGCAACGCACCCCTCGACGCCGACTTCATCAACTACCCGCTCCTCCGCACCGGCGAACTCCTCGCCTACTACTCCAGCGACGAGCTCGACGCCGCGCTCGACGCGGGACGATCCACCGTCGACCGTGACGAGCGCCTCGCCGCCTACACCACCGCGGCCGCCCACATCGACGCCAACGCGCCCGCCCTCTTCCTCTACAAGCAGCAGGACCTCTACGGCCTCAGCGACCGGCTCGACTGGACGCCACGCACCGACGAACGCGTCTGGCTGTACGACGCGACCATCGAGTGAGCGAAACGCACCTCCCCGAGGGTGCGCTCACCCTCGCCAAGGAACGGTTGCGCCACCTCGTGGCGCAACCGTCCGTCGCGGCCGACGGGCGCGCTATTCCCGAAACGGCGGAAGCGGTCGCCACCCTCCTCCGTGAGGAAGGCTTCGAGGCGGAACTCCACGCCACGCCCGGTGCTCCCGTGGTCTTCGCGCAGCACCGCGTCGAAGGCGCACCCACCCTCCTGCTCTACAACCATTACGACGTTCAGCCCGAGGACCCCGTCGACGCCTGGACCAGCCCTCCGTTCGAACTCACCGAGCGCGACGGCGCCTGGTACGGACGCGGCGCCGCGGACGACAAGGGTGAACTCGTCTCCCGCCTCACCGCCCTCCGCCTCTACCGCGAGCGTCATGGTGACCTGCCGTTCGGCGTCACTTTCCTCGTCGAAGGGGAAGAGGAGATCGGCAGTCCCCCCCTCCCCGACTACGTCGAGCAGCACGCCGAGCGACTCGCTGCGGACGGTTGCATCTGGGAGTTCGGCGGGGTCGACGCGTACGACCGACCCGTCACGTACAGCGGGATGAAGGGCATCGTCACCTTCGAACTCCACGCTCGCACCGCCGGCCGTGACCTGCACTCGAGTTACGGCGCTGTGGCCGACGATGCCGGGTACCGCCTCGCCGCCGCCATCGCCACGCTCCGTGATGCCGACGGGCGCGTCACCGTCGAAGGCTTTGTCGACGGCGTGGAGACCCCCAACGCACAGGACGTCGCGCTCGTCGACGCCCTTCCCGACGAGGACGACGAGCTCGCCCGCACCTTCGAGATTCCACGCTGGCTTCAGGACCGCAAGGGAACCGACTGGGCGCGCGCGCTCTACTTCGAACCCACCCTCAACGTGAACGGCATTCACGTCGGCTACGGAGGGGAAGGCGCCAAGACCGTCCTGCCCGCCCATGGTGTCGCCAAACTTGACGTGCGCCTCGTGCCCGACCAGGACCCCGACCATGTCCTCACCGCCGTGCGGCGGCATCTCGATGCGCATGGCTTCGGCGACGTCGAGATCGTGCCCCTCCAGCACGCAGAGCGTGCCGCCCGATCGAACATGACCGACCCGTTCGTTCAGCACGCCATCGCCGCACTCGAGGAAACCTACGATCAAGCCCCCGTCGTGCTGCCCAACAGCGCCGGTTCCGGCCCCATCCATCCTTTCGTCGTCGGCCTAGGCGTTAGCGTCGTCGGCATGGGGTGCGGGTACCCCGGCAGCCGGATTCACGGACCCAACGAACACGTCCGCATCCACGACTTCGAACGCGGCACCCTCGCCACCCTGCGTTTCCTCGAACGTCTCGCGGGTGAGTGGGGCGAAACTGCGTGAACCTGAATGCGCTCCTCGACGCGTACGACGCCGAGGAGCGCCGCGGTTCCCCGCCCCCTGGTCTCCACCAGGAATCGACGCGCCACGTCACCCGCGAACTGCCGGACGACGGCAGTTACTGGATCGCCTGGAGCGACCTGCGCACCCTCAGCCGCAGCGAGGTCGACACCCTCCTTGCCCAGGAGGCCGCGTACGCGAGGCGGCTCGGTCGCGCCGTCGAGTGGAAACACCACGGTCACGACGCACCGCCCGACCTCGTCGAACGGCTCGCCCGCCACGGCTTCCGACCTGGCGAACCCGAAGCGCTCCTCGTGGCCGACGTGCGAACCGTCCACACCACCCTCGAAGCGCCTCATGGAGACGTGCGAGACGTGGGATTGCACGACCTTGACGCCCTGCGCCACGTCTATCAAGCCGTGTGGCCCGATGAGACCGACCGCGTCCTTCGCATGATCGGCACCTACCTCCAGCGCGACCCGATGGGCGTGCACGCCGTCGCCGCCTACCGGGACGGCGAGCCGGTCAGTGCCGGCTGGACCACCTACCGCCCCGGCAGTCGCTTCGCCGCCCTCTGGGGTGGCGCCACCCTCCCCCATGCGCGCGGTCAGGGGCACTACCGTGCCGTCGTGGCCGCTCGCGTGCAGGAAGCGCAACGCCGCGGACGCAGCCACGCCCTCGTCGACGCCGCCCCCACCAGTCGCCCCATCCTCGAACGGGCCGGTTTCCAGCTCCTCACCCTCACGACCCCCTGCCTCTTCGACCTGCAGGATCCCAGCGAGGACGTGACCCCACCGGACGTCGGGCGTACACTCACCGAATGACCACGCGAACCGCGGTTCGACGCACCACCCTCGGTGCGGGCGGCCTCACCCTCCTTCTCGCCACCACCCACGCCGCCAACGACGCGTTCGCCAACATCCTCCCCGCGTTCCTCCCCACGATTCAGCAACGCTTCGACCTCGGCGAAGCCGTCCTCGCTGGTTTCGTCGCCCTCATCTCCTTCTCCAGCAACGTCCTGCAGGCGTTCGCCGGTGCGCTCGCCGACCGGTGGGGACGCCGCCGCGCTGCCGCCCTCGGCCTCATCCTCGGCAGCGTCCTCATGAGCCTCCTGCCCGTCGTGCCCACCCCCTGGGCCCTGTTCGTGCTCCTCGCCATCGGCGGTCTCGGCAGCGCCATCTACCACCCCGCCGCCGCCTCCATGGCGCGCGCCACGGGCGCCCGCAAGAGCCTCGCCGTTGGCCTGTTCACCAGCGGCGGACCGCTCGGCAGTGCCCTCATGCCGGTCCTCGCCCTGTGGATGCTGCGAAGCTACGGCGCCTGGTCCATCCCCTGGCTCGCCCTCATCGGCGTCGCCCTCGGGGTTGCCCTACTCGCCTTCGGGCCTGAACAGGTCCGCCCCGAACGCGCGCAGCGGCCCCGCATCTTCGACGCGGCCCTGTTCCGCGGCCCGGTCGGCGCCCTCGCCTTCGCCGGCATTCTCCGCGCCGTCGCGTACATCAGCTTCCTCAACGCCATGCCGCTCTACCTCGTCAACGTGCGCGGGTACGCCGCCGACGCGGAGATCGTCGGGTTCACCCTCGCCGCCTTCCAGATCGCCGCATCGCTCGGTGTCATTCTCGTCGGTTACCTCGACGGTCGCATCGGCCGCCTCCCCCTCATCACCGGTTCGATGCTGCTCGGCATCCCCACCCTCCTCGCCACCCTCGCCGTCGAGCCAGGCACCCTCGCGTTCTACCTGCTTGCCGCCGCCGCCGGCGCGTTCACCAACGCCCCGATTCCGCTGCTCGTCGTCAGCGCCCAGAACCTCGCGCCGCACGCCGTCGCGACCGCCTCCGGCATGCTCATGGGGTTCACCTGGGGCGTGGCGGGGGTCGCCTACATCGCCTTCGGCGCGCTCCAGCAAACCATCGGCCTGCAACCCGCCATGGCGCTCGGTTTCGTCTTCCTGCTCCCCGCCGCCCTCCTCGCGTACCGCACCCTCACGCGGCACCGAGAAGCGCTCGCCTGACACCAGGATTCCGCCCGAACGCTACCCCTCGCCCGCCACGCCCCTCCCGCTGCGGACGGTGTCGCGGGGCGTGTCGATTGCATCCCAGGGTCTTGTTCCACCCCCGCAGGAGTGTCACGATGAATCTTTGCGGCCTGCACGCCTCCAGGAAGGAGCTTCCCGTGACTGCTTTCCATCCCCTCCCGACACGCACGCGCCCACGCGTTCGCATGCCCACGCGCCTTGCGCTCCTCCTCACGCTTGCTGCCCTATCGGCAGCGCCCGCCCTCGCGCAGGGGGACGTGACGCTGGGCTACGCCGAGGCGCTCGAACTCGCCGGGGACGCCCCCACCGTCACGCTCGCCCGCCAGACGCTCGAACGCAGCGAACGGCAGGCCGCCAGTAACGAGGCGCCCTTCAACCTCGCCGTCACCGGCGGGTACGGACGCAGCGACGGCAGCACCACCCCCCGCGACGGAGCCGACGCCATCGAGACCGAGGAGGGTTCGTTCGACCCCCTCGCCCTCAACGTGACGCTCGACCCCGCCTGGGGCGGCGCGACGCGTGACGCCCGCGCCCGAGCGGCCGCCACCCTCCAGGCCGCCCGCGAGGACCTCGAGGCCGCCCAACGCACCGCCCGCATCGACGTCACCGCCGCCTTCCAGGACGCCCTCCACGCCGACGTGGCGCACACCCTCGCGCAGGAGGAACTCGCCCTGGCGCAAGCCAACGCCGCCGCCGCCCGGCAACGGTTCGAAGCCGGAGCCGCCAGCGATCTCGACGTCGCGCAAGCCGACCTCGACGTGGCGCGCGCCGAGCAGGCACGCGCGAGTGCCGAGCGCGACCTCGTGCAGGCGCGCACCCTCCTCGCCAGCACCCTCGGCCTTTCCAGCGACACGCGGCTCGTCCCCACCGGCCCGCTCCCCTCGCCGCCCGACGTGCCCGTCCTCACCGATCCCGCCACCACCATCGATGCGCGCGGGGACGTGCAGGCCGCCGCACGCGACGTCGCCGACGCTGAACGCACTACCCAGGCCAGCATCCGGGACGTCCTGCCCGTCGTCACCTTCGACGCGCGCTACCTCACCGGGAGTGACGAGACCACCACCAGCCTCGCCGCCACGATCGACACCACCCGCCTCACCCCCACGCTCAGCGCCAGTTGGGATCCCGACACGGGCCTCCCCACCCTCGGGGAGGGCGGCACGAGCCGTGAACTGCAGCTCGGCGTCTCGCTTCAACTGTCCTTCAGTCCCGCCCTGCCCGATGCGCTGGCCGCCGTTCGAATCGGTGAGGATCAAGCGCGAGGGCGCGAGGACGTCGTGCGTCAACAGGCCACCCTTGCCGTGCAACGCGCGTACGACGCGGCCCTCGACGCAGCCGAACGCGCCGACCTTGCGCACCGCGCAGCCGAGCTCTCCCACGAGGCGCTCCGCATTGCCCGCCTGAGGCTCGAGGCTGGGAGTGGCAGTGAGGCGGCCGTCACCCGCGCCCGCATCGACGCCGCCCGCGCCGAACTCGACGCCGAACGCGCCGACGGGGCGCAACGGCTCGCCGTCTTCCGCCTTCTCGACGCCCTCGCGGCGAACCCGAGCGAACTGGAGTGATGTCGATGCCCACGCCCCTCCAAGCCCCCGCCCACCTCCGCACTCGCATGCACACCCTCCTTGCCACGTTGGTCCTCCTCACCGTGCCCGTCCTCGCCCTGCCCATGGCGCTGGCCCAGTCCACGGCCGCACCACTCGATCTCGAGACCGCCATGACGCGCGCCGAAGCCGCCTCCCCCGACGTGCAAACCGCGCAGCGTGATCTCGACGCCGCCCTGCGCGAACGTGACCGCGTGGAGGCCGACCCCACCAGCCTGCGCGTCGCCCTCCTCGACGCCCGCCACGCCGCTGACGCGGCCACGGAGGCGCTCCGCAACGCCCGGCAGGCCGCCCGCGCCAATGCGGCCAGCGCCTTCGAAACCGTCCTCGAAGCCGAATTCGACGTCCGCATCGCCGAGGCCGACCTCGCCATTCGCCGCATCGAGACGGACGCCACCCGCATTCGCCAGCAGGCGGGCGCCGCCACGCAAACCGACGTGGCGCGCGCCGAGGATGCCCAGGCCAGCGCCGAACGCGACCTGCGCGACGCGCAAGATGCCGCCGCGCTTGCCCGCGACCGGCTCGCCGTCGCCCTCGGCCAGGAAGGGGACCTTCCCCCCCTCGCTGGTGCCACCGACGCGCCGGTCCTGCCGAGCCTCGAGGCCACCCTCGCCCGCCTGGACGAGAACGCGCCCCTCGCCGCCGCGCGCCGCGCCGTGACGCGCAGCGAAGCGAACCTCGACGCCGTCAACGTGCCGTTCACCACCCCCCAAACGCAAATCGATGCGGCCCGCGACGCGGTCGCCAACGCCGAGACGCGTGCTAATGACCTCGCCACCTCACTCACCCTCACCCTCCAGCAGGCGTACAACGCCGTCACCGCAGCGGCGGGTAGGCTCGACGGTGCGCGCGACGCGCTCACCACCGCGCGTGACGACCTGCAAGTTGCGCAGGTGCGTTTCGACGCGGGTTCCATCGCCGAGCTCGACGTGCAACGCGCCGACCTGGCCCTCCTCCGCGCGCAAGCCAACGAGACGCGCGCCGTGCACGCCCTCGCCGCCGCCCTCCGCAGCCTCGAATCCACCCTCCTTGGAGCGACCCCTTGACCACCACCCCCACCCGTTCACGCCGCCGCGGCTGGCGCATCTTCTGGATCCTCTTCCTCCTCGCCGGCGTAGCCGCCGGCGCCTACTACGTCCTCGTCGCACGCACGCAGGCAGGCCCCCCCGCCGTGAATGTCGTGGCGGAACCCGTCACGCAGGGACGCTTCGTCCGGGAAGTGACCGGCAGCGGCGTGATCGAAGCGGAACGCGAACGCGCCCTCGCCTTCCAGACGGGCGGCACGATCGACCAGATGCTCGTCGAGGAGGGCGACGTCGTCCAGGAGGACGCCCTTCTCGCCCGTCTCGACGATGCGGAACTGCAGCGAAGCCTCGCCTCCACCCGCGCCTCGCTCGCCAGTGCACGCGCCGACCTGACCCGCACGCTCGCGCAGCAGGACGCCGACGCGCTCGACACGGAGAACGCCGTGGCGCAGGCCAGCGACCGACTGGCGAACGCGCGCGCCGACCTGCGCGACCGGGAGGCGACCGTCACCCGCATCGAACGCCTCCTCGATCTCGGGGCCACCTCCCGCAACGAACTGCAAACCGCCCGCGACGCGGTCGCCGCGACCGAACGCGCCGTCGAGCAGGCCGAACTCTCCCTCGCGGCCGCCGAGCGGCGTCGCGACAACCAGGTTTCACTCGCCGAAGCGAGCCGCGCAAGCGCCGAAGCGAACGTCGCGCGCCTCGAAACCGACCTCGCCAACCTCGAAGCGCGCCTCGCCGACACGGAACTGCGCGCCCCCTTCACCGGCGTCGTCGCTACCCTCACCGCGGAGGAGGGGGACGTGGTGGGCACGCAAGCCATCATCCAGATTGCCAATCCCAGCGTGCTGCGCATCCGCGCCTCGTTCGACGAGAACCGCGCCAGCGAACTCGCCGTCGGCATGCCCGCCGACGTCGTCCCCGACGCCGACACGCGCCTCCGTTTCCCCGCCACGGTCGAACGCCTCTCGCCCGTCGCCGCACGCGAGGGTGGAACGGCGCAGGTCGACGCCATACTCCGTTTCGACCCGGACGTCGCCGAAACGTTCCGAGACGACGGGCAGGTCGTCCGACCCGGCTACACCGTCACCGTCCGCGTGCGCGTCGCCGAAATCGACGAGGCGCTCCTCGTCCCCCTCGAGGCGTTGACCGCCACCGAGGAAGGGGACGCCGCCTCCGTGCTCTACGGCGTCACGCCCGAACCGGTGGAGGAGGGCCCCGTCACGCGCGGGACGGCGCGCCGCATTCCCGTCACGCCGCTCGAAACGAACCCCACCGTCGCTGCGCTCGAACCCGGCGCGTCGGGCGTCAATGCGGGCGACTGGATCATCGTCGTCGGCGTCGACGCGGTCAAGGACGGCGCCACGGTCACCTTCCCACCGGTCGAACCGTGAACGACGCATCCCACGCAAACCACGCACCCAATGCCATGACGGGCGACGCGCCCACCCCCGGGCAGGCGGCCGCCTCGCGCCCCGTCATCGAGGCGCACGACCTGCGCAAGGTCTACACGCTCGGAGCCGGCATGGAGGTGCACGCCCTGCGGGGTCTCGACCTGCGCGTCATGCCCGGCGAGTACGCCGCCATCATGGGACCCTCCGGATCGGGCAAGAGCACGCTCCTGCAAATCCTCGGGTGTCTCGACACCCCCACCAGCGGGTCGTACCAACTCTCGGGTGAAGAGGTCGCCGATCTCGACGAGGAGCGCCTCAGCCAGGTGCGCAACCGCCGCATCGGTTTCGTCTTCCAGGCGTACAACCTGCTCGGTCGCGCCAGCGCACTCGAGAACGTCGCCCTGCCGCTCATGTACCGCGGGGTGAACGCCCGCGCGCGGCGCGACGCAGCCCGCAACGCACTCGACCGGGTGGGTCTCGCCGACCGCATGGGGCACCGACCCAACGAACTCTCGGGCGGGCAGAAGCAACGCGTCGCCATCGCCCGCGCCCTCGCCACCGAGCCCGACATCCTTCTCGCTGACGAACCCACCGGGAACCTGGATTCGAAGACCGGTCAGGAGATTCTTGGATTGTTCGACGCGCTGCACGCCGAGGGTCGCACGATCCTGATGGTGACGCACGAGGAGGACGTGGCGGAGCACACCGAGCGCATCATTCGCATTCGGGATGGCGTGGTGGAGGCGTCCGAAAGCGTGACGCAGCGTCGCAGGCCCACCCTCATGCCGGGTGGGGCGGAGGGCTGAGCATGCTGTTCGAGAACGTCCGCACCGCCTTCGTCGCCCTGCTCGAGAACCGTCTTCGTTCCCTCCTCACGCTCCTCGGCGTGGTGATCGGCGTGTTCGCCGTCACCTCCACGGTGAGCCTGGGAGAGATCGCGACGGCGGGCATCACGGGTGAGATTCAAGCGTTCGGTTCGCAAACGCTGTTCGTGCAAGTGCTCTTCGACGAGCCAGGCGCGGAACCCTTCACCGACGATGACGTCGAGGCGCTCTCGCGCCTCCCCATCGCCATCCTCCTGCAGCAAACGGCAGGCGCGACGGGCGTGGTGGGGGAGGAGCGCGTCTCGCTCAGGCTCGTCGGCACGGTCGCCGATGCACCCGAGATCGACCGGAGCATCGAACTTGCGCGCGGGCGCTACTTCAGTCCCGACGATGCGGCACGTGCCGCATCCGTCATCGTGCTCAGTGCCGACGCGGCGGAGGAGCTGTTCCCGAACGATGACGACCCGGTCGGGGAGGACATCCTCGTCGAGGTGCGGGGTGGACGCGTGCTCTATACCGTCATTGGCGTGAAGGAGCCGGTGGGGGGTGCACTCGGGACGTTCGCGAACGACGTGTCGGGGGACCTGCCGCTCGAGACACTGTACCGGGACGTCCCCGGCATTCGCCAGGGCGAGTACGACTTCCTCCCCATCAGCATCGACCTTGACCGGGACGCGAGCATCGTGGAGCAGCAGGTGACGAGCATTCTCGATCGGCGGCGGCCGCCCGACACGTACGCGGTGCAGACGATCGAGGGCGCCCTATCGCTGTTCAACACGATCACCGTGATCCTGCAGGCGTTGCTCGGTGGGATTGGCGCAATCAGCCTGCTCGTGGGCGGCATTGGGATTCTCAACATCATGCTGGTCAGCGTGACCGAACGCACCCGCGAGATTGGCTTGCGCAAGGCGCTCGGCGCGACGCCGCAGACGATACTGCAGCAGTTCCTGATCGAGGCGGTGTTCCTCACCGTGCTCGGCGGTGCGGTGGGGGTGGCCCTGTCCATCGCGTCGCTGTGGGGCATCGTGCAGGTCGTACCGTTCCTCGACGTGTTCGTCATCAACCCGGTGGTGGTGGCGATGGCGTTCCTCGTGAGCGTGGCGACGGGCGTGATCTTCGGCGTGTGGCCCGCCCGGCGGGCGGCTGCCCTGAGCCCCATCGAAGCGCTGCGCTACGAGTAATCCGCACGCGACGACGCATGGCGCATGGTTTGGCGGTGTACGCCCGTAGCTCGCGAGGTCGAGGCGAACGTTGGGCGGCCTCCTCGCGGGTCGGGTAAGGCCTGCGTGGGCTGCCCGGTCCAGCGGCGTTGCCGTCCGCGCATGCGTCCTCGCGCCTGAGGGCCTTCATGTCATCGGGCGATCGGGTTTGGCCGCAATCACGCCTACGGGTGAGTGCGCATGGCTGTCAACACGTCTGCGCGTTATCGCGGCAGCGTGACACCCTTGTTGCATTGAGCTCAAGACCTTTGACTTGGAGAGCTTCGTTCGAGGGGAAAGCGAGACCGCATTTCGACATGAATCGATGAGGCAGGCGTTGCTCCTGCCTCATCCATGCGGTCGATGATGCTCGGTTCGGGGTTCGGCTCGGACTTCCGAAGTCCCGTCTCGCATCGTCTGGGGCGGTTCCGGTTCGTGCGCCGGTTCCACCGCTTGTTCGTGTCCGTCCCATTCGGTTTGGATGCCGTTCGCCGGCCCGTGCTCCGGCGAGATCGGTTCCGCACCTCCAAGAACGAACGGAGGCTTCTTGCGTCGACGAGGTGCGTCTGCACGCGGGTTCCTCGCCGCGAATCCACGAGAGACCGCGGATTCACTCGTGAGTATCCCCCGTCAACCTGACGCGAGGCTGAACGCGAATGGGGCAATCGCGGGAAGTGGAATTCTTCACGTACGTGTCGGCGACGGACTTCGTGGCGGTGGCCGGGACCTAGATGGCGTGCGCCATCGGCTCGGTGTGCCAGGTCGGACTGGGGGGTGGGGAGGGCATGGCCGGGGAGGCGTATCCGAAGCTGCCCGCACCTCATGAGCCCGTCGTGTTCCAACGCCGTGTGCCCGTGTCTTGGCGTCATCTTCGCGTCAGGTCGGTGGGCTGTAATGGTGGGAAGCGTGCACGGCCTCTGCTCTACGCGGGTCGCGCATGGCATAAGGGAAACGGAAGGACGTCGACGGCATGAACCGAGCACGACCGCGAAACCAAGCTGGGCGCGACCCGCAACGCAGCTTCACGCTGCGGCTGCTCCGTGGCTTGCTTGCCCTCGCGTTCACCCTCGCGCTCGGCGTCGCGCTTGCCTTCTCCCCCACCGTCGGCAGCGAACTCCTCGTCACCGACGAGTCGAGCTCCACCCTCATCGGGTTCGGCGTGCTCAACGAGAGCGGCCTCGTGCTCGAACTGTCGAGCGAAACGTCCGCCTGGCGCGTCGTCGTGGTCGGACCCGACGGGGAAAGCGCCTCCTACACGGCCCTTTGGAACGGAAACCGCGTCACGTTCGAGTCCGACAGCGGTCAACGCTATGACGTGGCCGACGTGCTCGCCCGCGACGGTCGCCGCCTCACCCTCGCCTGGTGGGACGGGACGCGTGTCGACGTCGCCTCGGATCAGTTCATCGCTCGACCCAGCGTGAGCGAAGAGGACGCTGCGGAGGCGGCAAACACCGAACCCGCCGTCGATCCGGCAGCCAGCAACCGGCCCGCCAGCAGTCCAGCGACCACGACGTCGCGCGACGACGACGCCAACGACGGGCGTGACGACGAGCAGGCGGACGCACCCAGCGATCCGCCCGTCACCGACGAAGACGATGCGAACGTCCCCGACAGCAACCGGGGAGGCGAAGGCAACACGGGTGATGACGCGGACGACGCGCCCGACCCCGCGCCCGAGCCCGATACGGATGAAGCACCCTCCAACCGCGGCTGACGTGCTGCAGCGTTGAACGCTGCCGTCCACGTTTGACGCCCTAAACGTTCCTGCTTCCCTGCATCCACCGACGCAGCAACCTGAATCCTCCTGAGGAACGGCGCCCCATCGCGCGTGCGTCGCGTCAGCGAGTACCATGAAGCGCATGCAACGCCGCATCCTGATCATCGAGGACGACGCGCCCCTACGGGAACTGCTCGCCTACGAGCTGCAGCAACGCAGTTTCGACGTGACCGCCGTCGGGCGTGGCGGGGACGGCCTGGCTGCGGCAGCCGATCAACCCCCCGACCTCGTAATCCTCGACCTCGGCCTTCCCGACATCGACGGCCTGGACGTGGCCGCGCGCCTGCACGAGGATGACGTGCCCGTCCTCATCCTCACCGCGCGAAGCGATGTCGACGCGCGCGTCGAAGGCCTCTACGCCGGCGCAAGCGATTACGTCACCAAACCGTTTGAACTCAGGGAACTCGTCGCCCGCATTCATGCGAAAATGCGTGACCGGGGCGGCAGCGAGGAACTCGTGCGCGGCGTCATCACGCTCCACGTCGCAACCGGCACGGTCCGCGTGGGGAGTGAAACGCGCGTGCTTCCCACCCGCGAGGCCGACCTGCTGCAGCTCCTCCTCGCGCACCCCGGCAAGGTGTTCGCTCGCGAGGAGCTCGAGCACCGCCTCTACGGCATGGAGTCACCCGACAGCAACGCCGTGCAGGTCTACGTCTCACGTGTGCGGCGGACGCTGGCCGAGATGGGTGCGGAGAACGCCATCGTCACCCTGCGCGGCAAGGGGTACACCATCCCGTGAGCCTCCGCACGCGGCTCACCCTCACGATCCTCGGTGTTCTCACCGCCACCGTCGCTGCCGTCCTTGCCGTGACCGACGTGGCGTTCGCCGCGCAGCAGCAACGCGAGCAGGGCGAGCAGCTGCTGCGTGAGCTCGAGCGGGTCGCGAACGTCGTGGCGGCCGGCGAGGTCGGCGCAAACCTCGTCACCGGCTCGCAAGCCACGCTTCGCCTTCAGTTCGTCACGAGCAACGGTCGCGTCGTGATTCCCGCCGGGGAGGAGGCGCCCCTCCCGCTCGCGGGTGAACCGGAACTGCTGCGCGACGCGCCCGACCTGCCCGGCCGTTGGCTCGTGGCCTCCACCCCCTGGCGGCTTGGGAGTGGCGTGCAGGCCGGCACGCTGCGGGGGGCCGCATCGCTCGCCGGTCTCGATGCAGCCCGAACGAACCTGCGCATCACCCTGCTTGCCATTGGCGCGGCCGCGCTCGTGAGTGCCGCCGCCCTCGCGATTCTGGCGCTCCGGCGCTCGCTTGCCCCGCTCACCGACCTGGCGCGGCAGGCGTCTCACGTCGATCCGGGTGACCCGCGCTTCGCGACCTACCGGGGTCCCGACGACGAGGTGGGGGAGGTCGCGCGCGCATTGAACACCGTGCTTGACGCGATCCGGGCACGCCGCTCCGCGGAGCGGGAACGCTTGGCAGACGTGGCGCACGAGCTCGCCGCGCCCCTCACCGTCGTCAATGCGCACCTCGACGAGCTGGCCGACCGCTGGCAGGACGCTGAAGACGTTGCTGGGAGTGACGTGCAGAGGTTGCGGGCGGCACAAGCGGCGGCCGATGACCTGCTCTACGTCTCGCAGGACCTCCTCACGCTTGCCCGAGGGGACCTCGGGGAGCGGATGCACTGGGAGATCGTCGATTTGCGGGACGTGGCGGTAGAGATGCAGGCGGCGCACCCCGGCATGACGGTGCGCGTGGGTGGCGCCCGCGAGGTGACGGCGACGGACGGCGGATCCTCCGAGCGTTCCGGCAGCTCCGTAGCCGACGACGAGAGCGAGAGCCCAGCCGACGTGCGCGTCGTAGCGGACGGGGCGCGCGTCCGGCAGATCCTCCGCAACCTCATTCGCAACGCCGAGCGCGCCGCCGGGTCGGACGACGGGGTCGCGCTTCACGTCGTTCCCCTCGGGCCGGCCGGTGCACCCGACCGCGTGGCGATTCGCGTGGAGGACGAGGGACCAGGCCTGAGTGACGTACAGCGCGAGGAAATCTTCGAGCGGTACCATACGCGCACGGGGGGCACGGGACTCGGTCTCGCCGTCGTGCAGCGACTCGTTGAACGGCTCGGGGGCGACGTCTCCGCGAGGGCGCGCGAGGGTGGGACCGGCGCGACGTTCGAGGTCATCCTTCCCTCGTTCCTCGCCAGCCTTGCCCAGGAGGACGACGAATTGGGCGAGGTCGAACGCGACGAGCGCGCCACGGACGCGTGAGCGATGAACCCTGAGCTCTGAACTGCACCGTGAGCGACGTGTCATGCATGGGGTCATGCGTGGAGCGATGGTTGTCTTGCCGCCTCACGCGATGAAGTGATCATTCGCGGTTCGGACTCTCGCGTTTGGCATGCGCCAAGGGGTGGGTGTTGGGTGCCCGCGACCCGCTGAAGGCTACGGGACGCGTGACACGAGACGACAGAACGTTGTTTCACGCGAAATGCGAGGTCTCTCACAAACGGGAACCTACCCGCAACAATCGTTGACAGGGACGGCGTTTCCGTGTCATTCTCTAGGGCGGATATTGGACGCAGGATGTCGAGGCCGGGAAGGAGGCGATTGCCCACATCCACACTGCGCCAATCATCTTGGTTCGACCGCTAGGAAACGCCGTTCAGGACGAAGGAAACTCGGACAACTCTCGCCCAGAACGTCAGGACCTGCGAACGAATCACAATGTGATTGGACCCGTGCGTGGCTCGGACCGAGACAGGCGATTTCCACGGAAATCTCCGAGGTCGGACACCGAACGCCGCGCGAGCGTGTTGGAAGAAGCATCAAGGCCCCGCGACGAATTCGTGCTCGAAGCGGATCGCCGAAGAACTGAAGCCAACGCGTACGTTGCGGAACGACAACCCATCCCTCACAGGAGGAATGAATGAAATTCATCAAGTATCTCGCTCTGCTGGTTGCTACGCTCGCCTTCTTGGCGGCGTGCTCCACCGACGGTGGTGACACCAGCACGACGACCGGCGGCACGTTGATCGTCAACGTGCAAGATGCCGTGTCCGGCGCTGCCGTCACCGGTAACATCGTTGTTACCAAGGGTGGCGCTGCCGTCGATACGGCCACCGGCGTCTCCACCAAGACCTGGACGGGCCTCGCTGCCGGCGCCTACGAAGTCGCCGTCACGGGTGCCTCTGGCTACCTCGACTCCGCCGCCCAAACGGTGAACGTCACGGATGGTGGCACCGCTCGCTACAACGCGCAAATGGTGTCCGCCAGCCAAGTGACGGGTAACGTCGCCACGGTGAGCTTCGCCTTCGAGGATGAACTCGGCATGGCGTACGACACCAACGACGAAGACAACGATCACAAGGAAGCGACGCTAATCGTTGCGCAAACGGAAGAAGCCGTCGGCGTCACCGTGACCGTTGCTGACGCATCCGGTAACCCGGTTGCGTTCGCGCCCGTCACCGTGAATGTGACGAGTGATGGTGCAGGCGCCGTTGCCATCTACTCTGGCAAGGCCGTGAATGCGCAGTCGGTGACGACCTTCGAAGGGCTCGTCACGAACGCGGACGGTGAAGCGTACTTCACGATTCAGGGCACGGAGCAGGTGCTCGGCTCGACGACTGGTAGCCTTCAATCGACGCTAAGCGCCGACGATGCCCCTGTGAAAATCCTCGTCAGTGCGCTGGGTGCCGACGAAGTTGCGAAGACCGGCGAGTTCAAAGCCTGGTTCCTCAACATGTCGCACCTGTACTACGCTGCGAGCAGCCCGACGGACTGGACGGCACCCACCAATAGCTCCACAGACATTGACCTGTCGACCCCGCTTTACAGCGGCCAGCGTCTTGGCGGCGTCCTCGCGGACCAGTTCAACGCGTTCGATGACGACGACTCCGACAAGAACTACCACTACTTCGCGACCTTTGCGACCGACAAGCAGCCGCAGGGCTCACCAGAAATGGTCGGCATTGCCTCCGGTATGCCTGGCTACGTGAAGTACGAAATCATCGACGTGTCTGAAGATGCCGAAGGCAATGCGCTCGTGGAGTGGGATACGACGTACTGTGAAAACAGCACCGGTACCGCCACCACCTGTGTCGACGCCGATGCGCAATCCGGTGCCGCCGTCGCGCTGAAGCCCGTCGATGATGTCGATCTCACGACTCTGCCCGTATATGCCACGGTGAAGGCGACGTACGTCGTCGAGATCGCCTACGGCGAGACGTATGAGTTCGAACTCAAGGACTACACCTTCACCAAGCGCTGGACCGGCGGTTACCTCGGAATCGACAAGTATGTCGACCAGCACGTCTTGACTTGGCAAGGTCCCGCGGTCACCCTTCAGCAGTCCTCGAGCACGTTCGATGCGGCCTACACGACGACGGTCAACATCATCGTGACGAACCCGAGCAACGGCACGCTCTACGACGTGTTCGTTCGCGACGGCGTTCCGCCCGAGTTTGGTGTCGTCACCGGCACGATTAGTGATGGTGGCACCTACGACGCTGCCAACCACACCGTCACGTGGAACGAAGACACCGTGGCTGCCTTCGAAGCACTTGAGCCTGGCGCCGACCCCGTCGTGCTTTCGTTCGACATTTACGCGCGCCACAAGCCGGGCTACTGCTGGGCCGAAGACGACGCGATCGAGAACTACGTCGTCGATGGTCTCGACTCCACGATCGTCAGCGGTACCGATGACACGGCGTGGAACGAGCACTGCTACGACGATCCGTACTACGTCACCAACGGTGATGAGCCGCGCAGCGTGCTCGCCTCTGGTTGGCCCGTCGCCGACTACGACATCAACACCGATCAAGTGTCCTTCTTCTACACGCCGGATGAAGATGAGTCCGACGTGTGGGTCGTCCGCCCGCTGCTCGAGCTGACTAAGACTCGCCTTACCGAACCCGTCATCTACACGGGTGAAGTTGCGAAGTTCGAAATCGAAGCCGAGAGCGTCGACCGGACGGCAACTGGCAAGGCCTACGAGTCGCTCGCGGCGAAGTATCCGTGGGAGTTCAACGGCGCCCTGACCGCTGGAACGGGTCACGTGGCAGACGATGCGCTCGGCACGCTCTCCGAGGTGCGCAACAACCCCTACCTCGAAGACGTTCAGGTGTACGACGCGTTCGCCGTCGGCCTCGACTTCAGCAAGGCTGAAGACTTCGATGGTGACGTCTACACGGCGGGCACGGACAACATCGAAGGTAAGGATCTCACCTTCGCTCTGTTCGATCTCGAGCCTGGCCAAACGAAGGATGCCGAAGTCTGGCTCACGGGTAACCTCGCGAGCACCGGCATCTCCGGTTCGACCGTCACGTTCTTCAACGGCGCCGATAACGTGCAGGTGTCTGACACCGATGGCGTCGTCAGCGGCGTCGATGAGAGCGTGTACGCATGGAACAACTGCGCATACCTCACTGCGGACCAGCTCAACCAACCGAGCGCCAACACGGGCACGATTTACGCCGTGTCCCAGTCCGATTCGGCAGCTTGGTACAATAACGAGCCGTGGACCCAAGACGAGATTGCGTCACAGACGGATGCCGTGTCGATTACCGAGTTTGTGAGCGGTAGCGACCGTCAGTTCGACGTGGCCGCCGCCTACCCGGCGCTCGAAGACTGCGCAGCCGTCGCCGTCGTTGAAGGGCCCGAGCTCGGCATCAACGTGCGCGGCGAGTTCTACGTGTCGGGTGGCGACATCACTGCCGATGCGGACCTCATTGGTGCGGGTGGTGCGCTCGTCACAATGTCTGCGACGGACATTCTCGATCCCGGTGAAGATTTCAACTACATCTTCAGCATCGAGACGAACGGCAGCATGGAAATCGAGAACGCCGTGTTCACCATCACGCTTGCGAATGGAACGACCGAGTTCACGGGCATCCCGTGGGTCGTCATGAGCGACGACGATGGAAGCACGTGGTCCTCTGCCAGCAGCTTGTTCACCAAGTCCCCGTCAACCGTGGATCCTGATGGGTACACCCTGACGGCAGCAAGCCTCCAGCCCGGCATGCAGTACCGAATCGGCATTGCTGCCGATGCAGAGTCGGCGGGCACGCAGACGACGACGTTCACCGCGACCTACGACAACAACGTGACGCAGGTTCTCCCGCTCACGTCCACCGACTCGACGAGCGTTAGCAGCCAGTAACACCAAGAACCGCAGGCTAAGCAAACGCTTGATGGTGCGGCGCCCCGAAAGGGGCGCTGCACCCTTTGCATGTGAGCAGAGGTGATACTTCCCATAGAGCCGCCGCTGCTGCGCGAGTGGTACCCTCCACGTCATGAAGGTCACGCGCAAGCACCACCGGCTGCATTCCATCGCGTTCGGCGCGGTTGTGACCGCCGTTGCCTATCTATTCGTTCACGCGCTTGCGGTCAACGTTCGGCCGCTCCTTCGCCTGCCAGGAGGAGGGAGTTTCTACACCGTGCCCAAGATGATCAATCTTGGCATTTGGTCGGGCGTTGTCTTCGTTGCATTCCTGCTCACCGTGCGGTACTTGGATTTCCCTCGTATCGCTCGTGACTTGCGGAGAGATTGGCTATACATACTATTCGCGGTCGCGTCGGTCCTTCTCCTATCCGCGCCCTTCCTTGCCACGCGGACGCCACTGCAACTTGCGCTTTTCGGATTTCCTTTTCGGTTCGATGGACCGTGGGTCATCTTGCTTTCCTTATTGATTATGGGTGCGTTCGCTCGATTCGTCTTCTTGGATAAACGCCTGATTTCCATTGGGTTGGGTTCATTTCTCGCTGTCACGCTATTCACTGCTCTCTTCGCCATTCTCCAAACCCGAGGCGTCGACGTGTGGGCCGCTCTGGGCGTGAACGGTCTCGGGGCGTTGCCACCCCGAACCACGCTAGGTAACCCGGCATTTGCTTCCCTCATCCCTGCAATGGGGGCGATTATCCTCGCCAACTTGTCGACGAATCCACGTGTGAAGGAGAAACTGCTTCTTGCGATCGCCACGATTGGTACGGCCGCGTTCCTCGCTTTCGCAGCGGGGAGTGCTTCAAGCCGTTCCGCCGTCGTCGGCTACTGGGTTGTCCTAGCCGTTTGGACGGTTGCGTCCATGGTTCGGAGCGGAAGCATCCGACAGGCCCTGTATCCCCTCCTTGTGACCGGCATCCTGATTGGATCCCAAGCCCTAGGCGGCAGCACGAACGACTACGCCTCCGGCAAATTCGAGGCGCTCACCGACCTCGTGACGGGCGAAGGGCAAGACAGCAGCTGGGAGACCCGCGTACGCTTCTGGACGATTGCTGCACGCGCATTGCAGGAGCAACCTTTCATCCCGTATGGCTCGGGCGCCTTCTCCATCGTTATGTGGGAGCAGGCCACGCCCGAGGAGACGATTGAGCTCTACCGAATGTTCATCCCCGAGCAATATGTCGAACGCACGCAGCGGCAAGACAACATCCTGTTCTTCACGGACGATAATGGTCAGCAACAAGCCCAACGGGTGAACAGCGACAAGATTCACAACTACATCCTCGACATTTGGTTTGCGTACGGCATCTTTCCGACCCTCGCTTTGATCGCGTTCATCGTCGCGCTCATCATTCGCCTCGTCCGCGCCAACACGACCGTCACCTGGGCGGTGATTTCCGCGGGTGTCGTCTACGGGTTCTTCAGCATGGCGTGGTTCCCCGCCGTTGCGACCGACCCCCTCGTCTTCGCTCTCCTTGGCATTGGGTGGGGAGCGGCGGAAAGGAAACTCCGCGGCATTCCAGACGACGACTCGTCATTCCTCGATGAGCAGGACTCTGACGCGGAGGACCGTCAGATTCAAACATTCGGTCGTCGCAGGACCCCCCGGTCCCGTGCAGAAGCGCGACGTATGGAACGCGAAGCGAAGAAGAAGCAACGCCGGAAGTGACGGGCGAGAATCTCAACGCCTGGACGCCAAACATCGACCCGCACTTCGCACCCCCTTTTTGTCCTTATCGCTGCGACAGGCCACTGGACGTCGCATAGTCAGGGTCGGCACCCACGTCGATGTCGCCCTCCTCGACCACCAGCATGTGCGCCGTCCCAAAGATCCCTCGACCCACGACGACGTCGTGACCCAGCTCCAAGAGACCTCGAACCGTAGCCTGTGGCCAACCTCGCTCCAGTTGGAGCTGGCCCGCTACCGCGTACGGATACGTCGTGGCTGGGAAATCCGTGGACACGAACCGCGGGGCCGAAATCGCCTCCTGCGCTGACGCTCCAAACGCCAAGACCCGAAGCGCCTGCTGCACTTGACCCTGCGACTGCGTATCCGCTCCCGTATTTCCACCCAAGATGTACGGCTCACCGTCCCGCATCACCAGGTACGGGTTCGACGTGTGGCGCACCTTGAAGCCAGGCGTCAACTGATTGGGATCCCCCTCGTCAAGCGCTGTGAAACGCATGCGATTGTTGATGTGAATCCCCGTGTCGCCAATCACTAGGAATTGCGCTCCGAGACTCGTCGTCACGGCAGCCGCATTGCCCCAACGATCGATGATGTGGAACGTCGTCGTTCCCGTCGCGACGTCTAAACCCGGAACGGTCTCCACACCCACTTCGTGTTCCCAATCGAGGTGGGTCACCGCGGGTGATTCTAGGCCACTGGCAATCGGCCAGGACAGCGTGCGGTCTTCGGCAATGCGATTTCTCTGCCGCGCTGCGTGCTCGTCACTCAGTAGGGCTTCCACCGGGACGTCGACGCGAGCAGGATCGCCCACGTGGACGTGCCGATCCGCGAACGCGAGCTTCAATGCCTCCACCTGAAGGTGCACGGCAAGAGAATCTGAAGGCTCCAAGCTGCCCAAATCCATCCCCTTCAGCGTGTTCATCGCGAGCAACTGCGTAATCCCCTGACTATTCGGAGGATTCTGAAACACGCGAACGCCTTCGGAATAGACGATGTCGATGGGGGAGACGATCGCCGCTTCGAACGAGGCGAAATCCTCGAAGGTCAGGTATCCGCCCCCCGCATTCGACGCCGACACGACCGCCTGGGTAATCGGACCGCGATACACGTGGTCACGAGCCGCTTGAATCGCCTGGGACCGGCCCGATTGGCGCGCCGCGTCATACGCTTCCGCCAAGTCCGTGAACGTATCCGCCAAGTCGAGTTGGTACACCGTGTCGCCGTAGTTCAGCAACCGACCCTCACGCAGGTAGATGCGTGCCGTATCGGGACGTTCCGCAATAAGGTTCGCCTCCCGGTCCAGCCAGGCGCTCATCGGACCGGACAGGAAGTAGCCTGCCCTTGCGCGCTCGATGGCGGGTGCAAGCAACTCGGGCAGCTCCTTCACGCCGTACGCGTCCAGCCACAACATCCAACCGTCCCATGCACCCGGCACCACCGACTGGTGCAAGCCCGGTTCCGCCGCCCGCGACCCATAATCCTCGACCGAGGCAAGCGAACCGATGGGACCCACGCCATCCAAACTCGTCACCCGCCCCGTCTCTGCCTCGTAGTACAAGGCCCAGGTTCCCCCGCCCAACACGCTCGAGAACCAAGGTTCGACGACGGAGAGCATCGCTGCAACCGCAATCGCCGCATCGGCCGCCGTGCCACCAGCTTCAAGCACCTCCAGGCCCGCTTCCGTCGCGTGGTAATGGCTCGAAACCACCGCATACGGACGACCATCCACGTTCAGCTGAGCGCAGCCAGAGGCGATGACCCCAACGAGCACCAACCCAAACCACGCGCGCGACAGTGTTTGCCTCATGATGAACGACCTCCTCCGGTCCGTAGGCCCGTCATGTGTACCCAACCTGGCGGGCGGAACGCAACGAGATTCACCACGTTTACCGTCGAACCATCATGCCGGAACGCAACTCCCGTGGATTGCAGCCACGCGGCTTGCGCCACGTGAGTAGCGTTCGACACGCCAATCATGCCAACATGGCGGGCAGAGACGGACGACACCCCGCGTGGGTGACGCATCCGAATCGAGGAGGTCGCCTCGTGAACCTGCCAACGTCGTGGATGAAGGTTTCCCTTCGCACGCTCGCCGCACTCCTGCTTGCCGGCATGCTCATGGCCTGCGGTCCAAGCCAAGCCGAACGCGATCTTGCCGAGCAGAACGCTGCCCTCGAAGCGCGCGTGGCCGAACTCCGCGCGGAGGTCGCGCTCGCCCAAGGTGACCTCACCAACGCCGAGGAAGCGCTTGAAGCAGCTCAAGCCGAGCGGGACACCGTGCTCACGGAACGTGAAGCCCTGCTCGCCGAACGCGACGAGGCGCTCGAGCGCATCCAAGCGCTGGAAGGCGAACTCGAGGCGCTGCAGAACGCTGCGACACCATCGAGCGAGACGGCGTCCACGGAAGATCCCGCAGGCCCGAACGCGGCTGCGCCATCGACCGCGGCTGAAGCTACGAGCGACGCGCCACCCTCGAGTGGCGCCCCTGCCGACGGTCAAGCGTCCGAAGACGTCACGACGCAACTCGCCATCACCGAAGTCGAACTCGCCTCCGCCCGCGCGAACCTCGAGATCCTGCAGAATCAACTCGCCGCGGTGGAAGAGGAGCGCGAAACGCTCACCATGGCCCTCGACGACGCCGCCTCCGCGCGCGACATCCTCGCAAGCGACCTGGGCGCCGTGGAAGAGGAACGCCAGGCGCTCGCCACCGCGCTCGAATCCGCCATCAGCGAACGCGACCGGCTCCAAGCCCAACTCGAAGCCGAACGCGACGCTGCGGAACGGGAACTCGAGGAGGCG
Source organism: uncultured Trueperaceae bacterium (assembly GCA_913062675.1). Classification (GTDB taxonomy): domain Bacteria; phylum Deinococcota; class Deinococci; order Deinococcales; family Trueperaceae; genus SLSQ01. The sequence goes on from CAJXWR010000019.1 coordinate 24,141, forward strand.
CGCATGCGAGTGACCGGGTTGACGCGCGATCTCGAAGCGGCGCTCGACACGCAACGTGGCCTCGTAGAGGTCACCGATGCGCAACGTGAAGAAATCGAACGCATCCAAGCTGAGCTCGACGTCGAACGCCAGACGACCGCACGGGAGCTCGAGGACGCCCGGGCGCAAGCGGCAGTGTTGACAGGCGATCTCGAAGTTGCCCTCGAGGCGCAGCGAGGACTCGAAACCGTGACGGATGTGCAGCGCCAGGAACTCGACCGAATCCGGGCAGAACTCGAAGCGACGCAGAACCAGGTGGCGCGCCTGAGTGGTGCCCGCGGCATCTACACGGTGCAGCCCGCCGATTCGCTCTCGAGCATCGCCGTGTTCTTCTACCGCGAAGTGAAACGCTGGCCCGACATCCTCGCCGAGAACGACAACCTCATCGAGGATGCCGACCTGATCTTCCCCGGGATGGTGCTCATCATCCCCAACTAGCCAGGCGTCGACCCGCGGCTCCCTCAAGTTTCACCTAGCCGCGTGGCGGATACGCGCGCGTAACCGGACGCGGGTACGCCTGACGCATCGAAGGAACCCGTACCGCACCCTCAACCCCCGCTACCCCCACCCTCCTCGCATTGCATGGGTACGGGGGTGACGCGCATGCGTTCGACACCTGGCGTGCCCTCCTCAAACCCCACGGCATCGATGCGTTTCACGTCGTCCAGTACCGCGTGGACAGCAACGAGGTGGATCTCGACGATCTCGCGGAGGCGCTCGAACGCACCGTGCGCGCCCACCCGAAGCTCGATGCGGCACGGCAACTGCACGTGCTCGTCCACTCGACCGGCATGCTCGTCCTTCTCGCCTGGCTCGCGCGGCACCCCCAGCGCGCCCATGCGCTCGACTGGGTCATCGCACTCGCCCCCGCAAGCCATGGCTCACCCCTCGCGCACCTCGGACGCGGCATGCTCGCCGCACTGTGGAACGGAACCCTTACCCCCGGCCCCGACCTGCTCGAGGGAGGCGACCGCCTGCTCCGCGCCCTAGAACTCGCCAGCCCCGACGTCGATCCGTTCCAGCGCGAACCGCCACCCCTCGATCCTGCACGCCTCCTCGTCGCCAGCGGGACGCGTGGGTACACCTTCCCCCGCAGCGCGCTGCACGAGGAGGGGACCGACGGCGTCGTTCGCCTTGCGGGCGCCCATCCTTTCCCCATTCAGCTCGACGCCGACCTCACCCGAACCCCCCGCTTCACGCCGCGCCTGCGCCACCACGACCCATGGGCACGTGCACGCCACGCCCTTCCCCTCCTGCCCCTTCCCAACCATCACCACGGCACCGTTCTCACGGATCCACCCCGCGGCCTCGGACACGTCGTCGCGAACGCCCTCAGTGGCCGTTGGACGCAGGCGCGCGTCGCGCGGCGCGTCCAACGACTCGCCACCCTCGCCGCGCGCGCCGCCGACCCGGATGCCATCGGCTGGACGCAACTCATCGTTCGGGTCGAGGACGAACGCGGCGACCCGGTTCCCGACTACTACGTCGACCTCCTCGTCCGGGACGAGGAAGCCAGGAGCACCCAACGAACGGAGGATGTCCCTTGGCGCTCCATCGCCGAGCGTCACCCCGATCTCCCCATCCGCGTGCACGTGCATCAGGGAGACCGTTCGCGCCGCTGCTTCCACCTCGACCTCAGCCGATTGCGGCGAACCGAAGCGCATGCACCCCACCTCGCCCTCCGCATTGCCGCGCGCACCGGCAGCCGCCTCGTCGGCTACCGCGGGCACCACGATTCGCTGCCCAGCCGCGACCCGCGCGACCCGAACCTCTGGACCGCCACGCTCGACCTCACACCCGCCCTCCACGCCACCCGTGCCCTCACGCCCGGCACCACCACCCACCTCCGCATCCGACTCGACCGCGAACCGCTCCCCTTCGAAGGCCCCACCGCACTCGCACGACTTCCCTAACCCCGCCCCTCCCTCCCCGCGGTACGCTTTCCTTCACATCAACCCCGGGAGGACCCACGTGCGCATCACCAGTCTCCAAGGACCCCACGGCGCCTATGCGGCCGTCGTCACCCCCCACGGCCCTATTCCCATTCACCGCATCGCCGACGTGAGCGGGGACGCCTGGCCCGCCACCGTCCAAGGCCTCCTGCAAGCCGAGAAGCTGACCGCGCTGCAAGCCTGGCTCGATGCCAACGGGTCCCTCCTTCCCAGCCTCGTCGAGGACGCCGCCCATCCCGCCGCCCCGCTCCTGCATCACCCTCCCAAGATCCTCGGTGTCGGCCTCAACTACGCCGAGCATGCCGGTGACCTGGGCGAGACGCGCCCTGACGAACCCGCCACCTTCATGAAGCCCTACACCAGCATTATCGCGGCAGGGGAGACGATCCCCATCCCCCGGCAGAGTGAACGCACGACCGGGGAGGCAGAGTTGGGGTTGGTGATCGGTGTGCACGGTAAGGACGTCGCCGAGGCGGACGCTGCAAGCCTGATCGCCGGGGTCACCACGATCATCGACATGACCGCGGAGGACATCCTGCAACGCAACCCGCGCTTCCTCACGCGCGCCAAGAGTTTCGACGGGTTCCTCGTGCTCGGTCCCGATCTCGTCACCCTCGATGAACTCCCTGCCGGGGCGGTGGAACGCCTCGACCTGGCTGACGTCGAGGTCACCACGCTCCACAACGGTTCGCCCGCCCGAAGGAACGTGGTGGCGAACATGCTTCATTCACCCGCAAAACTCGTCGCCTTCTTCAGCGCCATCATGCCGCTCGAACCCGGGGACGTGATCAGCACCGGCACGCCCGGCGCGGTTCCGCTCGCGCATGGCGATACGGTCGGTTGCGTCATTCCCGGGGTGGGGGAGGTCACCTGCCCCGTCGTTGACCGCAAGGTCGGCGCTTGAGCGAACCCCCACCCGACGGGCGCACCCAGCAGGACCCACCGACTGCCGCCCGGCACGCGTCACGCTCGCCCACCCCGTCCGCCTCACCGCAGAGGGGAGACCCGGAGGCGGGGCGTCGGCCCGGGCGGCCCTTCACGCTGCTCAGCCTGGCGGCTGCGTTCCTGTTCACGAGTTACTTCATGACCAGCACGCTCGCGCCACTCCTCGCCGTCAGCCTCGGCGCGTCCCCCGCCACCCTCGGCCTGATCGTCTCCGCCACCTTCCTCTTCCCGCTCTTCCTCGCCATCCCTACCGGGCAGCTCGTCGACCGGGTGGGCGGCAAACCGGTCGCGATCGCCGGCACGCTGCTCCTCTTCGCTGCCCCCGTCTGGGTGGCCATCGATGCATCCATCGCCGCACTTCTCGCATTGCAGGTCCTCACGGGTCTCGGGCAACTCCTCGCCGTCGTCGCCGCCCAGTCGCTCGTCGCTCGCTTCGGCGAGGGACGCGATCGTGAACGCAACTACGGCGTGTACGGTGCCTTCGTCTCGGCTGGGCAACTCCTCGGCCCCATCACCGCCGGCGTGATCCTTGACGCCAGCAGTTTTCCTGCCAGCTTCACGCTGGCCGCCGCAATCGCGGGGCTTGGAGTGCTCACCTTCACCGTCGCGCAACTCCCGCGCGCCATGCGCGCACCCGTGGGAGACGACACGAACGGCGCGGCAAATCCCGACGCCTCCGCCACCTCCTCCGCACCGCTCAACGCCGCGTCGTCACACCAGCCGGCAGCCGGGCAGGCAACCCAAGCCCAAGGCGCGCACGACGCGCGGCAGGGTGCGGGGCATCCCCTCGTCCGTGCCATCCTTCAAGTGACGCAGTTGCTCACCTATCCCTCGGTCCGTACCGGCCTTTGGGTGAGCGGCACGATCATGATCGTCATGATCATCCACAACTCGTTCCTCCCCGCCTACCTCGAAGGGTTCGCCGTGCCCGCCACGGTCATCGGTGCCGTCATCAGCACGCGCTCGCTCGTCGCCGTGGCCGTGCGACCGTTCATGGCGAGCATCATCGCCGCGCTCGGTGGCCGCGTCCCCACGTTCCTGGTCACGCTCATCCTCGCCGCCCTCGGCACCGCCGGCATTGCGCTGGGCCCTGCGCTGGTCGTGCAACTGCTCGCAGCCGCTGCGCTCGGCGTGGCGGTCGGGGTCGCGCAGCCGCTCACGATGGTCGCGGTGGTGGAGGACGTCGCCACCGAACGGCACGGCTTCGCGCTTGGGACGCGCATCACCGCGAACCGGGTCGCGCAGTTCTCTGCCCCGCTCGCCATCGGCGCGCTTGCGCAGGCGTTCGGGTACACCGTGACCTTCCTTCTCTCTGCCGGCTTCCTCACCCTCATGACGCTCGCGTTGCCACTCGTGCAACGCACGCAAGACACCCGCGACGCGGCTGGTGCGCGCTGACGAGCGTCCCCTCGAGGACCGCATGCGCGCCGCTCGGATGTCCCCGCAAGTGGCTGCATAGAATCACGAAAATCGTGGCCGTGCACACACTGAAAAACCGGCATTATGGTCGTTCTAGACGCGCGGAACGGCGTTGACACGCTCCATACATCCGTGTATGCTCCTGCAACCTGCATACACGTTTTCGCTTGCAGGCCATCTCACGGGGCCTCGCCCCTCCACCCCACTCCGGAGCGTACCGACGTCCCTACACGCGGTCACGACCCCGGCCAGGTAACGAAACGAAAGGACGTATCTCATGGCCAAGAAGATTCTCACGCTTCTCGTCGCCCTCATCCTCGCCGGCGTCACGCTCGCGCAGGAACCGGTCCGCATCGGGGTCAACCTCGAACTGTCCGGTCGCTTCGCGACGATCGGCACCTCCACCCTCCAGGGCATCCAAACCGCGCTCGAGCAAATGCCGACCGTGGACGGCCGCCCCATCGAACTCTCCATCTGTGACAACCAGACCACGCCCGAAGGCTCGATCAACTGCGCCGCGCGCTTCATCGACGAAGGGGTCATCGGCGTGCTGGGTGCCATCTCGAGCACCATGAGCATCGCCGCCGCCAACCCGCTGCAAGACGCGGGCGTGATCATGATCTCCACCAGCTCCACCAACCCCGCCACCACGCAGATTGGTGACC